>CAJJPN010000069.1:0-10436 GCA_905193635.1 Coriobacteriaceae bacterium
GTTTCCAGCGTGCGGATATTGCGTCCCTCTCGGCCGATAATGCGGCCCTTCATCTCGTCGTTCGGCAGCGGAACGACCGAAACGGTCGCCTCGGATACCTGATCGGCGGCACAGCGCTGAATCGCCAGGGAAAGAATCTCCTGGGCGGTTTTATGGCACTCCGCGCGAACTTGCTGCTCAGACTCGCGAATAATGGTGGCAGCCTCATGGGTGACCTCGCCACGCACCTTGTCGAGCAGCTCCTTATGGGCATCCTCGCGGGTAAGGTCGGCGATACGCTCGAGCTCGGAGGTCTGCTTGGCACAGAGCTCCTCAAGCTCACGGGAGCGCTTCTCGACTTGGCCGGCCTGGCTGGACAGCTGATGCTCGCGCTTATCGAGGGCATCGTTACGGCGATCGAGGGACTCCTCGCGCTGCATCACGCGATTCTCGAGCGTACGAATCTCGCTCTTACGCTGCTTGTCCTCGGCCTCGGCAGCCTGCTTATTCTTGATGATCTCTTCCTTGGCCTCAAGCAGAGCCTCTTTTTTGAGGGTCTCAGCCTGACGCTGTGCATCACCGATCAGGGACTCAGCCTGTGCATGTGCCGACTGAATCTTTTCATCGGCCTCGTGAAGACTACCCTGCTTGGCGGTGCGCATGTAGGCAATGGCGGCGACGGCACCCAAAACGATGCCAACGAGCGCTGCAATGATAGGCATGCTCACTCCTTTTTATGGATTCGTTACACAACAAAGCGAACCGTCCTTACGAACGGCTCGCGACATTTGAGTAATATGGGCGCAGCTTATGCGGGTCGGATACAGATAAACATATAAACAAACTCATCACAGATGAGCACATATCACAAAGCAAATGACAGTGTTTATCGTACGTTGAACCACAACAACTGTCAAATAAATGGCCCCAGCACGGCGGCTAAAACGCGGTGAACGGCAGGGCCACAAAACACATACGCCTAAACCGCACATTCCTCACGTTCGGCATCGAGACGTGCCTTAACGGCATCGGCGGCGATGTGATACGAGAAGCCCTTGCCCATCAAAAACCGAACCAGTTTTTCAAATCCGCGCGTCTCTGGAACACGCCGCTTGGCGAGCAGGGCTGACGCACGCGCCAAATCGTCTTCGACGGCAAAATAATCCTCGGGATAACCGGGAATGTCATCGAGCACGACATGACGACGCTTGAGCTCGGTCTCGATTTTACGCTGTCCCCAACCGCGCCGCTTGCGTTCCTCGATAAAGTACGAGCAAAAGCGGTTCTCGTCTAAAAAGCGATACTCGGTGGCGCGCTCGACGGCGAAATCGATCGCGGGCTGGCGAAAGCCGTAGCGAGCCAGCTTGTCACGGACCTCACCCGTCGCATGGTCGCGGCGCGACAACATCTCGGTCACCATGGTGAGAGCACATTTACGCTCGATGAGCTGCACCGCCTCACGAAAGTTATCCCAATCACAGGGAAGATCAGGGCGGTTTTTGACATACAGGCGCGCGGCCCGCACGGGAATCCAAATGGACCGCTTAAAACCGCCCTCAAGCTCACAATCGATCTGTGCGCAAGGCTTTTTGGACGCATACCCGCTCGAGAACGAGGAGGCCGCCTTCTTATCGGGAAAGACGACCGTGGCCTCGGTCACCGTATACGACATGAGCGTAACCGCTACTCGTCGTCATCATCGAGCATGGCGGAACCATCGATGGCGTAAAGCTCGTCAAACTCCTCAGGCGCAGGCTGATCGGTCAGCTCGACCTCGGACGGAGCATCGTCATCAAACTCAAGCCCGCAGGCAAGGCGGACCTTATGCTCAATCTCGTCGGCGCAATCGGGGTGTTCGCGCAGGAACGCCTTGGCGGCCTCGCGACCGTTGCCGAGCTTGTCCTCGCCATAGGCAAACCAGGAGCCCATCTTCTTGCAAATGCCGCACTCGACAGCCATGTCCAGAATCGAGCCCTCCTTAGAGATGCCCGTACCGTACATGATGTCGAACTCAGCAGAACGGAACGGAGCTGCCACCTTGTTCTTAACGACCTTGGCGCGCACGCGGTTACCGATAACCTCATCCTTAAGCTTAATGCTGTCGATGCGGCGAATGTCGATACGCACCGAAGAGAAGAACTTAAGGGCGCGGCCGCCCGTCGTGGTCTCGGGGTTGCCGAACATGACGCCGATCTTCTCTCGCAGCTGGTTAATGAAGATGCACGTCGTGTTGGACTTGGACAGCGAACCGGCGAGCTTGCGGAGCGCCTGGCTCATCAGGCGAGCCTGAAGACCGACCGTAGTGTCGCCGATCTCTCCCTCGATCTCGGCACGCGGGGTCAGCGCGGCGACGGAGTCGACGACGATGGCATCGATGGCGCCGGAACGCACGAGCATGTCAACGATCTCGAGCGCCTGCTCACCCGTATCGGGCTGGGAAATCAGTACCTCGTCGATATCCACGCCAATGCGCGCGGCATACGTGGGATCGAGCGCGTGCTCGGCATCGATAAATGCCACCACGCCACCCATTGCCTGGGCCTCGGCCAGGATCTCGAGCGAAAGCGTCGTCTTACCGGAGGACTCGGGACCGTAGATCTCGACGATTCGGCCGCGCGGCACACCGCCGATACCCAGAGCGGCATCGAGTGCCAGAGCGCCCGTGGGGATGGCCTCGACCTCGAGCTCGGGGCCACCGTCGCCGTACCTCATGATGGAACCCTGGCCGAATTTCTTCTCGATCTCGGCCTTGGTGGTGGCGATCATCTCATCGCGCTCTTTACCCGTCGTGCGAGCATGAACGGTACGTACGGGACCTGAATTCTTGGCCATGAAAAGCCCTCCTCTTAACAATAAACGAACGGCTGTTCGTGGTCAACCGTTCAGATAAATCATATGCAGCCGACCTTTCCAAAACCCAACCAAACGCCGACCAAACACTGACCAAATGCTTGACCACAAAGGACCAAATATGAACAAGGCAGGCAAAATTACGTCTACAACCAGCACAAACGCCAAATGAGCCTAAGGTCCCTATCTCCACAATTAAGGGGCCCGAAGGCCCCTTAAAACACGTCTATTCCATAGAGTTAAGCACAAGGGCAATGCGTCCCAATGCCTCCGCGACCGCATGGGCACGAACACGCGAACGGTCGCCCTCATAGTGGCAGCGCACAGAGTCCACGACCGGCACTTCCCCATCAGCCGCGCGATACGCCCAGCCAATATAGAAAGTGCCAGCCGGATCGTCCTCAGTGCCGCCGCCGGGGCCGGCATAACCCGTTGCGCTCACTGCAATATCGCTCTGGTACAGCTCCAGCGAACGCGCCGCCATCTCGCGCGCGGTCTGATGCGACACCGCGGTATAGCGGTCGAGCGTCTCCTGATCAACACCCAAAACGCGATGCTTGATCTCATCGCAGTAGGTCACCGCACCGCCACGCAGCACCGCCGAGGCGCCCGGGATATCGGCAATCGTCGAGGCGATCATACCTGCTGTCAGCGACTCAGCCGTCGAAACCGTCACGCCCCGAGCGCTCGCGCGCTCGACAATATGACGCGCCAGCTCCTCGTTATGTGCGGAAATCTGCTCAAAAGAGTCCGTCATACCCACCAGAACCTAGACCGAAAAGACGATCTTGCGGCAGTTCCAGAAGTACTGGGCGCCCGAGATAACGGTCAGGACAACGGCAACGGCGTACAGGAAGCGCGACACCGAGTAGATGCCGAGCGTCAGCGCCAGCGGGCCAAGGTGCAAGCCGGCCATCGCAAAGACGCACAGGTAACCGCAGATGGAGACCATCGTGGTCGCCGTCTTGTACTTGCCAAGCTTATCGGCGGCAACGACCACGCCGGCGGCACTCGCAACCATGCGCAGGGCGCTTACCAGCAGCTCGCGGAACAAGATGATGAACACGGACCAAACCGACACGGCACCAAAGTCCAAGAATAGCAGCAGGGCCGAGAATACGAGCAGCTTGTCGGCGATGGGGTCCAAGAATTTACCGAAGTCGGTAATCTCGTTGCGCGAGCGCGCCAGGTAGCCGTCAACCTTATCGGTGCACGACAGGATGACGTACAGAATGAAGGCAGCGGCGGCGAGCGGGCCGTCGAAGGTGCTCCAATCTGTACCGGCAACACTCGTGTGAGAAAGCGCCGACACAATCATGAACACCGGGATAAAGACGATGCGAACGCACGTCACGATGTTGGCGGGCGTCCAAACACTCGTCAGTTCCTTATTGCTCTCGTTTGCCACGACGCTCTCCTACTCCACAACATGGCCGATAAGCTCATAGCAGAAGCTATCGGTAAACTCGACCGTCAGAATATCGCCCACAGATGCCTCGCTGGCATCCAGATGCACCGCGCCATCGGAATCAGGCGCCTGGAACCAGGCATGTCCGATCAGCTCGGCGCCGTCCTCGGTCTCTTCGATACCGTCGACAATCACCTGGGCGCGCTCGCCCACATGTGCGGCAGTTGCAGCAAAACCGAGCGACTCGGCCAGGTCCATGGCCTCCTGGGCGCGCTCGAGCTTGACCTCTTCGTCGACCTGGCCCTCCATCTTGGCGGCCAGGCTGCCCTCCTCCTGCGAGTAGGCAAAGACGCTCGTGTAGTCGAAGCCGACGGTGTCCATAAAGTCGATAAGGTCGCGGAACTCGTCGTCGGTCTCGGTCGGGAAGCCGACCATGGCCGTGGAACGGATCACGATGCCGGGGATGCGCTCACGCAGATCGCGGAACAGGTCCTCGAGCTCCTGGCGCGAACCAGAACGGCGCATAGCCTTGAGGATGCGCGCGTCGCAGTGCTGCACGGGGATATCGATATAGGGCAGCACCTCGGGCGTATCACGAATGGTCTCAATGAGCTCGTCAGTCATGCCCTCGGGCTGCAGGTAGAGCACGCGGACCCAGACGTTGTGCGGGCGCACGGCCTCGGCGACGGCATGCAGCAGCTGCGCCAGATTGCGCGGCGAGCCATCGGTGACGTCTTCGTCGGCAAAGTCGGTGCCCCAAATACCCGTGTCCTGGCCGATCAGCACGATCTCTCGCACGCCACCGGCAACCAAGTCGCGCACCTCGGAAATAATGCTCTCGGCATTGCGCGAGTGATAACGACCGCGGATATACGGGATCATGCAGAAGCTACAGAAGCGGTTGCAGCCATCGGAGATCTTGACGTAGGCGACAGCGCCCTCGACGGTGCGCTTGACCTGCGGAATATAGGCGGCAATCTCGCGCTCGACACCCAGCACGCCATCGATGACCGCCACGATGCCATCCTCCTCGTCGGCCTTCACAAAGGCAGCGACCTCGGGCAGTTCGTCAGGCAGGTCGTCGCCATAGCGCGACGGCACACAGCCGCACATGACGATGGGGCAAGAACGAACGCCGTCCTGAACCTCGTTGGCGAGCTCGAGCGTGGTCTCGATGCTCTCGGACGTTGCGGAGGCGAGGAACGAGCATGTATTGACGATGGCGATATCGGCATCCTGTGGGTCGAATGCCTCCTCGTAGCCCGCGGCGGTCAAAAGAGAACGCATGCGGTCGGTGTCAACCTCGTTCTTAGCGCACCCGAGGGTGATGTAGAGCACGGAGCCCAACGGTGTATCCATGTTGAAGAGCAGTCCTTTCGTATGATATTAGCGGTAGTTGGTGAACTGCAGCGGCTGGCCGTAGTCCTGGTCGCGCAGGAACTGGATCACGGTCTGCAACGCGTCCTTCGAAGCAGAGGAAACACGCAGCTTGTCGGCCTCGATAGTCACCTTGACCTTGAGCTTTTGGTCCTTGATGTCCTTGTTGATCTTCTTGGCGGTCGCCTGGTCGATACCCTCGACGATATGGCCGAGCACGCGCACGGTGCCGCCCGATGCCGCCTGCGGGGCATCCCACGAGACAGCCTTGAGGTCGATGCCGCGCTTGATGAGCTTGGAGCTCAGCACCTCGATAATCTGCTTGGAGACAAAGTCGGCCGGGGCGTTGATCGTAAAGAGCTTGTCGCCCTTCGAAAGCTCGATCGTGGCGCCGGAATCCTTCAGGTCATAGCGCTGGGAAATCTCGCGCGTGGTTTGCTGGAAGGCGTTGTCGACCTCTTGCATGTTGACCTCGGACACGACGTCGAAGCTGGAATCTTTAGCCATGATGTTTCCTTTCGCGTACGAGCGGCTTAGTAGCTATCGTACGAATAGTCGGTAGAATCGGTGGGCGTCTGGTCATCAGTTGCGGTATCGGCGCCATCCGTGGACTGGGCATCGGTGCCGTCGGTGGTGTCGGTACCATCGGTGGTGTCGGTACCATCAGAACTTTCACCATTCTCGGAAGCAGTCGTCTCCTTCTTGGGAACGGTGATCGTCACACGCGCCACGCCCGAGGTCTTGGTATCGTAACGGACCTTTTCGCCGTTCTTGGTAACGGTGACATCGGAAGGCTTGGACGTGGTGATCTCGATCGAGGACTCAGGCGTGTACTCCTGCTCAAAGGGGCCAGTCGCCTGGGCGCCATAGACCGACTTGCCATCGACCTTGACCTCAATCCAGGCGGTCTTTCCCTTGGCAACGGAGACCTTGACCTTCGTTACCTCGTTTTCTTCCTTTTTAGCCGTCGTCTTGGTGGCGTCCGAATCGGTCGACTCATCCGTCGCCTCATCGGTGTCCTCATCCTCGTCGACCGTTTCGGTCTTCTTAGAAGACTTCTTGGGCGTCGTCTTGGTAGCAGTGGGCGTCTCGGGCGTGGTCTCGGGCGTCGAAGATGCGCAGCCGCGCAGAAGTACCACGATGAGCACGATCAGCAGCAACGCCACGGCACCGATGCCGGCGTAGACGATACGCGGATCGAGACCGTTGTTTTGAGGAGTACGGGAACCGCCGCGTCCACGACTGGAACTGCTGCGGCCGCCTCCCTGAGGCATACGACCACGATTGCTGTCGGAACGGCCGCGATAGCCACCCTGGCCCTGAAGGCTGCGCTGACCCGAGCGGGGCGCAAGTTCACCGCGGCCTTGATAGCCACGCTGGCCCGCACGCGGAGCCGAAGAGCGCTGGCCATACGGCTGTGATTGAGAGCGAAGACGCGGCGTCACCTGCGTGGCATCGGCGTCCGCATAGCCGCCGAGAGCACGACCGGCAGAGACACCACGGTAGCCACGATCGGAATAGCCGCCATCTCCGTAGCCGACACGGGGATCGCGCACCACACCGCGGGCAGCGGGAAGCGCACGATCGTCGGGCATAGGCGTGCTGCGGAAACGATCGCGCTGAGAACGGATTTCCTCACTGGACCCCGTCTCGGTAATATAGCCAGCCTGCTGCGGACGCTGACCATAACGCGTTGAGCGACCACCCTGAACCATCAGGAAGCGCCCGTTATCGACAGAGGAACGCGAATTGACGTAGCCGGCGGCGTCCTGAAAACGACCGCCCTGCTGCGACGTCTCGCGTTCGTATGCCATCAGGTCGTCAAAGTAGGCATTGACGACCTCGCGCGGATTGAGGCCCAAAAAACGAGCATAGCTGCCCTGCGCATAGCCGCGCGGCGGCATCGAAGCAAAGTTACCGGTCTCGAAAAACTCGATGATCTGCGGCCTGATTTTGATGGTGTTGGCGACCTGCTGAATGGAAAGGCCCATTCGGCGACGCTGCTCGAGCAGCATGTCACCAAAGCGTGCAGCCATCAGAATCCTCCAAACTCACGATCTTCACGTGCCATCTCGGCATCGACAGATTCCAGCGCGGCAAGCCCCTCCTCGTCCAACAGGACCTCGCGCGGCTTGGAACCGTCGGGCGGGCCGACGACACCCTTTTCTTCCAGCATGTCCATAATACGCCCGGCACGCGCATAGCCAACCTTCAGACGACGTTGCAGGCCAGATGTGGAGCCAAGCTGCGATTCCACCACAATATGGGCGGCTTCCCAAATGAGTGGATCATCGTCTTGCGGCTCGGCTACTCCGGTGCGGACAATGCCTCCGCCACCCGCCATGGACATGGAAGCGGGCGCCACGGCAGACAGGATCTCCTCGTGGTAGTCTGGCTCACTCTGCGACTTGACGAACTCGACAATCTCGTTGATTTCGTCGTCCGAGACAAAGCAGCCCTGGATACGGCGGGGCTTGCCCCAGTCGACCTTGGAGAACAGCATGTCGCCCAAACCGGTGAGCTTCTCGGCACCCATCTGGTCGATGATGACGCGCGAGTCGATGCCCGTGGCGACGTTAAAGGCGATGCGGTTGGTGATGTTGGCCTTGATAAGGCCCGTCACCACGTTGGAGCTGGGGCGCTGCGTGGCAACGATAAGGTGAATACCGGCGGCACGGCCCAGCTGTGCAATACGCACGATCGAGGCCTCGACATCCTTACCGGCGACCATCATCAGGTCAGAGAGCTCGTCAATGATAATGACCAGGTAGGGCATCTTTTGCGGCGGGTTGTCGTAATGCTCAAACTCGCCAGCAGCCTGCTTTTCGTTGTAGGTCGAGATCTTACGCACGTTGAGACGCTCGAAGACCTTCAGGCGACGCTCCATCTCGGACACAGCCCATTGCAGAGCGCTCGCGGCCTGCTTAGGCTCGGTCACCACGGGCACATAGAGATGCGGAAGACCGTTATAGCCCGCAAGCTCAACGCGCTTGGGGTCGACCATAATCAGGCGAACGTCCTCGGGAAGGGCGCGCATGAGCAAGGTCGTGATGATGGAGTTGATCATCACCGACTTACCAGAACCGGTCGTACCGGCAATCAACAGGTGAGGCATCTTGGCGAGGTCGGCAACAACCGGCGTGCCCTCGGCGTCGCGGCCGATGGCGAGCTCGAGCGGACCGCCCTTCACATAGGGCAGCACGTCGCCCAGATTGACGTTCTGGCGCTTGCGGTTGGGAATCTCGATGCCCACGAGCGAGGTGCCGGGGATCGGGGCAAAGATACGCACCGACTGGGCAGCGAGCGAAAGCGCGATATCGTCCTCGAGGCTCGAGATTTTGCTCACACGCTCGCCCTCACCGGGCTGCAGCTTAAAGGTCGTCACCGTGGGGCCGGCGATCCAGCCGACCACGCGGGCACTGCGGCCAAACTCAAGCAAGGTGGATTGCAGTGACTCAGCGGTCTGCTCCAGCTCCTTGTCCGAAGACGCGGCGGAAGCCGACTGTGGGTTGGCATGCAGGATTTCGAGCGGCGGAAGCTTGAGGCCGTCCTCCTCTTCGCCCTCGTTATCTGCGGCGCCGTCGTCCACTCCCCCATCACGAGCCGCAGCCGATTCGATAGCACTCGTGGCAGGCGCATCGGCAACCTTGGGATGCTTCAGGAAGTCGGGAATCTGAGGTGCGGCCGAGACGGGATTCACGGCAAACGGCGGCTCGGACTCGTCGATCTTATCGGGGTCGTCTTCCATCGAAAGCTGGCCGGTTACCTGGCCGCGCTTTGCATGGCGACGCGGCAGCAAAGTTGTCTTTGCGGTCTCAATCGGAGCCTCGTCGTCCTCGTCATCGCCCTCGGTGAGCTCAATCTCGCTATCGGACCAAGACGGGTCGGGCTCACTCGTATTGAGCTTAGGCGCAGACTTGCCCTTCTTGGCATGGCGGCGCGGCAACAGCGTGGTCTTGGCTCGCTCGGCTTCAACCGACTCGGATACGTCGACAAACGGGTCATCGTCCTCGTCGTCATCCAAAACCGGGTCGACATCGCCACCCATGACCGTGGTCACCGCGGCGTCAGTCCCCTTCTGGCGCAGAATGCTCAGGTGCGGACGAGCAACGCCGGGAACAGACAGGGCCTCTTCATCGCCCCACGGGCTCGCATTGACATCGGCACGTCGACGCTCGGCAAAATCGGCAGCGCGATCGCGTGCGGAGCGCAAAACGCCACCCACCGAAAAGCCGATAATGACCAAACCAACGACGACAAGCCCCAGCAAGACAACCATGGCGATAGGTTTACCCAGGGCATTTTGCAAGGCACTTGCGATAAAGGCACCAATGTAGCCGCCCGACACGGAAAGGTTCTGCGGCGTAAACATAAGGTCGCACGAATCGCTCGTGCCCGGCACCATCAGCGAAAGAATGGAGACGACAGCGATAAAGACCAAGGCGCCGCCCGCAACAGAGCGCACGTTGAGCGGCGAGTCCTCACCCAAAAAGAGCGTGGCGGCAAACAGCAAGATGACGATCGGCAGCACGTAGGCGCCCAGACCAAAGCCCAGGTGGTAGAAACCGGCAACCGCAGCCGTCACGGGCGCTGTTGCCGGAGAGATCACGGCAATGAAGGACGCGATCGCCAAAACGGCGATGACCACACCAGCGATATCGCGATTGGCCGAAGGCTCGACCAAGGGCTCAAAATCGTCGAAGTCTGCCTCATGGCCCTTATTGGCACGAAGATGGGAACCGGCACCCTTAGCAGATGCCGGTTGGTTGTTGGCCTTATTGCCTTTGGCGTTTTGTGCAGATCCGCGCGCCAAACTAAACCT
>CAJJPN010000070.1:0-10358 GCA_905193635.1 Coriobacteriaceae bacterium
GACTTGCAGCGACGGACCTCGGGACGCTCTTACACCACGTCTGCGCGCGCCACCTGCAGAACCTCAAGCAGAGCCTCTAATGGCCAATTTTGCTGTTACTAAATTAGTGACAGTACTCATATTTGGCATATTTTGCCCACAGGGTTCCGGGGAGGCGCCAACTTGCTTCCCCGGAACTGCTCGACTATTCGAAAATCGGCGCTCCATGGCCCCAGGAGCCTTCCATGCCGCATACGGTCGAAGCAAACCCCGCCGCAAAGTCGAGCGCGCGCTCGATGGCCTCGGCGCTATCTTCACCACGCTTGGCGGAATCGAGATAGCACATCAAAAACGAGGTGAGGAACGAGTCGCCCGCCCCCATGGTGTCCTTCATGTCCGTTACCGGTTTAGCCAGCTGGCGGTAATAACGCTCGCCGTCGTAAGCAATGCAGCCCTCAGCGCCAGCCGTTGCCGATACGAAACGTGGGCCTAGACTCCTCACCCATGCCAGGCGCTCCCGGATCTCGTCCTCACTCGCGGCATCCGCCGCACTAAAGAAAGCGAAATCGACGTAGGGTGCAATCTGCTCGTAGTACTCGTCGGTGGAGTCGTCCGAAAAGTCAAAAGAGACCGTGACGCCCGCAGCCTTCAACTTGGGCAGCTCGCGCTCGGTAAAGCAATAGTTGCCCGAATGAACCACATCGAACTGCTTCATGTACGCAAGGTCAAAGCGATCGAGGACATAGCGCGCATCGCCACGGACACCGCCCTCGTTGGAGCCGAGGAAGACACGGTCACCGTCAACGACGGTCACGCGAGCCGCTCCGTTCTCGCCAATCATCTGCTCGCACTTGTCAAGCTCGATACTCTCATCCTCGAGGCTTGCAATGACATGCTCAGCAGCGGCGTCATTGCCAAAAATGCCCATATACGCGGAGCGCGCGGCACCGCACTTCTTGGCATATACGGCAAAGTTCACCGCATTGCCACCCGGATACATTGTGTGGATATGTTCGTAGCGGTCCCAGTGCGCTCACGTTAAATGCCATGACGCCGCCCCTCTCTTATGCCAACGGAACCACTGTTGTGACAGCAGTACCGCCCAGGATCTACGCAAGCTCCAGCAGCTCCGGCAGCTGGTCGATAATCTTGTCCGCGGCATCCTGGCTAAAGCCAAAGCGCTCCTCGCGCTTGGCAATGACTGTCAGGCCGGCTCGCTTGCCGGCAGTGATGCCAGGCACCGAATCCTCAACGCAGCAGCAGCGATTCGCGGGCAGCCCCAGCAGGTCCAGCGCATGCAGGTAGATGTCGGGCTCGGGCTTGCTCTCCTTAAACTGCTCGCCGCTCACCACATACTCAAAGGCATCCGACAACCCGCACGCATTGAGCACTTCCTCGATGCTATTCATGGGAGACGAGCTGGCAAGCGCCACGCGAACGCCGCGGCGCGGCAGCTCTCGAATCGTCTCCACGGCGCCTGGGTTAATCAAAGCCTGATAGTCGCGCGGACGCTTATGCGCCCACTCGTCCCAACGGGCCAACGCTTCTTCGCCAGTGAAATGCCCCTTACCGGCGCGCTCAAACCAATCGACCAGCATATGTAGGAAGAACTGATGCGAGGTACCAACCTGTCCATTCAACTCCTCTTGAGTCAGATTAAGCCCAAGCTCCTTGGCAAACGCGGCAGTCTCGCCCAGGTAGTAATACTCGGTATCGACAATGACGCCGTCCATGTCAAAGATAACGGCATCGAACGGAAATGCGGACACGGCACCCTCCCTAACAAAAAGGGCGCCCGCAAGCGGACGCCCGAACCATGCTTTATCGGCGATTCTAACCCAGCAGCTTATCCAGCGCCACCGCAATGCCGTCTTCGTTGTTATTGGCGGTCACCATCTGGGCCACAGCCTTGACCTCGTCGACGGCGTTACCCATGGCAACACCGGTACCCGCCCACTCAATCATGGACTTGTCGTTCTGGCCGTCGCCAAACGATACGACCTCACTGGCATCGATGCCGAGCTTGGGCAGGGCACCCTCGAGCGCACGGGCCTTGTCGATACCGGGCGCCGTGTACTCAAAGTACCAGTCGGCCGTAAACATGCCCGAAAGCGTCTGCTTAAAGGGCGCATACATCTCCTCGTAATGCGCCTGCAGGTATGCCGGGTCGCCTGCCGTCAGCAGCTTGTCCACGGGATAAGCATCAGCGACCTCATGCAGGCTCTCCACCTCGCGAATCTTAAGATCGCACGCGTCGCGCTCATACTTGACAATATTCTTCTGCGAGCCGTCAGGCAGCGTGATCATGCAATGGTACGAGTCCTCGACGTGCAAATCGCGACCGAGCGAAATCATAGGAATCACGTCAAAATTACGCAGGTGATCAATCAGGCGATGCAATTCGTCGGTTGGCATAGCCTGATCGAACAGCACCTCGTCGGTCTGGGCATCGACGACGTGAGCGCCGTTAAAGGCCACCAGCAGACCGTCATGGTTTTGAAGGTCGAGCTCCTGCGCCAAGGCGTGCAGCCCCCATGCGGGACGACCCGAAGCCAAGATGAGCTTAATGCCCGACTCTTGCGCCGCGAGCAGCTTCTCGCGCGTACGCGGGCTGATGACCTTCTGATCGTTGGTGAGCGTACCGTCGATATCCATTGCGATGGCCTTAATTGCCATATGTGCCTCCTTGCATCGTTTTTATCGCGCACTATCTTATCCGAGCCGGGGCACGTTCGCACAGCGCGGCGCGCAACGGTTGCAAAACCACCCCATTTGAAACAAAGGCAAAAAAATACTTGCAAAGACGCGTTCCGACATATAAGTTGAAAAAAGACCGCCGTTGCGGTTTTAAGTAGATCGAGCATATGAAGTTTCAGTTTTTAGCGTGTAAGAGAAGGAAGATCGGCAAAGTACAACCCCAAACGCAATGACAACTTAATGAGGTAACTGCCACATGTGAGGCACTCCGGGCATTGCTGTCTCGATTTTGAGCACGATGCCTTCCGCCTTGCATGGGCCGTTCCATCCCGCCCCTGCAGCAACTACCTCACGGGCTCATTGAAAACCGCATAGCACCCCAACGTCAGCACATCACCCACGGCAAGCACATCACTCACGACAACCAACACATCAACAAACAGCACGAACATCAACCGATTGGAGAAGCTATGACAAACCACCACGCTGAAGACGGCGATAAGAAAAGCATTCTGGATGCCCGCATTGAGCGAGCATATGCAAACGAATATGACGCCGCCTTTGCCGCCGCGACCATCAAGAACTACGCGTCGCTACCGCTCGCGACGATCTTGGCCGACCACCCTCAACTGCTGAAGCGCTGCACAAAGATCATGGGCGACCCCGACATTCGCAAGCTGACAGACCCCTATGCCCCAAAACGCGACAACGATTCGTACGTTCTTACCGTAGGCTGCCTAGCCCATATGCTTACGGCGCTCGACACGAAACTCAAGCTCGAATGGGAACCCGACGAGCGTCATGAACTCGAAAGCAAGCGGAACACCCTGCGCACCGCACTGTTCCTTCCGTTGGACGGCCTCAAGCGCTGCAACGTCGAGCTCAATGCACAGGCGCGGCAAAAGCCCGGGACCACAGGGCAGAAAACTCCAAGACCCCATGCGGCCATCGTCGACCGCAACCGATATAACCGCATGACCGCGCACTTTTCCGCCGAGGGAGCAGCCATAAGGACGCTGATCGACCTGCTGTGCCTCCTGAGCGTCAACGAGCTATTTGAGGGCTATCTCGCCCTTGTTCCCGCGACGGCACCCAAGTCGGTAGCAAAGATCATCGAGACCTGCAGACGCCAGTTTGAGCGTCATCGCAATGGCAGCGAGATGAACGCCAGCATCGCGCAGTACTACGCGGCTCATTACAAAAACGACGGATGTGCCCCTATCGAGCATCAGCTGCGGCTCGCCTACACCACGCCCGTCGCAACGCTCCATCGCTTTGGAGCCCTTGGCGCTTGCGAGCCGCACGGACAGGCAGCCTGCCCCACAACCGAGCTCGATCTTAGGCTCGGACGAACCCTGTAGCCCGCCAGCCCCTCCGCGGGCAGCGACTCTATTCCACAACACCACCAACAGAAAGGAGTCCTCATGGACACCAATCATTCCCCCATCATCAGCCCCCTCACCATGCGTGAATCCGCCCGAGGTATCACGCTCACCAGCATTTACGATGAGATGCTCGCCCGTCGCGAGCTCTCCGTCATGGGAAACATCGAAACCCCGATGGCTCACGACCTATGCCAGCAGATCCGTCTGCTCGATGCCACCGACCCCAGCCGTCCCATCACCATATTTGTCGCCAGCGCCGGCGGAAGCGTGCGATCAGGTCTTGCGATCTATGACGCCATGCGCCTCGCATCGTGCCCCATCCGCACCGTCTGCCTGGAATTCGCCGCGTCCATGGGCGCCGTGATCTTTATGGGCGGCGACGATCGCCGTATGGCGCCCCATGCAGAGCTCATGATTCACGACCCGCTGATCCCCCAGGGGGCAGGCGGCTCGGCACTTGCACTGCAGGAAACCAGCCGGCGTCTCATGCAGACCCGCAAGACCCTCACGCAAATCCTCTCGGACCGCAGCGGCCTCACGCCCAAGCGCATCCAGTCCCTCACTGCAAAAGACACCTACCTTTCGGCCGAGCGCGCCGTCGAGCTCGGCTTTGCCCACGAAATCCTCTCGACCACCAAGGAGGTCGCCCATGTCTAACCTCGCCAGCCGCCTTGCCGCATCTGAGTTCGCATCGTCCACCATCCTGGCCAAAGATCGAACGCTTTCCTGCGACACCCGCCAAACGGGACTCAACAACAACGCACTTGTGATCGGCCCCTCGGGAGCCGGCAAGACCCGAAACGTCCTTAAGCCCAACCTGCTGCAGATGAACGCAAGCTATATCGTGCTCGACACCAAAGGCACGCTCTGTCGCGAAGTGGGACCCGTGCTGGCAGCCCACGGCTACCGCGTGCAATGTCTCAACTTCGCCGACCTCAACACCGTCCCGGCCCTTGCGCCCGGCATCGAGCGCTGCGGCTACAACCCCCTAAGGCACATTCGCCGCAAGGCTGACGGCAGGCCCAACCAGCAGGACATCCTCTCGGTGGCAAAGGCCATCTGTCCCATCGAGGACAACAACCAGCCTTTTTGGGATCATGCGGCGGCAAACCTGCTGTCGTGTCTTATCGCCTACGTCACCGAACAGCTGCCCGACGACGAGCAGACGATCAGCTCGGTCATCAAGCTGATCGAGCACCTGCAGGACGGTGCCACGGGTCGATTGTTTGACGACCTGATCACGACCGACCCCCAAAGCTACGCCCTCTCGCTATGGCGGCGCTACGCCATTACGCAAAATGCCGAGCGCATGCACGCGAGCATCGTCGGCATCCTTGCCGAAAAGGTCATGTGTCTGGGATTCGACGGTGCGGCACAGCTCTATCGTGAGTGCCATCAGGTGGACTTCGCCTCCATGGGGCATACCCCCTGCGCCCTGTTTGTAACCGTGAGCGATATTGACCGCAATCTCGATCCGCTGACCGGCCTCTTTATTACGCAGGCGTTTATGGGCCTCATTCGCGAGGCCGATAGGCAACCCGACGGCAGCCTGCCCGTGCCCGTGCGCTTTATGCTCGATGACTTCGCAAATCTGCAGATCCCCCAGATCGACAACGTGCTCTCGATTATCCGAAGCCGCAACATCTGGGCAACGCTGCTGCTGCAGTCGACCAACCAGCTCGATGCGCTCTATGGCGAGGCACGCGCACGCTCCATCATGGGCAACTGCGACACGCATCTGGTGCTGGCGTTCCAGGATCCCGAGAGTGCCCGGGTGTTTTCCGACCGCGCCGACGCGCTGCCCAGTACGCTCATGGCGACGCCGATTGATCGCTCGTGGCTCTTTGTACGCGGTCGCACTCCCGAACAGGTCGAGCGCTTTAGGCTCGAAGACCATCCGCTCTACGGGGAGCTGCCCGAGGCGCAGCGAGGCCATGCGGAGGCCGAGATCTAGGCGCAGGGTTCTCGCAGCGCGCGGCGCCCCGGCGATGTTCCACAAAGGCCGTGCGCCCCGGGACCACGGCAAAGCAAAGGGACCCGCATCCGATAGGATACGGGCCCCTGACTATAAGGCGCGATGCGTTAACAGCAGCGACTACTTGCGATGCGCGCGATAGAACTCGATGAGCGCCTGGGTCGAAGCGTCCTGCTCGGCCTTGGCGGCGTCGTCGTGGAAGGCCGGGGTGATCTGCTTGGCAAGCTGCTTGCCCAGCTCGACGCCCCACTGGTCGTAGGAGTCGATGCCCCAGACCGTGCCCTCGACAAACGTGATGTGCTCGTACAGGGCGATGAGCTCGCCGAGTGCGAACGGGGTCAGCGTGTCGCCGAAGATCGAGGTCGTCGGACGGTTGCCCTCAAAGCAGCGGGCCGGGACGATCTGCTCGGGCGTGCCCTCGGCACGAACCTCGTCGGCCGTCTTACCAAAGGCGAGCGCCTTGGTCTGGGCCAGGAAGTTGCCCAGGAACAGCTCGTGGACGTCCTGGCCGCTGTCGGTTGCGGGGTTGGCAGTGTTGGCGAAAGCGATAAAGTCGGCCGGGACCACCACGGTGCCCTGGTGCAGCAGCTGGTAGAAGGCGTGCTGACCGTTGGTACCGGGCTCGCCCCAGAAGATCTCACCGGTATCGGAGGTCACAGCGCTGCCGTCCCAGCGGACGTGCTTGCCGTTGGACTCCATGGTGAGCTGTTGCAGGTAGGCCGGGAAGCGGTGCAGATACTGGCAGTACGGCAGCACGGCGTGGCTCTTGGAACCGAAGAAGTTGACGTACCAGACGTTGAGCAGGCCCATCAGCGCGACGGCGTTGTTCTCGAGCGGGGTGTTGCAGAAGTACTCGTCGATGGCGTGGAAGCCCTCAAGGAACTGCTGGAAGCGCTCGGGGCCGAGCACGACGATCAGCGACAGACCCACGGCGGAGTCGACGGAATAGCGGCCGCCGACCCAGTTCCAAAAACCGAAGGCGTTGGCGGGGTCGATACCGAAGGCCTCGACCTTTTCGAGCGCGGTGGAAACGGCAACGAAGTGCTTTGCCACGGCCTCGGCGTTCTGCTCATCGGAGCCATCGATGGCGCCCTGAGCCTTGAGCTGCTCGAGCATCCAGGTCTTGACCTCGCGGGCGTTGGTGAGGGTCTCGAGCGTGGTGAAGGTCTTGGAGACGATGATCACGAGCGTGGTCTCGGGATCCAGACCCTTGAGCTTCTCGGCCTGGTCGTTGGGATCGATGTTGGAGATATAGCGGCAATCGATACCGGCGTCGGCATAGGGACGCAGGGCCTCGTAAGCCATGACCGGGCCCAGATCGGAGCCGCCGATGCCGATGGACACCAGGTGCTCGATCTTTTTGCCGGTAACACCCTTCCACTCACCGGAGCGCACGCGCTCGGCGAAGGCATACATGCGGTCGAGAACCTCGTGCACGTCGGCGACGACGTCCTGGCCGTCGACGATGAGCTGGCCCTTCTCGCTTGCCGGGCGGCGCAGCGCGGTGTGCAGGACGGCGCGGTCCTCGGTGGTGTTGATGTGCTCGCCGGAGAACATGGCGTCGCGGCGCTCCTCGAGCTTCACCTCGCGGGCAAGATCGCACAGCAGCTTGACGGTCTCATCAGTCACCAGGTTCTTGGACAGGTCGAAGTGCAGGTCACCGGCGTCAAAGCTCAGCTTGTTCACGCGCTCGGCATCGGCGGCGAACCAGGCCTTGAGGTCGATACCCTCGGCCTCGAGCTTCTCCTGATGGGCCTCGAGCGCCTTCCAAGCGGCAGTCGACGTAGCATCGATAGGTGCGGCAACAGTTGCCATAGAGTCCTCCTCAGCATACGGGCGCACGCCTCCATGCGCCCGGACATTCAGATGCCACTATTCTAGCGCAGGTCAAGACTATAATCAGCGAGCGTTGCCAATCGGCCCCCAAACGGCAACCGACCAAAAAGGGACAGGTTTAATTTGGCAGGTCAAACGCTTTACCAATCAAAAATAACCTATCCCTTTATGCCAAATATTAGGCCGCAGCGCAGACGCTACCGAGCAACTCACGCAGAGGAGACCCGATGCCCTCCAGCAGTTCGGGCGCGATGATGGCAAAAACGGGAACCTCGCCGGCCCCCACGACGGCAGGCACCTTGCCCTCCGAGACGATACATCCATAAGGGACAAAACCGTCTTCACCGACATCGAGCGCCGCCATGCGACGGGCGAGCTCGCGCGCAAAGCCGGCAGTATCGGCATCGCCAATCGCCAAGACAAAGTCCACGCCTTCGTCGGTCGCCAGGGCCACGGCTTCGTCGATCAGCTCGTCTCCCCCGTCGCCCTCAAACGAGCCGCAGCGGAAAAGCACACGCTCGAGTAGGGCTCGATCAAGCGAGCCAAGTGCCGCCGAGACAAGCTCATCGCGCGTATGCTTGTCACCGCCCAGCACGACCAGTGCCTTGGTGCCGCCATAGTGGGCAACCAATCGCCCGCACCAGCGAGCCACATCCCCATCCGCAACCAAGCGCGTCGGCATACCAAACCCATAGTTGACCATCTTTTCCACAACCCTTCCGTGCGTATAGGCGGTATCAATCGTTAGGCTCATGCTACGAAGCGAGGTTTTCCGAGCTGTTTCGCACTCTTTAGAGCTGCGTTAAAACCCGATCCAACCGCACGACCATACCTACCAAAACAAACCAGTCCCTTTTTGACAGGTTTTGACGATGTCCGGATGAGCGGGTATTATCGAACATGTATTCGATAAGAACATGTGTTTGATGGAAGGACACGGATGGCGCACGAGCAGCACACCTATATCTGCATCGACCTCAAGACGTTTTATGCCAGCGTCGAGTGCGTCGACCGTGGGCTCGATCCGCTCAACACCAACCTGGTCGTTGCCGACGAATCGCGCGGGCGCACGACCATCTGCCTCGCCATCACACAGGCCATGAAGGACCTCGGGATACGCAATCGCTGCCGTCTGTTCGAAATTCCCGATGGCATCGACTACATCACGGCCGTACCGCGCATGCAGCATTACATGGAGGTGTCGGCGAAAATCTACGGTATCTATCTGGAATACGTCAGCCCCCAGGACGTGCACGTCTACTCCATCGATGAGTGCTTTATCGACGTGACGCCCTATCTGGACCTCTATCACACAGATGCGGAAGGGTTCGCCTGCACGCTGCGCGACGAGGTCCTCGCGCGCACCGGCATCACGGCGACGGTCGGCATCGGCCCCAACCTATTCCAGGCCAAGGTAGCGCTCGACATTACCGCCAAGCACGTACCCAGCCGCATCGGCATACTCGACGACGAGACCTTTCGCAAGGAGATCTGGCCTCATCGTCCCATTACCGATATCTGGGGCATCGGCCCCGGCGTGGCAGCCCGCCTCGAAAAGTACGGCGTCTACGATCTGATGGGCGTCGCCGCGCTCGACGAAAACCTGCTTTACGATGAGCTCGGCGTCAATGCCGAATATCTTATCGACCACGCCTTTGGGCGCGAGCCAACGACCATCGCCGATATCCAAGCCTATCGCCCGCAAGCGACCTCGACCACCACGGGGCAGGTGCTCTCGAAGGGCTATGCCTACGAGCAAGCCTACACCGTCTTGCGCGAAATGGTCGATGCCGCCGTGCTGGATTTGATCGACAAACACGTGGTGTGCGACAGCATCTCGCTCTTTGTGGGCTATGCAAGCGAGCGCGCCGACATACGCCGGCTCAACGCCAGCGGCACGGCGCAGTATATAGACGGCTGCGGACACCTGCGCTCGAGTACCTCGGGCATCGAACCCGCAGCGACCGACGGCTCCGAGCTCGCGCCCCGTGCTCCCAAGCCCGTCCAGCGCGATGACGAAAGGCGTCGCCTGGTGCGCGAAGCGCAGGCAATCGATGGCATCTTTGTGGGAGAGCATGGCGGCAAACCGCGTGGTGGCTATGCCGCACTCTTTGCGCACTCCAACGCCTCGCGAAAGCTGCCCGAGCGCACTAATTCGTTTAAGAAAATCATGGGCTATTTCGATGAGCTCTGGGCGCAGACCGTCGATCCCAAACGACCGGTCAAGCGCATCAACCTTGGCTTTGGCAACCTCATGCCCGAGGAATTTACCACCATCGATCTGTTCAGCGATATCGAGGCCGATGAGCGCGAGCGCGACCTGGCGCGCGCCGTCCTGGCCGTGAAAGGCAAGTACGGCAAGAACGCGCTCGTCAAGGGATTAAGCTTTACCGCCGGCGCCACCGCGCGCGAACGCAACGACCAAGTTGGAGGACACCGTGCCTAAACCCAAACAACAGCCCGTGCGCCCGCCGACCGCCTTCGAG
>CAJJPN010000071.1:0-10292 GCA_905193635.1 Coriobacteriaceae bacterium
ACCGCCGGGCTCTCATCGAGGAGGCCGCCGGCATCTTCAAGCACAAGCGCCGCAAGGAGCGTGCGCTCAGAAAGATTAAATCGATGGACGAGCACCTGACGCGTGCCCGCGACATCAATAAGGAAATTGCCCGTCAGCTGCGACCGCTGGAGCGTCAGGTCGATCGCGCGCGCAAGTATAAAGAGCTGTCCTCGCGCGCGAACGAGCTTACGCAGATGCTGGCCGTCGACGAGCTGCGTTCGCTGCAGTCGCAGTGGAACGACTTGGAGAGCCGCTCCAAGGAAGGTGCCGCCGAGCTGGAGCTTGCGCAGTACCGCTTGGGCGAAAAGGAACGCGAGCTCGAGAAGCTCCAGGTCATGCTCGAGGAAAAGGGCCTGTTTGTGGGCGATCTGGGCGAGCAGCGCCGCCATATGCAAGACGTGGTCGGCCGCATTAACTCCGATATGCGCCTGCTCGAGGAAAAGGGCCACAACATGGTGTCGCGCCTGTCCGACATGCGCGGCCAGATCTCGAGCTCCGAGCATCTGCGTCGTCGCGTGGTAGAGGAGCTCGAGGACGCGCGTGCGCAGCTTGAGGAAGTGACCGGCGCGCACATGCAGGCCCAGGAGGACGTTGACGCCGCCGGACCTGCCGCCGCCGAGCTCCACGAGCGGCGCGTGACGCTCGACAATCAGATTTCGCAGCTTACGCGTGAGCAACGCGATGTGCAGCGTGTGGCCGATAACGCGGCGCTCGAACTCGCCAAGGTGAAGGACTCGCTGAGCAACGCCGAGGTCGAGGACAACATGTATGCCTCGCGCCTGGAGCAGATCGATGACCAGCTCGAGGAAGTCACGGCCTCACTCGAGAGCCGTCGCGACCGCGCCGAGGAGCTTGAGGGTGCACTCGATCAGGCCCGTCAAGCCCAGATTGATGCGCGCGAGGCTACCGAGGTCGCCCGTGCAGCCCTTAAGGACTTGCGTGCCCGCGAGAGCGAGGCGCGCAACAAACTGTCCGAGGTGCGCTCGGAGCTTGCTAGCCAAAAGAAACTCGATGCCCGCATGGCCGACAGCTCGCCGCTCGTGAGCTGTCTGGTGGGTGTACTGGGCGACGATGTCTCGGGTCGTCTGGGCGACGTGCTCGAGGCCCCTCGTGAGCTCGAGGGCCTGGTGGAGCAGCTGCTTGCCGGCGATATCGATGCGCTGCTGTTCGACGATACGTCCGCGCTTGAGCGTGCCGGTCGTGCCGCTCTGGACCAGAAGAAGGCCTCGGGCGAGGCGCTGCTGGTGGCGCGCGGTGCGAGCGCCTCTGCTGCCGCTAAGGGCGCTGCCGGTTCCCGCCTGGTCGATCGCCTGTCCGTACGCGCCGGCTATGGCCCGGTTGTCGAGGCGCTGCTCGGCGGCTATTACGTTGTCGACGACTTGGCGGCTGCGCTGTCGGCGCCGGTCGTTGACGGCGTGACTTACGTGACCCCCGATGGCGCCCGCGTCGCCTGCGGCGGCCTGGTGCGTGTGGGGCTCGACGCCGGCGAGGCTTCGGGTGCTTTGGAGCGCAAGCGTCGCATTCGCGAGCTGGAGGGCCTGGAACCCGATCTGGCTGCTGTGTTTGATCATGTGTCGGATCAGGTCGTCGAGGCCAATGCGGCCGTCGAAGAGGCGCGTGCCGCTGAGGGCGATGCCGCCGGCGAGATCGCCCGTCTTGAGGGCGAGCGCCGCTCGCTGCTCTCCGAGATTGGCCGCCTGGAGCAAAGCGCCAACAACGCCGAGGTCGAGCGCGTGCGCATCTCCAAGCGCCGCGAGCAGGCCGCCGAGGCCGTTCGCGCTGCGCGTCCGCGCGTGGACGAGCTCACCCGCTCGCGTGACGAGGCCCGAGCGCAGGCAAGCGATCTTGGCCTTCAGATTGCCGAAGCCAACGACGAACTCGACCGCGTTCGCCGTGACGATTCCGAGGCCGCCGGCAAGCTCGCCGATGCCAAGGTCCGCCTGGCCCAGACGAGCGAGCGCCTTCGTTCTCTGAAGGGCCGAGCACCCGATCTGGAGCATCGCCTGGAGGGCATCGACCGCCGTATCCGCGGAACACGCCAGGCCTCGCGCTCACTCGAGCTGCTGCGCCTGCGCGTCGATCCCATGCACGAGCGCTATTCGGCCCTGCTGGAGCGCGCGTCGGATTGGGCAGCGCGTCTGCGTGACCAGGCCTCTCTGGAGGAGGCGGACTCCGCTTCGCTCAAGAAGACCATCGAGGATGCCAAGGCAGAGGTTGCCCGCGCTAAGGAGAAGGTCGATACCGCCACCGCCACGCAAAACGAATTTAAGGTCGCGCGTGGCAAGCTCGAGGTGCAGGTAGAGGCCGCCATTAAGGCCATTACCGCCGATGGCAACACGGTACTCGAGGAAGCGCTTATGCTTCCTGCGCCCACGGACCGCGACGCCGCCGAGCGCGAGCTCAACCAGCTTGTGCGCCAGATCAACAACCTTGGTCCCGTGAACCAAGTTGCCATGGAGGAGTACGAGCAGCTCAAGCGCCGCGCTGACTACATCGAGGAGCAGCTGGCCGATCTGGAGAGCGCGCGTAAGGCGCTCACCAAGATCACGGTGGCCATTGATCGCAAGATGCGCAAGGCGTTTCTGGTGACGTTTGAGAAGGTCGACGCGAACTTCCGCGAGATCTTCGCTATGCTGTTCCCGGGTGGCCAGGCTCATCTGGAGATGACCGATCCCGAGCATCCGGCCGAGACGGGTATCGAGGTCGTGGCGCAGCCGCGCGGCAAGCGCATCACCAAGATGATGCTCATGTCGGGTGGCGAGAAGAGCCTGACGGCGCTCGCCCTGCTCTTTGCCGTGTATCGCACGCGCACGGTGCCGTTCTATGTGCTGGACGAGGTCGAGGCCGCGCTCGACGACGCCAACCTGTCCAAGCTCATCGGCGCCCTCGATGTGCTGCGTTCCGATACGCAGCTCTTGGTAATCTCGCATCAGCGCCGTACTATGGAGGATGCTGACGTTCTCTACGGTGTCTCGATGCAAGCCGACGGCGTCAGTCGCGTCGTCTCGCAAAAACTCGATCGCGAAACCGGAAAGGTCGTGAATGCATAATGGGATTCTTTGACGCTCTCTCGCGCGGACTTGAGCGCAGCCGCGAGGCCCTCAACGAGGTCTTCTACTTTGGCGGCGAGGTCGACGAGGACTTTTGGGAGGACCTTGAGGACACCCTCGTTATGGGTGACATGGGTGCCGAGGTCGCCATTCAGGTCTCCGATGACCTGCGCGATGCCGCAGCCAAGAAGAACCTCAAGACCGCTCCGCAGCTTCGCCGCGCTCTGGCCGAGCAGCTTGAGCAGCACTTTGTGCCCATCGAGCGCGATCCGTTCTCCGATACGCCGAGCTGCGTGCTGTTTGTGGGCATCAACGGTGCCGGCAAGACCACGACGGTCGGCAAGATTGCGAGCGCCATGGCTTCCCGCGGCAAGAATGTCGTGATCGGTTCGGCCGATACCTTCCGCGCCGCCGCCATCGAGCAGCTCGATGTGTGGGGCCAGCGCGCCGGTGTTCCCGTCATCAAGCGCGACCGCGGCTCTGACCCGGCGAGCGTTTGTTACGACGTGCTCGACGAGGCCGACAGGCGCGGCAGCGACCTGGTGCTTATCGACACCGCCGGTCGTCTGCATACGAGCCCCGAGCTCATGCGCGAGCTCGCCAAGGTGGTCAACGTGACGCGTAAGCGCGCCGCCAATATGGCCGCCGGTCCCATGCCGGTCTCGGTCGTGCTTGTGATCGATGCCGCCACCGGCCAGAACGGTCTGAACCAGGCGCTCGAGTTTAACGAGGCGCTGGGCCTGGACGGTATTATCATGACTAAGCTGGACGGCACGGCTAAGGGCGGTATCGCCATGGCCGTGGCCGAGAAGCTCAAGCTCCCGATCCTGCGCATCGGCGTGGGCGAGCAGGTCGATGACCTGCAGGAGTTTAACGCCAAAGATTTCTGCCGCGCCCTGGTGGGCGAGTCCAACTAAGGAGTGACTAGTGTTTGATTCTCTGAGCGATCGCCTCAATGACACATTTGACCGCCTGCGTGGCAAGGGTAAGCTGACCGAGGCCGACATCACCTCGGCCATGCGCGACATTCGCATGGCGTTGCTCGAGGCCGACGTCAACTTTAAGGTTGTCAAGGAGTTCGTCGCCAAGACCAAGGAGCGCTGCATGACCGCCGAGGTCATGGAGTCGCTGTCGCCGGCGCAAAACGTCGTCAAGATCGTGCTCGACGAGCTTACCGAGATGCTCGGCTCCACCGAGAGTAAGCTCGTTTTTAGTAACCGCATTCCTAATGTCATCATGCTCGTGGGCCTGCAGGGCTCCGGTAAGACCACGGCGGCCGTAAAGCTGGCCTACCTGCTCAAGAAGCAGGGCCGCTCGCCGCTGCTCGCCGCGTGCGACGTCTACCGTCCCGCCGCAGCCGACCAGCTAGCCACGCTTGGCGGAGAGATCGGCGTGCCGGTCTTCCGCGGCGACGGTGCACACCCGGTCGACATCGCCAAGGGCGCTATTCAGGAGGCCGTCGACCACCTGCGTGACGTGGTCATCGTCGATACCGCCGGTCGTTTGCAGATCGACGAGCAGATGATGCAGGAAGCCGTGGACATCAAGAAGGCCGTCAAGCCCGATCAGGTGCTGATGGTCGTCGATGCCATGACCGGCCAGGATATCGTCAACGTCGTCTCGACCTTCGCCGAGCGCACCGACTTTGACGGCGTGATCATCTCCAAGCTCGACGGCGATGCCCGTGGTGGCGGCGCGCTTTCCGTGCGCCAGGTGACCGGCAAGCCCATCAAGTTCGTGAGCATGGGCGAGAAGCCCGATTCGCTGGAGCCGTTCTACCCCGACCGTATGGCCAAGCGAATCTTGGGCATGGGCGACGTCGTCGGCATCATCGAGAAGGCCCAGGAGGCCGCCGATGCCGAGCAGCTCGAGGCCGCCGAGCGCATGCTGCGCGAGGGCTTTACCATGAACGACATGCTCGACCAGATGAAAGCCGTTAAGAAGATGGGCGGCATGAAGGGCATTCTCGGCATGCTCCCCGGTGGCCAGCGCGCGCTCAACCAGATGGGCGGCAACTTGGACGAGGGCATCTTCGACAAGAAGGAGGAACGCCTGCGCCCCTCCATCATCAACGGCCAGCGTCGCGCCCGCATTGCCAAGGGCGCCGGCGTGACCCCCACCGAGGTCAACAGCCTTATGAAGCAGTGGGGCGAGATGAACAAGATGATGGGACGCATGCGCACGATGGCCAATCAGGCGCAGGCCGGCGGCAAGAAGGGCAAAAAGGGCAAGAAGGGCAAGAAGATGCGCATGCCCAATATCCCTGGCCTGGACGCTATGGGTCTGGGCAGCATGGGCGGCCTGGGTACGGGCGGTCCCAAGTCCGATATGGAGCTGCTGCGCCAGATGGAAGCGCAGATGCGTAATAAGAAATAGAGCTGTAATTCCAGCTTGATATGGCAAAGGCCACTCGGAAGCTACCGGGTGGCCTTTGTTGTTGGCTTTGATAGTTGGGCTGCGTTCAGTATCGCGCCCCGAGCTCGCGGTGCCGTGCCGTTAGTGGCAGCCGCAGCCCTCGTGGCCCTCGTGCTCGTGATGGCCGTGGCAGCTGCAGGAATCGCCATGCTCGTGAGTGTGGTCGTGGCCGTGGCCATGGCAGTCGCAGGTGGCCTCGCCGGTCTGCGCGAGCGTGCCGGCAATGAGGGCCTCGACGCAAGCGTCGCAGCTGCCCTGGGCACCTGCGTATACTGTGATGCCGGCTTGGGCAAGCGCGTTGATAGCGCCACCGCCGATGCCGCCGCAGATGAGCGTGTCCACGCCGCCGTTGGCGAGCAGGCCCGCAAGGGCACCGTGGCCGGTGCCGCCGGTGTCCACGACCTGCTCGTTGAGTACCTTGCCATCCTGAATGTCGTAGATCTTGAACTGCTCACTGCGGCCAAAGTGCATAAAGATGTTGCCATTGTCGTACGTGGTTGCCACCCTCATGGTGCCGACCCCCTTTGCTGGCCATGCGGCCGTTGTCGTGGTGATGGGGGAGTACGCGATATTGCCGCCTTCGATGATGAGCGCCCGACCATTGACCAACGCGTTTGCCACCTTGCGATGCGCTCGGCTGCAAATAGCCGCCACCGTGGCGCGCGCGATGCCCATGTGCTTTGCGACGGCCTCCTGATTGAGGCCTTCCAGGTCGCACAGGCGCAGCACCTCGAGTTCGTCGACCGTCATGTCGATGGCGTCTCCACTGGCAAGGCCGTCGGGGGTAAAGCCGCGATATTCGGGGATGATCCCAACACGGCGCAATTTCTCGCGTCTTCCTGCCATACGTGCTCCTTATCTGACATATGTCAACAATAGAATAACGAACGTGCAGATTTACGCAAGAGATTTCTGGCATATGTCAGAAAACAAGGGCTTATGTTTGGGCTGTGGGGCCGCGTGCGCCTGGGCTACAATGAATCTCGCTTGTAGGCGACTGACAGGAGGGTCAATGAGCAAGGCTGATCAACAGTTTGTAACCATGTGCCGCGATATTCTGGACCATGGCACCACCACCGAGGGCCAAAAGGTCCGTCCGGTGTGGGAGGACGGCACCCCTGCCTATACCATTAAAAACTTTGGCGTTACGGCACGCTATGACCTGCGTGAGGAGTTTCCGGCGCTTACCCTGCGTCGTACGGCCCTCAAATCTGCCATGGATGAGATCCTATGGATCTATCAAAAGAAGTCCAATAACGTGCATGACCTCAACAGCCATATTTGGGATGAGTGGGCTGACGAGACCGGCTCCATCGGTAAGGCCTACGGGTATCAGATTGGGCAGAAGAGCCATTATGCCGAGGGCGATTTCGACCAGATGGACCGCGTTCTGTACGACCTTAAGAACACGCCGTACAGCCGCCGCATTATGACGAATACCTATGTGTTTAGCGATTTGTCCGAGATGCACCTGTATCCGTGCGCCTACAGCGTGACGTATAACGTGACGCAGCGCCCGCAGGATGACAAACCGACGCTCAACATGATTCTCAACCAGCGCAGCCAGGACATTTTGGCCGCGAACAACTGGAATGTGTGCCAGTACGCCATCTTGCTGATGATGGTCGCGCAATCGGTCGATATGATTCCCGGCGAGCTGCTACATGTGATTGCCGATGCCCACATTTACGACCGTCATGTCGATATCGTCCGCGAGCTTATCGAGCGTCCGCAGTTTGCCGCGCCCAAGGTAACGCTTAACCCCGATGTGCATGACTTCTATGCGTTTACGACCGACGACCTGATCGTCGAGGGTTATGAGCACGGCCCGCAGGTCAAGAACATCCCCATTGCGGTGTAGGTGACGCGCATGACGTGTAAGCTTTCTGCCATTGTCGCCGTGTGCGATGACTGGGGCATTGGGTGCGAGGGCGACATGGTGGTGTCCAATCGCGCCGACATGCGCCATTTTGTGGCGTGCACCAAAGGGTGCCCGGTTATTATGGGACGCAAGACCCTGCTGAGTTTTCCCGGTGGGCGTCCGCTCAAGAACCGCCGCAATATCGTGCTCACGCGTGACGAGAGCTTTGCTGCCGAGGGCGTCGACGTGGTGCATAGCGTCGACGAAGCGCTCGCCGTGGTTGCCGATGAGCCCGTTGCGTGGGTGATCGGCGGTGGCGAGGTGTATCGTCAGTTTTTGCCGTACTGCGTGGAGGCCGAGGTCACGCATAACCACTGCGTCCATCCCGTGGACACGTACTTTCCCGACTTGGACGCCGATCCCGCGTGGGAGATTGCGCGGCGTGGCGGGGTTGCCACGATTGCCTCGGGCGAGGGTGACGAGGGTGTCGATTATGAGTTCGTGACGTATCGTCGCGTTGAGGCATAAATCGCCTGGCGTGAACGGTATCATCGGGTTGATTGAGTGCATGGGGCGGCGCTTAGCGTCGCCTCGTTTGGTATAGATGTGCTGTAAAGAAGGGTGCGGGCTGGCTGCTATGACTGATGCCGTTGAGGTGCTGCGAATCAATTCGCTCGAGGACGAGCGGCTCGATGCCTACGTGCGACTGACCGAGCGTGAGCTTCGCTGCGTGCTGGAGCCGCAGAAGGGCATTTTTATCGCCGAGAGCGCCAAGGTCATCGAGCGTGCGGTTCGCGCCGGATACGAGCCGGTGAGCTTTCTTTTGGGCGAACGCTGGCTCGATCAGATGATGCCGCTGTTTGAGCGCCTGGTTGTGCGCGAGGGCGCGGGTCCGGTTCCTGTGTTCGTTGCCTCCATGGAGCTCATGGAGCAGCTGACGGGTTTTAACGTGACGCGCGGTGCGCTCGCGGCATTCCGTCGTCCACGCCAGATTCCGGTAGCCGAGTTCTTGAGTGGCGTCGTCGAGCGCCCGGTGCGCGTGTGCGTGCTCGAGGGCATTGTCGACCACACCAATGTCGGCGCGATTTTCCGCTCGGCGGCTGCGCTGAACGTCGATGGCATTTTGGTGAGCCCCACTTGCTGTGACCCGCTGTACCGTCGCTCGGCCCGCGTGAGCATGGGCACGGTGTTCCAGGTGCCCTGGACGCGCATTGGCAGCGAGGCGCGCGTATGGCCGCATGATGGGCTGGCGGCGCTGCACGATGCCGGCTTTTCGTGTGCCGCCATGGCGTTGACGGATGATTCGGTGTCGCTGGACGATCCCGTGCTGCAGGAGATTGACCGCCTAGCGATCTTTATGGGTACCGAGGGTGCCGGCTTGGGCACCAAGACCATTGCCGGCTGCGACCGAGCCGCGCGCATTCCGATGGCGCACGGGGTCGATTCACTCAACGTTGCCGCTGCGAGTGCCGTCGCCTTTTGGCAACTGTGCCCGCATGTGAGCAACGAGTACCACTACCAGCCGGGGCTGTATCACTAGGCAGATATTTCGCACCGGGCTCTGGTTCGGGACGTTTCGGCCGACGTCGGTCGGTGCTAAGCTGGTTTTGGCTTTCGTTTTAAAGTGCCGTTTTGTTGTTTGACGTACGCTGGTGGGGAGGGCGTGTGGCTAAGAAATCTACGGCTATCGATGTAACGCAGGGCGTTATTTGGCAGCAGCTGCTGTCGCTGTGCGTCCCCATCTTCTTTAGTTCGTTCTTTCAGCAGGCATACACGCTTATCGGTACCTATATCGTCGGTCAGTTTGGCGGCAAGCTCGCGCTGGGTGGCATTCAGGCCACGATGGTGCTTACGGAGCTCTGCATTGGTTTTTGCGTCGGTGTTGGTGCTGGATGTGCCGTTATTGCCGGCCAGTTTTTTGGTCAGCACGATGACGAGCGCTTGAGCCGATCGGTCCATACGGCCATGACGCTCGCGCTGGTGGGCGGCATTGTCATTTCCATTCTGGGCATGGTGTTTGTCGAGCCGATGCTTGTGCTGATGAATACACCGCATGAGCTGCTGGCCGAGGGTGTGGCGTATGCCCGTTGCTACTTTGCCGCCATGTTTGCGGCGCTGCTGCTCAATATGGGCACCGCGCTGCTGCGCGCCGTGGGTGATACGCGTGGCCCTGCCGTGATCATTGCCTCCGGCTGCCTCGTGAACGTGGTACTGGATATCATTTTTGTCGCCGTGCTGCATATGGAGGCCCTGGGCTGCGGTATCGCTGTGGCGCTGACCATTTGCTCCAATGCCACGATGATTGTGATTCGCATGATGCGCGCTCCGGGCGCGTGGCGCCTGTCGCTCTCTAAGCTCGGCATCGATCGCGGCATTTGCAAGAGCATGCTTTCGTGCGGTTTGCCGCTTGGTTTTCAATCGGCGGCGTATTCGATCTCCAACGTCTTGATTCAGGTGTCGGTCAACTCGTTTGGAGCCGATGTCACGACCGCTTGGGGTCTTTCCGGTCGCCTGGACGGCATTATCTGGATGGTGACCGAGGCGCTTGGTGTGTCGATTACTACGTTCTCGGCGCAGAACTTTGGTGCGCGCAATTACGATCGCATGCGAAAGGGATACCACACGTCGCTCGTGCTTTCATTTGTGCTTATCGGTGGCCTGTCTGCCGTGCTGCTGGTATTCTCGGGCCCGCTTTCGCGTCTGTTTATCGACGATGCCGCAATTTCGGCCTACACCACGACGATTCTTCATTTCATCGCGCCGTTCTACGCGATCTTCTCGATTATCGAAAACGCGTCCGGCTCCATCCGCGGCGCTGGCGTGAGCTTCCAGCCTATGATGCTCACGATATTCGGCACGGTCGTGCTCCGCGTGGCGTGGGTGTTCGCGATTATGCCGCTCGACCCCTCGCTCGAGCATCTGCTGCTGGTCTACCCCGTAACCTG
>CAJJPN010000072.1:0-10280 GCA_905193635.1 Coriobacteriaceae bacterium
CCGCTCGTGCTCGTACCGCCCGCGGTGGACGATGCGCTCAAACTGGAGCTTTTGGGCCAGGTGCGCGAGATGGTACGCCCCTTGGGCTTTGGCAAGTTCAGCGTGACCAGCGCCGCCGAGCACGACCGCGTCATCGCCTTTACGAGCCAGCTCGCGCACGTCGTCTCCAACGCCTATGTTAAGAGCCCGACCGCTCAGGTCCACCACGGCTTTTCGGCCGGCAGCTACCGCGATCTCACCCGCGTGGCGCACCTCAACCCGCAAATGTGGTCCGAGCTCATGATCGACGACGCCGACGCGCTCGCCTTTGAGATCGACCATCTGATCGAATCGCTTGGCGCCTACAGCCGCGCCCTTAAGGACCGCGACCAGCGCTATCTGGAGAATCTCCTTGCCGAGGGCGACCGCATTAAGCGCGCGCTCGACGACGAGGCCTCCCACTAGACCACCCATCACGCCAGGTCGAAAGGACCGAAGCTTATGGCGATTACTATCGATATCGACACCGCACGCCCCTACCAGGTGCATGTGGGCACGTTTTTGCTGGAGCAGGCAGGTCCGCTCGTCCGCACCACCGCCGGCGGCACCCGCGCCGTCATCGTGACGGACACCAACGTGGGCCCGCTCTATCAGATGCCCGTTAAGCAGAGCCTGGAGGCGTCAGGCTACGAGGTGAGCATCTGCACCTTCGAAGCCGGCGAGGCCCATAAGCGCGCCGAAACCTATGTTGCCATTTTGGAGTTTGTGGCCGAGCACGAGCTTTCGCGCTCCGACGTGATCGTGGCACTCGGCGGCGGTGTCGTGGGCGACGTGGCGGGCTTTGTGGCCGCCACCTACATGCGCGGCTGCAAGTTTGTGCAGATCCCGACGAGCCTGCTCGCCATGGTGGATTCGTCGGTGGGCGGCAAGACCGCCATCGACCTGGCTGCCGGCAAGAACTTGGCCGGCGCCTTTTGGCAGCCGAGCGTGGTTATCGCCGACGTGGGGTGCCTGGCCACCCTCACGCCCGAGCAGTTCGCCGACGGCTGCGGCGAGGTCGTCAAGCACGCCGTGATCGCCGACCCGGAGCTTTTCGCCGAGCTGGAGAAGACCCCGCTCACGCTGGAGCTGCTCAACCGCGATGTGGCCCGCGTAGCGCTCATCATCGCCCGCAATATCGACATCAAGCGCGCCGTGGTCGTCGCCGACGAGCGCGAAACCAACCAGCGCAAGCTCCTCAACTTTGGACACAGCGCCGGACACGCCGTCGAGGCCTGCGAGCACTTTGAGCTGGGACACGGCAACTGCGTGTCGATCGGCATGGGCATCATCACGCGAGCCGCGGCCCTGCACGGCGTTTGCGATGCCGAGCTGCCCGGTCGTATTGAGGAACTCTGCGCGCGCCACGGTCTCAAGACCCGCTGCGAGCTTTCGGCCGACGCCGTCTTTGCCGAGGCGCTCCATGATAAAAAGCGCACGGGCGACACCATCGACCTGGTAATTCCGCACGGTATTGGCCGCTGCAGCATCGACCGCACGCCGCTTTCCACCTTCCACGATTTAATTGCCGAGGGCCTCGGCCAGAAGGGAGACGCTTCCGCATGCTAGCCCGCATCACCCCGTCCCCGCTCAAGGGCACTGTTCCCGCCATCGCGTCCAAGTCGATGGCGCACCGCCTGATCATCTGCGCCGCACTCGCCAACGGCGAGACGCACGTCACCTGCAATACCACCTGCGCCGATATCGAGGCCACGGTGCGCTGCCTTACGGCGCTGGGTGCCCGCATCGAAACCGTCGAGGACGGCTTCCAGGTCCACCCCACCATGAAGAGTATTGAGTTTGGTCTGCTCAAGGCACTTGCCGGCGGCACGCTCGACTGCGGCGAGAGCGGCTCCACCCTCCGCTTTATGCTGCCCGTCGCTTGCGCGCTGGGCGCAGAGGCCACCTTTGTGGGCCAGGGCCGTCTGGGCGCACGCCCCCTCTCCCCGCTCTCGGACGAGATCATCGCTGCCGGCTGCGACCTGCAGGGTCTGGGCGGCTTTCCGCTCAAGACGAGCGGCCGCATGCGCCCGGGCACCTTTATGCTACCGGGCAATGTAAGCTCGCAGTATATCTCGGGCCTGCTGTTGGCGGCCCCGCTGCTGTCCCAGCCCTCCTGCGTGCAGGTAACCGGACTCATCGAGAGCCGCCCCTACATCAACCTGACGATCCAGGCCATGAAGGCCTTTGGCGTCGAGGTCAACGTCGAGCGCATCCCCGCCAAGAATGGCAAGCCAGAGGTCACAAACTTCCGCGTAAACAGCGGCTCGTACCGCACGCCCGGCAGCGTGGCCGTCGAGGGCGATTGGTCCAACGCCGCCTTTTGGCTGTGCGCCGGCGCCATCGGCTCCGACCCCATCACTGTCGAGGGCGTGTCGCTGAGCTCCGCACAGGGCGACCGTAACGTGCTTGCCGCGCTTTCGCGCTTTGGCGCCCGCATCGTGCGCTCCACCAACGCCGCCACTGTGCAGTCCGACAAGCTCGCCGGCTTCGAGATGAGCGCCCACGACATTCCCGACCTAGTGCCCGTTATCTCTGCCGTGGCATCGCTGGCGCAGGGCCGCACGTTCATCCGCGATTGCGCCCGTCTGCGCATCAAGGAATCCGACCGTCTGGTCACCACCACCCGCGAGCTCACCGCGCTGGGCACGCAGGTGCGCATTGCCGGCGATGACCTCATCATCAAGGGTGTCGATGCCTTCACCGGCGGCGAGGTCGATTCGCACAACGACCATCGCATCGCCATGATGGCCGCTATCGCCGCGAGCCGCGCCACCGGCGAGGTCGTGATCCACGGCGCCGAGGCCGTCAACAAGTCCTATCCCGATTTCTTCGACCACTACCGCCTGCTGGGCGGCAAGGTCACACTCGAGGAGGAATAGCATGTCCTCGACCTTTGGCAACGTCTTGCACTTAAGCATCTTCGGCCAGTCGCACTCCCCCGCCATCGGCTGCTCACTCGATGGCATCCCGGCGGGCATCGCCGTGGACCAGGAGCAGCTGCAGGCCTTCCTTGACCGTCGCGCCCCCGGTCGCGACGAGACCGCAACCAAGCGCCGCGAGGCTGACGCCGCGCACATCATCGCCGGTGTGGTCGATGGACATACCACCGGCGCGCCCATCGCCGCGATTATCGAGAACACCAACACGCGCTCCAAGGATTACTCCGAGCTGCGCCGCAAGCCCCGCCCCGGACATGCGGACTTCCCTGCGCGCGTGAAGTATCACAACATGCACGATGTCGCCGGTGGCGGGCACTTCTCCGGCCGCCTAACGGCACCCCTGTGCATCGCCGGCGGCATTGCGCTGCAGGCACTCGAGGCCCGCGGCATTAAAGTAATGGCGCACGTCGCGCAGATCGGCGGCATCTCCGACCTGCCGATGGACGATATGGTCTATCGCGAGGCCGACCGCAAAGCGATCCTAACGAACGATCTTCCTTGCATTGACGCCGCCGCAGCCGGCCGCATGCGTGAGGAGATCCTAGCCGCACGCGACGAACTCGACAGCATCGGCGGCATCGTGGAGTGCGGCATCTACGGACTTCCCGCAGGCATCGGCGACCCCATGTTCGACGGCATCGAGAACCGCATCGCGCAGATCGCGTTTGGCATTCCCGCCGTAAAGGGCGTGGAGTTTGGCATGGGCTTTGCCGTGGCCGCCATGCGCGGCAGCGAGAACAATGATCCGTATCGCATCGATGCCGAGACCGGCGAGATCGAGGTCGAGTCCAACAACGCCGGCGGCATCCTGGGCGGTATTTCGACCGGCGCGCCCGTCATGTGGCGCATGGCCGTAAAGCCGACGCCCTCCATTGGCCGCGAGCAGCAGACGGTGGACATGGACGCTATGGAAAATGCCGAGCTCTCGGTCCACGGCCGCCACGATCCCTGCATCGTCCCCCGAGCTGTCCCCGTAGCCGAGGCAGCCGCCGCCCTTGCCATCTGGGACGCCCTCCTCGAAGACGCCGCCCAGCGCTAACTACCCACCCCTCAACATCCCCCGACACGTGAAAGGGGTCTCCATGGACCTTGCTGACATCCGCCAGGCCATCGATGGCATCGACACCACGCTCCTCAACAGCTTTGTCGAGCGCATGGACATTGCCACCGAGGTCGCCAAGTCAAAATTCGAGATGGGCAAGGCCGTCTTCGACCCCGCCCGTGAGCGCTCCAAGCTCAACAACCTCGCCAGCCGCGCGCCCGAGCGCTACGAGGCGCAGACCATCACCCTGTTCCGTCTCCTCATGAGCATGAGCAAGGCCGAGCAGCAGCGCTACATCAACGAACTCAAGGGCATCACGCTCTCGCAAAGGGCACACGCCACGGCCGAGGCCTTCGATACGCCCTTCCCCCAGACGGCCACCGTCGCCTGCCAGGGTGTTGAGGGCGCTTACAGTCAAATCGCCGCGTGCAAACTCTTCGACGTGCCCGACATCGCGTTTTTCGAGACCTTCGAGGGCGTTATGCGCGCCGTGCGCGACGGCTTCTGCGAGTTTGGCGTGCTGCCCATCGAGAACTCCACCGCCGGCTCAGTCAACGCCGTCTACGACCTGCTCGCCCAGTTCGACTTCCACATCGTGCGCTCGCTTCGCCTCAAAATCGACCACAACTTGCTCGTCAAGCCCGGCGCCAAGCTTGCGGACGTGCACGAGGTCTACAGCCACGGCCAGGCCATTGCCCAATGCGCCGGCTTTATCGAGGCGCACGACCTGCACGCCACCAAGTACCCCAACACGGCCATGTCGGCCGAGATGGTCGCCAGCTCCGAACGCACCGATGTTGCCGCGATCGCATCGCGCAGCTGCGCCGCACTCTACGGCCTGGAGGTACTGGAGCCCAACATCCAGGACTCGGACAACAACTACACGCGCTTTGTCGTCATCAGCCGCGAGCCACGCGTCTACCCCGGCGCCAACCGCACCTCGCTCATGATTACCACGGCCAACGAGCCGGGCGCACTCTATCGCGTACTCGAGCGCTTCTACGCGCTCAATATCAACCTCATCAAGCTCGAGAGCCGCCCCATCCCCGGGCACGACTTTGAGTTTATGTTCTACTTTGACCTGGACTGCCCCTTTGGCAGCAAGGCCCTCGATGACCTGCTCGATTCCATCGACGACGTGTGCGAGAGCTTCACCTACTTTGGCAGTTACACGGAGGTGCTCTAGATGACCGATGTCGCCGCAACCCGCCCCTACGGAGTGCTGGGCCGCGTGCTGGGCCACAGCTACACCCCGACCATCTACAAGGAGCTCGCGGGGCTCGAGTACGTACGATTTGAGCGCGAGCCCGAGGACCTCCAGGCTTTTATGACGGGTGACGAATGGGAGGGCACCAACGTGACCATCCCCTACAAGCGCGCCGTCATGGAATACCTGGACGAGCTGAGTCCACTCGCCGAGCGTATGGGAAACGTCAACACCATCACGCGCCTGCCCGACGGCCGCCTGCGCGGCGACAACACCGACTACTTCGGTTTCCAGTGCCTGGTCGAGGAGCTGGGTGTGGAGATTGCCGGCAAGAAGGTCCTCGTGCTCGGAGCCACCGGAGGCGCCGGCACCACGGCCAGCATGGTGCTGGGCGACCTGGGCGCGCTCGTGGTGCCCGTGGGACGCGCGAGCGAGGTCAACTACGGTAACATCGCACAGCAGTCCGACGCCGCGTTGCTCGTCAACTGCACGCCTGCCGGTATGTTCCCCCACTGCCCCGACGCGCCTTGCACGCTCGAGGGCCTCGACGCGCTCGAGGGCGTCATCGATATCGTTTACAACCCCGCTCGCACGGGACTCATGCTCGAGGCCGAGCGTCGCGGCATCCCCTGCATCGGCGGTCTGCTCATGCTTGTAGCCCAGGCGGCGCAAGCCGTCGAGCGCTATACCGGCCAGGTCACCCCGCGCGGGCGCATCCTGGACGTGACGGAGCGCCTGTCTCACCGCGAGCAGAACATCGCCCTGATCGGCATGCCGGGCTCGGGCAAAACCCGCGTGGGTGAGCAGATCGCCCTGCTCACCGGCCGCGAGCACATCGACCTGGACCGCGCCCTCGAGGAGCGCCTGGGCATGCCCTGCGCCGACTTTATCGTCGAGCGCGGCGAGGCGGCGTTCCGCGAACAGGAGACGGCGGCGCTGGCCGACATCTCCAAGCGCAGCGGCCTGGTGCTTTCCACCGGCGGCGGCGTGGTCACGCGCGACGAGAACTACCCGCTGCTGCACCAGAACAGCCAGATTGTGATGCTCAACCGCAAGCTCGACGAGCTCGCCCACAAGGGTCGCCCCATCACCGCCCGCGATGGCATCGACAAGCTGGCCGAGCAGCGCATGCCGCGCTACCGCGCCTGGGCCGACTACCTCATCGACTCGCGCGATTGCGCCGCCAACACCGCCCAAGCCCTCCTCGACACCCTCCCACCCGCTCTCTAATCAAAACCACCACAAAGGGGACAGGCGCCCTTGTGGTGGTTTCTCGACTGCAAAGGAAGCAACCATGAAAGTACTCGTCATCAACGGTCCCAACCTCAACATGCTTGGCATTCGCGAGCCGGGCATCTATGGCAGCGACAACTACGACCGCTTAGTGCAGATCTGCCAGGAAGCGGGCGCCGCACAGGACTTCGACGAGGTCGAGGTCTTCCAGTCTAACCACGAAGGCAGCATCGTCGACAAGATCCAGGAGGCATACGGCAAGGTCGACGGCATCGTCATCAACCCGGCAGCTTACACGCATACGAGCGTGGCGATCCTCGACGCCCTCAAGGCCGTCGCCATCCCTGCCGTCGAGGTCCACGTCAGCGCCGTCGAGACGCGCGAGGACTTCCGTCAGGTGAGCTATGCACGCCTGGCATGCTTTGCCACCATCACCGGCGAAGGCCTCCAAGGCTACGCTCACGCGCTGGAGCTGCTGAAAGGGTATCTGCTACACTAATCACTGGGGGAAATGAGTCAGAAAGGTTTGTCCCTAAACTAAAGTAACTGTCCAATTGACATACAAAGGAGCATATCCATGTCCCAGTACGATTACCTTGTCGTCGGTGCCGGCCTTTCGGGCGCCGTCTTTGCCAATGCCGCCAAGCGCGCCGGCAAATCGGTCCTGGTCATCGATCGCCGCGATCACATTGCCGGCAACATCTACACCGAGGACGTCGAGGGCATCCAGGTGCACCGCTACGGCGCGCATATCTTCCACACTTCCATGAAGGATGTCTGGGACTACGTCAACCGCTTCGCCGAGTTCAACAACTACGTCAACTCGCCGGTAGCCAACTTCCACGGCAACATGTACAACATGCCCTTCAACATGAACACCTTCGCCAAGATGTGGCCGGGCGTCGTCACGCCGGCGGACGCCAAGGCCAAGATCGCCGAGCAGGTGGCCGCCGAGAACATCGGCGAGCCGCAGAACCTCGAGGAGCAGGCACTGTCGCTCGTCGGCCGCGACATCTTCGAGACGCTCGTGAAGGGTTACACCGAGAAGCAGTGGGGCCGCGACTGCAAGGACCTGCCCGCGAGCATCATCAAGCGCCTCCCCTGCCGCTTTACCTACGACAACAACTATTTCAACGACCGCTACCAGGGCATCCCCATGGGCGGCTACACCAAGATGGTCGCCAACATGCTCGAGGGCGTCGAGGTGCGCTGCGGCGTGGAATACAAGGAGCTGATCGCCGCCGAGCCCGATATCGCCGCCAAGACGATCTACTGCGGCCCCATCGACGCGTTCTACGACTTTAAGCTGGGCACGCTCGAGTACCGCAGCCTGCGCTTTGAGACCGAGACCCTCGACGAGCAGGACCACCAGGGCGTGGCCGTGGTCAACTACACCGAGCGCGAGGTCCCCTACACGCGCATCATCGAGCACAAGCACTTTGAGTTCGGCACGCAGGACAAGACCGTCATCACGCGCGAGTACCCGGCCGACTGGAAGCCCGGCGACGAGCCCTACTACCCCATCAACGACGCCAAGAACGAGGCCCTGTACAAGCAGTACGAGGAGCTGGCGGCGCAGGAGGGCGACGTGATCTTTGCCGGTCGTCTGGGCGGCTACAAGTACTACGACATGGACAAGGCCATCGCCGCGGCATTCGAACTCGTCCGCAACGAGCTAGGTGTGGAGCCCACGGAGGCGTAGGATTAAGCATTAATAATTGCCGGCTACTCTGAATGCTAGACGACATTTGGTTTAAGAGTTGCGCATAACAGTCCATAACGCCTTTTTGATAAAAGTCTCCCCCGCTCACGCATTGGAGGGTTCGAACAAATGACATTTGCTCGAACCCTCCAATGGATAGTAAAACGGAAAGTAATGCCTTCAGCTGTTCAGGTTCGCGATAGCATCTGACAAAACCGAACGCAAAGGAACCATTAATGCAGCTTACGCATAAACAGTTTAACGTTCTCTATGCCCTGAGCAGACGTCCCGGCATTACGCAACAACAACTTGCGAGCGAGTGCGAGATTGGGCTTACAGCGGCAAATGCCGCCGTAATAGACCTCTCAGAAGCCGGCCTCATCAAGGACGCCCGTCTCACGCCTAAGGGCATGACCGCGCTAAAACCCTACGCCGTGGACAATGCTGTTATCCTTGCGGCAGGCCTCTCCAGTCGCTTCGCCCCCATCTCCTATGAACGCCCCAAGGGGCTTCTCAAAGTTCGTGGCGAAGTCCTGATCGAGCGCCAAATTGAACAGCTACACGAAGCCGGGATTTTCGACATCGTCGTCGTTGTGGGATACAAGAAGGAGTCCTTCTACTACCTCGAGGACAAATACGGCGTTAAGGTCATCGTGAATTGCGCCTACGCTGAGCGCAATAACAATTCCTCGATTATGCTCGTGCGTGAGATGTTGGGCAATACGTACATCTGCTCCTCGGACAACTATTTCGAGAAGAACCCTTTCACAGACCATGCCTGGAAGGCCTACTACTCAGCCGAGTTCAACCAGGGCCAGACACCTGAATGGTGCCTGGAAACCGACACCCACGACCGCATCACCAAAGTTAGGGTCGGCGGGTCCGATGCATGGTATATGATTGGCCACGCTTATTTCGATCGAGAGTTCTCAACTCGTTTTCGAGAGATTCTTGAGGCAGAATACGACCTCCCCCAAACCCGCAACAAACTCTGGGAAGATCTCTATGCCGATCATATCAACGAGCTTGACATGCAAATCCGCAGGTACGACCCGCCCACCATCCACGAGTTCGACTCACTCGACGAGCTGCGCAACTTCGACCCTCTTTTCATCGAAAACCTTGATTCCGAGATTTTCGACAACATCGTTGCCGTCTTGGGATGCGATAAATCCGAAATTCGCGACGTCTATCCGCTCAAACAGGGACTTACGAACCTCAGCTGCCACTTTACGACCGATGACGGCGAGTGGGTCTACCGACACCCCGGCGTAGGAACCGAGCTCCTTGTAGACCGCAAAGCCGAAAAAACCGCACTCGAGACTGCACGCACGCTCGGCCTTGACTCCACCTTTGTTTTTGCGAATCCCCGCCGCGGCTGGAAGGTGTCACGATTTGTTAAGAATTGTAGAAACCTCGACGTTCACGACGACGCCCAATTGGCCCAAGCCATGCAAATGGCCCGCAGTCTTCACGATAGCGGTGCAAAAGTTAATCGCTGTTTTAGCTTCTATGAAGAGGGAAGGGGCTACGAACGTGCCATTCTAAAACACGGGCTCATCGATGTGCCGGATTTGCCCGAGATGGACACGCAGGCAGCCGAACTGAACAGAATGCTCATTGCCGACGGTGGCGATCCAGTCCTCTGCCACAACGATTTCTTTAGTCTCAACTTCCTCGTAAGCGGCGACGGCCATGTCGATCTCATTGACTGGGAATACGCCGGTATGAGTGACTATGCCAACGATTTTGGAACATTCTGTGTTTGTGAACAGTTAACCGAGAAGAAAATGTGCAGGGCACTAGAGCATTACTTCAGCCGCAAGCCAACCGATGCAGAATGGCGTCACAACCTGGGCCAGGTGGGCATGGCGGGCTGGTGCTGGTACACATGGGCGCTGCTTAAAGAGGCAGAAGGCGATAACGTTGGCGAGTGGTCCCATATCTACTACCATTATGCCAAAACTTACCTTAAGAAGGCGCTCGAGCTTTACAAGGAGCACAACGGGTAAGCAGCGGATTATCTCCCCATCACATATTTAAAAGGAACAAGGTCAAGGCGGCATCCTCAGCGGCGACGACCGCCATGGCAAGGGGTGCCGAGACGATATGAGCAGGACATAAACATTGAGAGCC
>CAJJPN010000073.1:0-10068 GCA_905193635.1 Coriobacteriaceae bacterium
GCACTGCCCGTGTCACCGCTATGGTTCCTCTGTCCGAGATGTTCGGTTACGCTACCGACCTTCGCTCCCAGACCCAGGGCCGTGCATCCTACACGATGCAGTTCGACTCTTATGAGCCCGCGCCCAAGTCCATCGTGGACGAGGTCATGAGCAAGAACGCCTAAGTTCGAGCTCCCTGTTACGTAATCCGCGAGAACATCTCTCGCACTCTTTGGAGGTTTAAGTTGGCTACCCAGAAGATCCGCATTCGCCTCAAGGGCTATGATCACGAGGTCGTCGATCAGTCCGCGAAGCTCATCGTCGAGACCGCTCAGAAGACCGGCGCTCGCGTTTCCGGTCCTGTCCCCCTGCCCACCGAGCGCAACCTGTACACGGTTATCCGCTCGCCGCACGTGAACAAGGACTCCCGTGAGCAGTTCGAGATGCGCACCCACAAGCGCCTCATCGACATCCTCGACCCCACCTCGGGCACCGTTGATTCGCTTATGCGTCTCGACCTTCCCGCTGGCGTCGACATCGACATCAAGCTCTAAGCGATATTCCTCATAGCTTAAAGGGCCCCGCTGCCATTACGGTAGCGGGGCTCTTTTGTTTTGCATGATGGGTTTGGATCGCCGGGTAAGGCTGCCGAGCGGCTGGCTGTGGCGACCTACTCACTCAAGGGGCGCAATGACGCCTCCTCAAAATGGAAGGATCGCAAGCCGTCTTCTGTTTCGATGCACGCACGACCAAAGCTATCGACCGTTATAAAGATGCCTCGCGCCAGCTCGTCACCGGCAGGGAAGCGGGCGATAACGTGCTTTCCAATCCAATTGAGGTGAGCGACATATTCGCCGTGGACGGGCGCGAGCGGTCCGGTGTTTTCTTCCATGGCGTTGAGGCGTTCTGCCCAGGCATCTACAGCGTCTATAACTGCGTGATAGACCTCATCGAGGAGCATGTCGACAGCAGGAACGTTCTCGTTAAGGTCCGAGAGACCGATTGCCGGCAGGCCGCCATCGGGCACCTCTTGGGGCGCATAGTTCACATTGACACCAATGCCGCAGACGGCGAAAGGTTTGCCTTCGTTATCGCGTGCGGCCTCGACCAGAATGCCGCCGAGTTTGCGTCCACGCGCGACCAGGTCGTTGGGCCATTTGAGGCCAATCTCGTTTGCAAGACCCTGTTTTTCGAGCGCCTCGAGCACCGCTAGGCCGCTGACGGCAGCAAGACCAGAGTACTTCGCAGGATTAACGCATGGACGCAGGACAATCGAAAGCAATAGGTTGCCGGCGGTTGAATCCCACTTGTGGCCGCGCCGGCCGCGTCCTGCTGTCTGAGCCCGGGCGGCAAGTCCTGTTCCGTGCGGCGCTCCCTGTTTTCCTGCTTCGAGCAGGTCATCGTTGGTCGATCCGGTTACGTCGACTATCGTTAATTTGGCATCCATAACGGCTGCTACCTCCTTAATGAATAAGTGAATAACGCAATGGTGTCGAGAGAGACACAATGTGAAGCCTTTGTCGCATTTGGACAATTTAATGTTAACACGTTAACAACGACTGAAATGCGCTATCCTCTCTTGGTCGATGTAAACGCATCAACAACTCAAAGGAGGTTAGTGATGGGTTTCACGATTCTTGGAACAGGCTCGGCGCTTCCCAAGCGCAGTGTTTCCAATGACGAGCTGTCCGAGTTCCTCGATACCTCGGATGAGTGGATTTTTACCCGCACAGGTATTAAGAGTCGCCACGTCTGCACCACCGAGTCACTTGACGACCTTGCCGTAGCGGCGAGCGAGCGGGCACTTCAGGTGTCCGGAATCGACGCGAGCCAGTTGGATCTGATCGTCTGCTCGACGACGACGGGTGACCACCTTGTTCCCGCCGAGGCGTGTGCCGTTGCTGAGCGACTGGGCGCGACGTGCCCTGCCTTCGATGTCTCGGCTGCCTGCGCCGGCTTCGTATTTGCGCTCGATGTTGCCGAGGGCTATATCGCCCGAGGACGAGCCAAGCATGTGCTTGTCGTTGCCGCCGAGCAGATGACGCGCGCGCTCGACTGGACCGACCGCGCCACCTGTGTGCTCTTTGGCGATGGGGCAGGCGCCGCGGTGATTGAGGCTGGGGGAGACAGCCCCCTTGCCGTTGAGCTTTCGACGGCGCCCGACGTCGAGACGTTGTGCGTTCCCGGTCTGGTCGGCACCTCGCCGTTTAAGGCCTCCGCAGATAGCGAGAGCGTGCTGTCCATGAATGGCCGCCGCGTGTTCAAGTTCGGCGTCAACGCGATTTGCGACACGGTCCATAAGCTTGCGAGCGATGCGGGCATTTCGGTCGAGGACATCGACCATTTTGTATTCCATCAGGCTAACGAACGAATCCTGAGTCAGGCGGTCAAGCGCCTCGGTGTGCCAGACAAGCGCGTGGTTCGAACGCTGCGCGAGACCGGCAACATTTCGAGCGCATGCATTCCGCTTGCCCTCGACCGGCTGGCAAACGCCGGTGCACTTCACACGGGCGACACCATCGCCCTCGTTGGATTTGGCGCCGGTCTGGATATAGGTGGCTATCTACTTCGTTGGAAGTAGTCGCACATAGGAAATAAAAACGCCCCTAGGGCACAAACAAAGGAGAACCACCATGGCAGATCAGAAGACCTTCGAGCGCGTTTGCGATGTTATCCGCGAGACCGCCGGTCTTGACGACGTCGAGATGAAGCCCGAGTCCACGCTCGAGGAGATTGGTCTCGACAGTCTGGGCACCGTCGAGATCCTCGTCGCCGTTGAGGACGAGTTTGGCATCCAGCTCGATACCGAGGAGAACCCCAAGACGGTCGGCGAGTTCGCCGATACGGTCGAGGCGGCATTGGAGAAGTAGAGATGCTCAAGACTCCTCTCTGCGATCTGCTCGGCATCGAAAAGCCCGTGTTCCAGGGCGGTATGGCCTGGATCGCCGACGCCTCGCTGGCGTCCGCAGTGTCCGAGGCGGGCGGCTTAGGGATTATCGCGGCCATGAACGCCGACGCCAACTGGCTGCGCGACCAGATTCATGAGCTGCGCGCCAGGACGGATAAGCCCTTTGGCGTCAACGTCATGCTCATGAGCCCGTTTGCCGACGAGGTCGCGCGGGTCGTGATTGACGAGCGGGTGCCGGTCGTCGTGACGGGTGCCGGCAATCCCACCAAGTACATGAAGGCGTGGAACGAGGCGGGCATCAAGGTCATCCCGGTCGTTGCTTCGGTGGCGCTGGCGCGTCTCGTGGCGCGTCGTGGAGCCACTGCCGTGGTTGCCGAGGGTACCGAATCAGGCGGCCATATTGGCGAGACCTCGACGATGGCACTGGTGCCACAGGTTGTCGATGCGGTCGATATTCCCGTGGTTGCGGCTGGCGGTATCGCCGATGGCCGCGGCGTGGCGGCCGCCTTTATGCTGGGCGCCGCCGGCGTGCAGGTGGGTACGCGCTTTCTGATCGCAGATGAGTGCACCGTATCGGAGCAGTACAAGGAGATGGTCCTGAAGGCCAACGACACCTCGACGCGTGCGACCGGCCGCTCGACGGGACACCCGGTGCGTGCCCTCAAGAGCCCCTTCACCAACGCCTACGCCAAGAGCGAGGCGGCGGGCGTAAGCGTCGAGGAGCTCGGGGCCATGGGCACGGGCGCCCTTCGCAAGGCCGCCAAGGACGGCAATTACGAAGAGGGCTCGTTTTTGTGTGGACAGATTGCCGGCATGGTTAGCGAGCGCCAGAGCGCACGAGAAATCGTTGACGATCTGGTCGATGGTGCCGAGCGCGTCCTGAAGGGTGCGTGCGCATGGGTGGCGTAGCGTTTCTGTTTGCCGGGCAGGGCGCCCAGCACCCCGCGATGGGCGTCGACCTGATCGAGGCATCGCCGGCGGCCGCCGAGGTGTTCGCCATTGCCGACGAGGTGCGCCCGGGGACCAGTGAGCAGTGCCGAAGCGCCTCCAAGGAGGAACTCTCGCAGACCGAGAACACGCAGCCGTGCGTGTTCGTTCACGATCTGGCAGCGGCTGCCGCCCTGCGTGAGCGCGGCGTGGTACCTGCCGCCTGTGCGGGTTTTTCGCTTGGCGAGGTCGCCGCGCTCACCTTTGCGGGGGCGTTCGATACGCGAGCGGGCTTTGAGCTCGTGTGCGAGCGCGCGGCGCTGATGGCCGCGGCTGCCGAGCGCCATCCGGGCGGCATGCGCGCCGTCATCAAGCTCGATGCGGCGCAAGTCGAGAACCTGGCAAAACAGGCCGGCGAGGACTGCTGGCCGGTCAACTACAACAGTCCGCAGCAGACGGTTGTTGCCGGAGCGCCCGATGCGCTGCAGGAGCTCGACGTCCTAGTAAAAGAGGCTGGCGGCCGCGCTATGAAAGTCGCGGTGTCGGGCGCATTTCATAGCCCCTATATGGCCGAGGCGACTGAGGGGCTGGCGACGTATATCCAAGCCGGCCACGCGCCGTCACCGCTGCTGATTCCGGTCATGGCAAACATGACGGCGGCGCCCTATCCGGCGGACCCGCGAGCGGCATCGGATGTCTTGGCCAATCAGGTGAGTCATGCCGTTCGTTGGGTCGACACGCTGCATACTCTGCAGAATCAGGGCATCGACACGTTTATTGAGGTCGGCCCTGGCAAAACGCTGTCGGGCCTGGTCAAGCGTACGCTGAGCGACGTTCGCGTGTATTCGTGCGAAACGGCCGAGCAGGTCGCAGCTATTGCCGACGAGCTCGCATAGTCCACAGGGCTGTAACCCGAAAGGAATGACATGGGCAACTTGAACAACGGCGCGCTCGAGCGCAACGACTCACGTCGCGTGGCACTGGTCACGGGCGGCTCGCGGGGTATCGGCCGCGCCTGCGCTGTCGGTCTGGCGGAGGACGGCTTTGATATCGCCGTCGTCTATGCCGGCAGCGTCGATGCGGCGCGCAAGACGTGCGAAGCCTGTGAGGCGGTTGGCGCCACGGCACGCGCATATCAATGCGACGTGGCCGATCCCGCTGCCGTCAACGCGTGCGTGGAAGCGGTCCTCAACGACTTTGGTTCCATTTGGGCGCTCGTCAACAACGCCGGCATCACCCGCGATGGCCTGCTCATGCGCATGGGCGATGACGCATTCGATCGCGTGCTCGATGTCAATCTCAAGGGAACATTCAATATGACGCGCGCGCTCACCAAGACCTTTATGCGCCAGCGCGGCGGTTGCGTCGTCAACATGGGCTCGGTCGTGGGCCTGATGGGCAATGCCGGGCAAGCCAACTACGCTGCTTCCAAGGCGGGCGTGATAGGGCTTACCAAGGCGGTGGCGCGCGAGCTTGCGCCTCGTGGCGTACGAGCGAACGCGGTCGCCCCCGGGTTTGTCGAGACAGATATGACGGCAAAGCTCTCGGAGAAGGTGCGTACGGCAACCGAGGAACAGATTCCCCTTAAGCGCATGGCACGTCCCGAGGAAGTGGCCGGCGTGGTGCGCTTTTTAGCGAGCGATGCGGCTGCTTACATTACGGGCGAGGTCGTGCGCGTCGACGGCGGAATGGCGATGTAGAAACCAGGGCCGAAGAACGGCTTGGATGAGGAGACCATGATGGAACAGAGAGTTGCAATCACCGGCATCGGTGCCGTATCGCCGCTCGGCAACACCGCGCTTGCCACCTGGGCGGCCATGTGCGCCGGGACCTGTGGCATCGGCCCGATCACGCACTTCGATACCGATGCGTTTACCGTCAAGGTGGCGGCCGAAGTCAAGGGCTTTGACGGCAACGAGTACTTTGGCAAGCGTGACGCCAAGCATCTGGACCCCTGCGTTCAGTTTGCGATGGCGGCTTCGGACGAGGCAATGCACGATGCGGGCTTTGATGCCGAAGGCGCCATCGATCGTGAGCGCCTGGGCGTCTACGTGGGCTCGGGCGTGGGCGGCATGACGACGCTCGTCGACAACGTCCACACGATCGCCGATCGTGGACCTCGCCGCGCATCGCCCTATATGATTGCGATGATGATCCCCAACATGGCTTCGGGCAATATCGCGATCCGCCACAAGGCAAAGGGACCGACCCTGCCAGTCGTGACTGCTTGCGCGACCTCGGCCCATGCGGTGGGCGAGGCGTTCCGCGCCATCAAGCACGGCTATGCCGACGCGATCCTCGCGGGCGGCGCCGAGGCGGCCATTATCCCCGATGCCGTTGCAGGCTTTACGTCCTGCCGCGCATTGACCACCAACCCCGATCCTGCGACGGCTTGCCGCCCGTTCGATGCAGACCGCGACGGCTTTGTGATGGGCGAGGGCGCTTGCGTGCTGGTACTCGAGAGCATGGAACATGCGCAGGCGCGCGGTGCGCACATTTATGCCGAGGTCGTGGGCTACGGCAACACCGATGATGCTTATCACATCACGAGTCCCGATCCCGAGGCTGCCGGCATTGCCCGCGCGATATCGCTGGCGGTGGCCGAGGGCAACGTCAAGCCTTCCGAGGGCCTCTACATCAATGCCCACGGCACCTCGACCAAGCTTAATGATTCGTCCGAGACGGCGGGCATTAAGCGAGCGCTCGGCGAGGACGCGGCGCGCGCCGCACATGTCTCGTCGACCAAGTCGATGACCGGGCACATGATCGGTGCCACGGGGGCCATCGAGGTCATGGCCTGCGCCATGGCACTCGAGCAGGGCGTGGTGCCGCCGACCATTAACTACCACACGCCCGATTCCGCCTGCGATCTTGATTACACGCCCAATCGCGCGGTTCGCGCCGACCTTACCTGGGCGCTTTCGACCAACCTGGGCTTTGGCGGGCACAACGCCGCCATCGCGCTGCGTAGATATACGAGGAGCTAGAGCATGGATTCCAAAAGACTTGCCGAGATAGCCGATGTGATGGAGGACCGCGGCCTCACGCGCGTACGCGTTGAGGAGCCCGATGGCGCCGCGGTCGAACTCGAGCGCGCGAGTGTGGCGCAGCCGGTTGCCGTGCCCATGCCTATGCCGAGCGCCATGGCCGCTCAAGTTGCAGCTCCCACAGTCGCGCCTGCCGCACCGGAACCCGCCACGCAGACACCTGCCGCCGCGCCGGAGCCCAAGGGCACCGAGGTGACTGCTCCCATGGTGGGCGTCTTCTATGCTGCCCCTGCGCCGGGCGACGAGCCGTTTGTGCGCGTGGGCTCCAAGGTCAAGGCCGGCGAGACCCTCTGCATCATCGAGGCCATGAAGGTTCTCAACGAGGTGACGGCCGAGGCAGACGGTGAGGTGCTCGAGATCTGCGTGGCCGACGGCGACCTCGTGGAGTTTGGCAGCTGCCTCATGAGGATCGGATAGGTGATATCCATGAACAAAGAAGAGCTCAAGAAGCTGTTACCGCATCGCGAGCCGATGCTTTTGCTCGACGAAGCCGAGCTGGTGGGCGACGAGGCCCACGGCAAGATCACGATTACAGGCGACGAGTACTTTTTGCAGGGACATTTTCCGGGAAACCCGGTCGTTCCCGGCGTGATTCAGTGCGAGATGCTCGCCCAGAACTGCTGCGTGCTGCTGATGGGCGATGAGGAGGCGCGCGGCGCGACGCCGTTCTACACGAGTCTGGACAAGGTGCGCTTTAAGCGTCCGGTGCGCCCGGGCGACACGGTGGATCTAGTGTGCTCCATCACGCGTGCGCGCGGGCCGTTCCGCTTTGCGACGGGTACTGCGAGCGTCAACGGTGAGGTTTGCTGCCGCGCCGATATGTCTTTTGCACTCATGCACGAAAGTTAAGGAAGGCTCCATGTTCGACAAAGTGCTCATCGCCAACCGCGGCGAAGTCGCGGTCCGTGTTATCCGCGCGTGCCGCGATATGGGCATCAAGACCGTCGCCGTTTATTCCACGGCCGATGCGGACGCGCTACACGTGCAGCTTGCCGACGAGGCGTATTGCATTGGCGGCCCGCGTCTTGCCGAGAGCTACCTCAACGACGATGCCGTGCTCACCTGTGCCGTAAAGTCGGGAGCTAAGGCAATTCATCCCGGCTATGGCTTCTTTTCCGAGAAGGCGAGCTTCGTGCGCGACTGCGACAAGTTCGGTCTGGCGTTTGTCGGTCCTTCGGCCGAGGTGATCGACAGCATGGGCGACAAGGACGCCGCACGCCGAACGGCCGCTGCTGCGGGCGTGCCCATCGTGCCGGGCTGCGATTTGCTCAAAAGCCCCGAGGAAGCAACGGCCGAGGCCGAGCGCATCGGCTGCCCCGTGCTTATTAAGGCGCGCGCGGGCGGCGGCGGTCGCGGTATTCGCAAGGTCGAGCGCGTGGAAGATGCGGCAAAGGCGTTCATCGAGGCGCGTGCCGAGGGTGAGGCCGTTTTTGGCGACGGCGAGTGCTACATGGAGAAGCTCGTTGCGCCGGCGCATCACGTTGAGGTACAGATTATGGCCGATAAGCAGGGCCATGTGTTTTCGCTCGGCGAGCGCGAGTGCTCGGTGCAGCGCCGCAACCAAAAGCTGATCGAGGAGAGCCCCGCGCCGTGCCTCGACGGACGCGATGATATTCGCGCGCGCATGCACAAGGCCGCGCGCGACCTGGCTCGTGCCGTTGGCTATGAGGGCGCTGGCACCATCGAGTTTTTGTACTCAGATGACGGCAATTTCTACTTTATGGAAATGAACACGCGCTTGCAGGTGGAGCATCCGGTTACGGAGTTTGTGACCGATACCGACCTGGTTAAGTGGCAGCTGCGCGTGGCTGCCGGCCAGCCTCTGCCCTTTGAGCAGGAGGACGTACCGGTCCGCAACCACGCCATGGAGTGCCGCATCAATGCCGAAACGCCGGACTTTCTACCGTCATGTGGAACGGTCACCGCGTTGCGTGTGCCGGGTGGTCCGCGCGTGCGCTGGGATTCCGCCATGTTTACCGGAGCGAAAGTTCCGCCGTACTACGACTCCATGCTCGGCAAGCTCATCGTGTGCGCGCCCACGCGTGACGGTGCCATTCGCAAGATGCGCTCGGCCCTGGGCGAGCTCGTGATTGAGGGCGTGAGCGAAAATAGCGAGCTTCAGCTCGACGTGCTGGCAAACGACGAGTTTTTGTCGGGCATGTATCACACCGATCTGATGGGGCATCTCTATGCTGATGAATAGAAAAGCGAAGACGGTCAATGTCCTTGAGGGGCCGATAACCGAGTCGTGCGCCGAGTTCCCCGCGCGCCACGTGTTTGTCAAATGCCCGGAGTGCCGCCGCGTGATCGATGAGGCGCGCCTGCACGACAACCTCGAGGTCTGCCCTCGTTGCGGCAAACACTTTCGCGTGAGCGGTCGCGCGCGCATGCGCATGACGGTCGACGCGGGTACCTTTGAGGAATGGGATGCCGATCTGGCGTCGAAGGACTTCCTCTCGTTTCCCGGTTATGCCGACAAGCTTAAGAGCGTGAGCGAGCGTTCGGGCGAGCGCGATGCCGTTGTGTGCGGCAGGGGCAAAATCTGCGGCTGCGATACCGCGCTCTTCTTTATGGATGCCAACTTTATGATGGGCTCAATGGGCTCCGTGGTGGGCGAGAAGATCTGTCGTGTCTTTGAGCGCGCGGCCGAGTTGGGGCTGCCGGTCGTTGGCTTTACCGTATCGGGCGGCGCCCGCATGCAGGAGGGCGTGACCTCGCTCATGCAGATGGCCAAGATTTCTGCGGCGGTTAGGCGCCACAGCGAGGCGGGCGGCCTGTATATCACGGTGCTCACCGATCCCACGACCGGAGGTGTAACCGCGAGCTTTGCCATGGAGGGCGACATTATCCTGGCCGAGCCCGATGCCCTGACGGCATTTGCCGGCCCGCGCGTGATCGAGCAGAACATGCACAAGCGTCTGCCCAAGGGATTCCAGCGTTCCGAGTTTTTGCTGGAGCACGGCTTTTGCGATGCCGTTGTTCCGCGTGGTGAGATTGCGCTCACGGTAGGCGAGCTGCTGGCGCTGCACGAAGGGCACGCGCCCGGCCTGGGGGCACCGCATGAGATCGTGCATACGGGTCGTCGCGACAAAAAGCTGGGACACTTGTTTAAGCGCTCGGTCGCACCAAAAAGCGCGCTCGAAATCGTCAAACAGACTCGCTCGGCGAACCGCGCCACGGCAGGCGAGATGATCTCGTTGGGTCTCG
>CAJJPN010000074.1:0-9717 GCA_905193635.1 Coriobacteriaceae bacterium
CCTCAATCGTAGCCCGAGACGGGCCCGGGCTGACAATTTCGACTGTAATGGACGTACTTAAATGAGTGGCAGTTGGGGGATACTCCTTGCCGAGTTGGAGCTTGCGCGCGCCCCTTCTGGGTCATGCGGCTCAAAATCGCGGCGTCATGCGGACGGCTGGGGTCGAATTTGCAACATTTCGAACTTGGCTTCGATATTGAGATTGGTTCTTTATTAAAATGGTGTTCCGGACAACAAAGCGGGTGGGGGTTACCATGAGGGACCTGGGAGACACAACCGCATATTTGCGCCGGGGCATGCGGGAGATTCTGTGCCTAGCGCTGTTCTTCTTCACGTTTTTGGCGTGCGAGTATTTCTTTGATGCGCGCATGGCCGAGTTCGTGCCATCGAGTGAGGTCGTCATCTACGAGAGCATCGTTGTCGGCGCGAGCGTGATTGGCTTTTTCGTGCGCCCATTTCTGTACTATCGCCGTCCCCAGACGATCGATGCGACGAGCGATATTACGGGCGTGCTGTTGGTATCGGCGTTGCTGCTGATGATTATGGCAATGCGGTTTGAGGTAGTAATTGCCGGCGGCCTGGTGGCGTGCTGCGCCCTGGGCTATTGCGGATCGACCGCCCATGCCAATCTTGCGCGGCGTTTTGCGCAGACGCCCTGCCTGGCGCGCACCGTGGCGGTTTCCTATGCTGTGGGCATTTTGGTGCAGGTGCTCAACCATATGGTGATGCCTGCGGGCATTCCCCAGCAGTCTGTTCTCATTGCCTGTGCGATTGCGCTGGTGGGGCTGCTTCACGGTGTCCGCCGCGCTAAATTGCGTGATGAGCCTGCGCCCGAGTTCGAGGTCGAGATTGCCGAGCTATCGGTCGATGCGTCGGAGCGTGGCGCCAGGTGGCACGATGACCCCGAGGCAAAGGCGACCTTTCAGGGCGCCGTGGTGCGTCTGACGGTGGCGACCGCTTGCCTCACCGGCGTGTTCGCGGCCCTCAATGCCGGCCTTACGACCTCGCATGCCGCTGGCGCTATCGATCTGGGCGACTGGCCGCGCTTGCTGCTGGTTGTGAGCGCCCTTGCCGCCGGCGTCCTGTATGACCTGCGTGGGCGTTCGTATATGAATATCATCATGACGTGCGCCGCCATGCTGTCCACGCTCTCGTTCTTTGTACTTATCACCGATGGCAACGGTGGCAACACGCTTGCCGCCACGATTATCTTTTACCTTGGCACGGGCTTTTTCGTGGTGTTCTTCACCGCGAAGTTCGCCGCGATTTCGATGTATGCCCGCTGGGCGTATCTGTGGCCGTGCATGGGCCGTGTTATCAACAACGTTTGCTCGATGCTCGTGACGGCTCCGGCAGTGGCGATTATCTCGAGTCAAAACGTGCTGGCGGCAGTGAGCGTCGTGCTCGTGCTGTTTGTCGGCATCGCGATTTCGCTGTTGGGACAGTTTGGACAAGACGGTGAGGGCGAGGCGACGCGCGGCAGGCTGGCGCTTGGCACCGACGATCTTGGCGTGAGCTGTGAGCCCGGCCAGGCCGACACGGTGCCCCTGGAGGCGCCGGAGCTTTCGTTTGACGATCGGCTCGATGGCTTCGTTGCCGCCTTTGGGCTCACCAAGCGCGAGCGCGATGTTCTGGAGGCACTGGTCGTTTCGGACGACAGCGTGCAGGACGTGGCGGCGGCACTCTTCCTTTCGCGTTCCACGCTCTATCGCCACATCGCTTCGATTAACAAAAAGACAGGTGCCTCCTCGCGCGTAGCCCTCATCAACTTCTTCTGGTCCTGGACACCCCAAGACTAGCTAACCACCACAAAGGGGACAGGCACCTTTGTGGTGGTTTTTTACCTGCAAAAATATGAATATGAGACATTTGTCACCTGCCGTTTTGGTGCTCAAAGGCATATGAATGTGATGCTGAGCAGAGCAGAACGGAGGGGGTGCACCTATGGCGTCTCGGGGTTGCGCGTCTAATAAAATTGCGGGCGCGCTTATCGCCGTGGTGGTCTTTGCCGCGGCGGTGACACTCATGCGAGTTTACGTTGCCGGCGACCATGGCGCTCAGGGAAAGACTGCCGCGCAAGTGTCGCTCAACGATTGCGCTGCCGTTCCGGTGGCGGTCAAGCTTATCGAGGACGGGGAGGCGCGGACGGCCTATGAGACCGACGATGCCGAACTGGTCGCATCGACTTTTGCCGCGCTCGATGGCTGCACCGTGGGGGATGCGGTGGATGAGCGGACGAGCGATGCCGGCCGAACGCTCGTCTTTGTCTATACGGATGGCTCGGAGCAATCGGTAGAACTTGAGGGCAAAAACATCGTGCTCGATAAGACGGCGTATCGACTTAACGGTGCCGATGAGTTATGGCGGCAGCTTGCCGCAATCAAAAACAGCTAACGAAATTAGGGATGTACGGGATGAGTGACTTGAGATTCTGCCCGGCGTGCGGGGCGCAGCTGCCTCGGGTCGCCGGCGTGCCGGTGCGATTTTGCCCGGGGTGCGGCGTCCGACTTGAGGGCGTTGTGGGCTACTCGGGCGCCGTGGGGGCTACAGATGGGGCGACTGCCGATGACGATGCGGACGAAGGCGGCGACCCGAGTGTGGACGCGCCGGCCGATGCGCCGGTGGAGACTGCCGGCGTCGCGTCGTCTCGTGACGCAGCCACGACGGATGCGCCTCACATCGGTGACCTTGAGCTTCATGCCGCATGCGATACCTCTGGCGGCCAGGCACTCGCGCAGGTGGTGCTGCCGCGGGGCTGGCATATCGAAGAAGCGCATCTTGAGCGCAGCGGCAGTTTCGACTGCCCGATTTCGGTTGGCGTGACGGCGGCGGGTCCGATGGGTGAGCGGATTGTGTACCGCTCCGAGCTCTGCTACGTGGATGCGGGCGTCGTTGCCAAGCGTATCCCCACGCAAACCGAACGCAAGGTGTTTGTGCACGTGGAGGCAGCTTGCGACGAGCTGGCTCAGGCCTGTGCAGCACGGCTGGGCGCGCGGGCAGAGGTTGTTGCCGAGCAACCGTACCCATCGAGCGCGGCGGTCGATATCGAGCGCGAGCGTGCCCGCGTAAAGCGCGAGGCGGCAAACGACTTTGCAATCCAGGGCTTTTCGATGGAACCGAGTGATGTGGTCTATGAGTGCCGCATGCGTCGATATCGGCTCACGGGCGCTCCAGTGCCCACCGAGCTCGCGGTGGCGGCCAAAGTCGAGGGCTATATGTTTTCAATCGGCGGCGTCGCGGGTTCTATGGGTAAAGGTGTTGCCGCTGGGGCCGAGGCGCTGCTGGGCGCGGGCCTTTCGAGTGGGCTGATCGGCGGTGTTTTGGGCAAGCGCCTGCGCGAGCGCCAGGCGGCGGCAGCGGCGGGACAGGGCGTCGCGCAAGAACAACCCACGGGTCGAGGCGGTTGCCCGGACGGAGCGTCGTTCGAGCTGGGCGCGGCCGACCTGCTGCAGTGGCGTATCAGGGACAGCCTCTGTTTGGTTGCGCCAGAAGGTCGCCTGGACGAGGCGGCCTCCACGGCGCTTGCATCAATGGCGTCGACTCTGCGGCTCAATCCGGCGATTGTACGCGAAGCGTCAGCTCAAAAACAACAGATGGTGCTTGAGCAGCGCCAACGCACGCAGATGAACATTGCCCAGCAGCAACAGCAGTTTGCAGCCTGGCAACAGATGCATGCCTCGCAACAGGCGGCGTTCGACAGCTACCAGCAGGCGTGGTTCGATCGCAGCGACCGTCAGCACGCCGCGAATATGGCTGCCAGCGCCGCCAATTTTTCCAGCGCGGGCGTGGGGACGGGCGCCGCCTCGTATTCCGATGCCATTCGCGGGGTCAACCATTACACCAGATCCGACGGCACCGATGTCGAGGTCTCGGTGATGGCCGACCAGGCCTGGGTCAACGGCTCGGGCGATGTGATCGGTACACGCGATGGTTTTGAACCCGGTTTTGGCTGGACGGAACTGCCTCGTCAATAGCGTGGAGTGGCTTATGTGTGAATCGATGCCGGGTGTGTTTCTCGGCATTGTGCTAAAGAACGGGAAAGGAACAATGATGAGGGAGACGGTACTTTCGCGCACGGCATTTGTCGCGGCGGCGGGAACGGCGCTGCTGACGCTTGTGGGGTGCGGCGGACAGCGGACGCAGGATGCGACGGGTTTTAACGACGACCGCCCGGTAAAGGACAAGATGGACGCGGGTGCGACGTCGGGCGATTCCGGCGACGCGGACAGCGGCTCGGGCGCGGACAGCGGCTCGGCGGATGCGTTCGATACGTGGTCGGATGATTGCTGGGATGCGCACCGCAACATCAGCATCGCGGCGCTCCTCGAGCTTAAGGGCTGGCAGTTGCAGGAGTTTGCCTCGCAGCAGGGCTATACCTGGCAAGACGCGCTCGAGATGTACGAGGACGAGGCGGGACACGTGCTCAGCGTCTGCAATATCAGCAAGGACGGCGCGACCGAATGGCTCGGCGAGGACGAAATCGGAAAGCTCGACAAGGGCGGCACCGGAAGCACCGTGATGTTCACGCTGCAACTTTCGGGCTATTCGAGCTGCGAGGATGTTATCGCGGGCTTTTCCGTGCCGGTCGAGGACCGGGCGCAGATTACTTCGGGCTCATGGATCGCGTGCGTATACGGTTCCAACATGGCGCGGCACGTTGCCATGGCGAGTCCGATGGAAAACGGTGACTACCGCTTGGATCTCATTACCGAGGAGGCTATCAAGACCGGTAGGTTTACCCAGGGCGGCGGTGCTCCGACGATAGACGAATTTTGGCAGGAAAAGACTGGACGCGCGCTCGGCTAGGTGCGACGTGGCCAATACCATAGCGAGGAACGAACATGATGAATGAAGTGACGATGAACCGTGCGGCCTTTGTGGCAGGCGCGGGTGCGCTGGCTTGTGCGCTGGCTGGCTGCTCGGGCGGATTGGGCGGCGCGGGCGGTGCCAAGAAGGCGACCACGGCGGACGCCGCCTGTGTAGACGACAACGCCAACGTGACGGTCTATGCTGCGATCAACTTGGACGGCGCCGACCTGGTGCGCCTGCTCAAGCATCAAAACTATGAGTGGCAAGGCGAGAGCGTGGGCTACGGTGCCGCCGATGACGCGGGACTTTTCGCTTTTACCTTTTCTAAGATTTCGGATGACGTGGACGAACTTGCGAACAGCGCGATACCGCTTTCGGAGTCCGAGTACGAGGAACTTGAGCCGGGCGGCGGAGACGATAGCGTGGCGATTTTGCTCTCGGTGGGCGGCTATACGACGGGCAATCGTGCGCTCACCGGCGCAATCGGCGATGCGGCGATAGTGCAGGAGAAGTGCACAATCGACGATTCCGTGTATTGGCTGGTCAAGGCGCTCGACGGCAGCCGTTACGTGATTTCGGCCTACGACACCGAAGATGATGGCGACAGCGCGCATGACATCTATATCTATAGTGAGTCTTTTATTCACACCGGTTATCTGAGCGGCGGCGACCAAATCGATATTGACGAACTCTGGAGCCGCCTGACCAATGCCTCGTAGCGCACCAAAACCACCACAAAGGGGACAGGCGCCTTTGTGGTGGTTTTGCCCTTGGGCTGTCTACTGTGGCGGCTCACCGTGCTAAAGCAGCTCGCCGTGGCGGGCGATGTAGCGGCGCTTGGCCAGTTGGGTGAGCGCGATGTAGGCGGCGACAATGCCGATGAGCAGCGCGAAGAAGCTCGGCGGCAGCGGCATGAGGCCCAGCGCATCGGTGATGGGGCTTGTCGGCAGCCAGGTGACGAGCGCCAGGCCCAGCACGGTGAAGACGCACAGCGCGGGCGCGGCGTGGTCGCGCGGGCTCGGCAGGCGCGGGGAGCGCAGCATGTGGACCACGAGCGTCTGCGACCACATGGACTCGACAAACCAACCGCTCTGGAAGAGCGCCGTAAAGGCCGCCATGCCTGCGACGTCGCCTATAGCGGCAAGCTCTGCCCAGCTTGCGCCCACGGCGGCGGGGCACACCACAAAGAAGAGCGCGGCGAAAGTCACGATATCAAACAGTGAGCTCACGGGACCCAACTCGAGCATAAAGCCCTTAATGGACGCGGCATCCCAGGCGCGCGGACGGGCAGTCCAGGCGTCATCGACGGTGTCCCACGGCAGCGCGATGCACACGATCTCGTAGACCAGCGACAGCAGCACCAGCTGCAGGGCGCTCATGGGCAAAAACGGCAAGAACAGGCTCGCGACGGTCACGGACAGCACGTTGCCAAAGTTGGAGCTCACCGTGGTCTTGAGGTACTTGAGCAGGTTGCCGTAGGTGCGGCGGCCTTCGATGATGCCGCGCTCGAGCACGCCCAGATCCTTCTGAAGCAAGATGATATCGGCGGATTCCTTGGCGATGTCGACGGCCGAATCGACCGAGATGCCGCAGTCGCTCGCGCGCATGGCGGCGGCGTCGTTGATGCCGTCGCCCATAAAGCCCACGGTGTGGCCGAGCAGCTCGCGCATGACGCGCACCAGGCGCGCCTTCTGCAGCGGCGAGAGCTTGGCGAACAGATGGGTTTTCTCGGCGCGCTCGGCAAGCTCGGCGTCATCGAGCGCATCGATCTCGGAACCTAGCAAGACGTTGCTCGCGTCGATACCGATCTGCTCGCAGACGGTGGCGGCGACACGGTTGTTGTCGCCGGTCAGGACCTTGACCGCCACACCCTTGGCCTCGAGCGTGGCGACGGCGCCCGCGGCACTCGCCTTGGGCGGATCGAGGAAGGCCAAAAAGCCCATCAACACCATGTCGCATTCGTCGGCGATGCCAAACTCGCCCACGCAGCGCGGATTGGTTTTCTGCGCCACGGCAATCACGCGCAGGCCCTCGGCGTTGAGCCCGGCGACCTGCTTGCGAATCTGGGCGAGCTTATCTTCGGTAAGCGGCTGGGCGGCGCCATCGACCTCGACAAAGGAGCAGATCTCGAGCATTTCCTCGGCAGCTCCCTTGGTGACCATCTGGGTTTTGCCCTGGGCGTCGGCGACAACTACGCTCAGGCGACGGCGCGAGAAATCGAAGGGCACCTCGTCGACCTTGGTATAGCGGTTGCGCAGGCTCTGGCCCAGCATAGAATCGGGCACGACGGTCGAGGGCGTCACATCGGCACGGTCGATGACGGCCAGGTCGATAAGGTTTTTGAGGCCGGTCTGGAAGAAGCTGTTCAAAAACGCATGGCGCAGCACGCGCGCATCTTCGTTGCCGTCGGTGTTGAGGTAGCGCTCGAGCACGATGCGGTCTTCGGTGAGGGTGCCGGTCTTGTCGCAGCACAGGACGTCCATCGCGCCGAGGTTTTGGATCGCCGGCAGCTCCTTGACGATAACCTGGCGGCGGGCGAGGTCCTTGGCGCCCTGCGACAGGCTCGTGGTCACGATGACGGGAAGCATCTGCGGCGTGATGCCCACGGCCACGCTCGTGGCGAACAACAGCGCATCGATGACGTTGCCCTGGGTGGCGGCGTTGATGGCAAAGACCGCCGGCGCCATAACGAGCATGAGGCGCACGAGCAGCATGGAGACGCTCGAGACGCCGCGGTCAAACGCGCTCTTCTCGCCGCGCCCGTTGAGCATCTTGGCGATGCCGCCCAGGTAGGTGTCCGAGCCGGTGGCAACGACAAGCGCCATGGCGGTGCCGTTTTGCACGGAGGTGCCGGTAAAGACGATGTTCTTGCAGGCAGAGAGTGGTAGCGCGGAGCCGTCGGCACCCTCGACGACGGTGATGGCAGCGGTCTTCTCGACGGCCTCGCTCTCGCCGGTGAGTGCGGACTCGATCACAAACAGGTCGCGCGCGGTGATGATGCGGGCATCTGCCGGCACCATGTCGCCGGCAGAGAGGCGGATTACATCGCCGGGGACGAGCTCGTCGAAGGGGATCTCGACGCGCTCGCCGTCGCGCAGGGCACAGCAGGTGTTGGAGACCAGGTCCTTAAGGGCCTCGGCCGCATTGCCGCTGCGGGCTTCCTGGATAAACTTCATGCCGCCCGATACCAGCAGCATGATGCCGATGACGATGACCGTGGAGGGGTCACGCTGCAGCTCGGGCACGGCGAGCACGTCGATGTAGAGCGAGACCAGTGCGAGGGCGGCGAGGATGCCAGCGAAGGGATCGACGAACGCGTCGGCGATGCGGCGGGCGAGCGTCTTGGTCGGCGCCTCGATGGTGTTGGGGCCGACCGCGCTCAGGCGCTCGGCGGCGTGCTCGGCGATGAGCCCGTCGGCTGTGGCGTCGAGCAGCACGAGGGCGTCCTCGGCGCTATGGGTGGCGGCGAATATGGTGTTCTTGGACATGCCGGTGTGAGCGGCGGGGCGCGCCGTGCGGCGGCGCTTGGAGATAGCTTCGAGTACCGTGGCGGTTTTGAGCATCAGCATAGGGTCCTCCTTGTTGAAGGGAGTTAGCGTACGTGTCGTGTGTGCTTCAAAAAACCTAGATGTCGCTCACGTCATGCTCGCGAGCTACCACAAAGGGGACGGGCACCTTTGTGGTGGTTTTGACGGTCGGCTGTTGGCGCTTATGCGTGTGCGGGATCCTCGCGGCGTGCCGAGGGCGACATGCAGGTTTTTCGACTATGACTGCCTTCCATGGCACACCTCCTTAAGGCCGGGCGCGATGCGCTTCAGGTATCACGTACCCGTTACAATCCGCCCGTATTCTTGATGAGGGGGTTTGTCGTGTCAACCCCTTTGTTTGGAAAACCATTGCTCCTGACAAAGCCTTTACAGAATGCTGAGGCTCCAAAGCGCGCCCGCAACGCGCCCTGCCTGCGCTAAACTGGAAGGCACGTACGCGATTACGAGAGGAGCCCGCATGGAGGCTTACAAGCAAGAGTTCATCAAGTTCATGGTTGAGTCCGACGTTCTTAAATTCGGCAGCTTTACGCTCAAGAGCGGCCGTCAGTCCCCGTTCTTTATGAACGCCGGCGCCTATGTGACGGGCTATCAGCTCAAGAAGCTGGGCGAGTATTACGCCCAGGCCATCCACGATAACTTTGGCGACGACTTTGACGTGCTGTTTGGACCGGCCTACAAGGGTATTCCGCTGGCCGTCGTGACCGCAATTGCCTACCACGAGCTGTACGGCAAGGAGGTCAAGTACTGCTGCGATCGCAAGGAGGCCAAGGACCACGGCGCCGACAAGGGCAACCTGCTGGGCTACGAGCCCCAGGACGGCGACCGCGTGGTCATGGTCGAGGACGTCACTACCAGCGGTAAGTCCATCGACGAGACTTATCCCAAGGTCAAGGCTGCTGCCGATGTCGAGATCAAGGGCCTCATCGTGTCCCTCAACCGCATGGAGGTCGGCAAGGGTGGCGTGACCACCGCGCAGAAGGAGATCGAGGCCAAGTACGGTTTCCCCGTCGCGAGCATCGTCTCCATGGCCGAGGTCGTCGAGACCCTCTACAACCACGAGATCGACGGCAAAGTCGTCATCGACGACGAGCTCAAGACCGCTATCGACGCCTACTACGAGCAGTACGGCGTCAAGTAGGTTCCGCCGTTCTACCGAACGGCGGACCGGCCGACGCTGCGCGCCGCCCAGGACGACAATTTGTCATTCAAAAGGCAAGGCATGACCAAAAGGTCTATGCCTTGCCTTTTTCATGCCAACTTGTTCGTCCTGGACGTCGCTCGCTGTCGTTGCCAAAACATCGGGGCTCTCGCTGCCGTTGCCCAGTCATTGGGGACAGACATAAATGAGTAGTCATTGGGT
>CAJJPN010000075.1:0-9716 GCA_905193635.1 Coriobacteriaceae bacterium
GGCCTCGTCGGTAAAGTTCGTTGCCTTGCGGCGGGCGTTGAAGCTGCCCATGCCACAGTAGATGGCGTCTGCCCCGGCAGCGAGTGCGGCGGCAAAGGGTTCCGGGCCTCCGGCGGGGGCCAAGAGCTCGGGTCTGCGGTTGGTGGTTCGACTGGCGGTTGCGGTCATATCCTGCCTTTCAAAATGCTCAGATACTCAAAAGTATAGTGGCGCTGGCGCGACAGGCGATGCCCGTGGTCCAAGCGGGATAAAGTCTTCAGCAGCTTGGGGTGGCTGCCACAGAACAGAACCGTTCGGCGGTTCGGAGAAACCGTTGGGCGATAAATCTTTCTCGCACAATAATAAAATTCTTGCACAGCGCGAAATCCTTGGTTACTATCCCAATCAAGCGCGGTGTTCAGACCGAACTGTGCCTCCCGGTGTGAACACCGCGCTCACGCTCTCTCAACTGATCGTAAGGAGAAAAACATGAGCAAGACCGTCGTGTCTTCCGATAACGCACCCGCAGCCATCGGACCGTATTCCCCCGGCATCCAGACCGGCAACATGGTGTTCCTGTCCGGCCAGCTGGGCATCGACCCCGCAACCGGCAAGCTGCCCGAGGGCGTCGAGGCCCAGGCCAAGCAGTCCCTCGCCAACGTCGAGGCCCTGCTGACCGCTGCCGGCGCCACCTTTGCCGATGTCGTCAAGACCACGGTCTACCTGGCCGACATCGCCGACTTCGCCGCCGTGAACGAGATCTACGCCTCTAAGTTCGAGGCCCCGTTCCCCGCGCGCAGCGCCTTCCAGGTTGCCGCCCTTCCGGCTGGCGGTCTGGTCGAGATCGAGGTCGTCGCCGCTCTCTAAGGCGTTGGCCACAACTAAACATGACATGCAAAAAGACCCTGCAGCGCGTGCGAGCTGCAGGGTCTTTTGTCAAGTGACGGATCGCTTATGGAGCCGCGCTCCATTTTGCTTGTTAGCCTTCCTTGCGAACTTTTTGTAGGTAGCGGTAGACGCTGGGCTCCGAGATGCCGAGTGCGGTCGCGGCGCAGGCAACAGCGCCCTTGAGCATAAAAACGCCGTTGCCGTTAAGGTGGCGAATAACGTCCACACGATCGGCCTGCCCGAGCGAGGCGACATCCTGCCCGCGGCTTTCGAGCAGCTCGGAAATACTGCGGTCGATGAGCTCCTGTGTAGACTCCGAAAGACTTTCAACCTCGATAGACGCGGGCTCCGCCTGCCTTGGCACAGCGTCGAAGCATGCCATGAGCTGCTGCGCCATGGCGTTGATGGAGCGCACGGTCGAGAGGTCGGTGTTGACGCAGAGCATACCGACGATCTCGTTATCCTCGCGGATAAAGTACGTCGCGGACTCCAGTGTCTTGCCACCGGCACCGCGCCCCTCGTAGCCCGTAATAAACGGCAGGTCGCGATACTTGGGGTCGTGCATGATCTTGAGCGCCAGATCGGTGGCGGGACCGCCGACCTTACGGCCGCTTACGATGCCGTTGCGAATATCGACGATGGCATGGTCGGGATCCGAGAAATCGTGCAGCACGATTTCGCTGTTTTTGCCGAGTATCTGCTCAAGGAAATCGACCATCGGCAAAAAGCGACGTACGGTCTCGTTCACGGGCAACTCCTTGGGATGAAATCGGAAATGTTCATAACAATTTTTTCTCATGGTAACACGGTGTCTATTGACTCGCATATTCGCAGGTACATTGCGTAATACGGACGAGCGGTAGGAATTTGGCGGTAAACGGTCGACCAAAAGAAAAGTTAGATGTTATTTTGACAAGACACTTTCCTGACCTGCGGAAATGCATAATCCCAGCTCAAGAACAGTCTGATAACAAAAAATTATTATTGAGAATGAGAAAAATCTTTAATACGATATGCAACGAAGGCACAACCTCACCCCCGCACTGCGTCACAATAGAGCGTTAGATGCGAAAACAACTACTTCGAGGATTGGTGGTCAAATGGCCCAGGAGACGGTTACGAACGGCACTGAAGCCCTGTTCACTCGCGAAGGCATGCCGCCCGTTAAGGAAATGATCCCGTGTGCCCTTCAGCACGTACTGGCATCGTTTGCCGGCATCATTACCCCGGCGGTCATCATGGCCGGCGTCTACGGCTTTAATAGCCAGCAGAGCACCGACATCATTCAGGTTGCGCTCATTCTTTCGGCGATCGACACGGCCCTTCAGGCCTTCGCTCCCTTCCGCCGCATCGGCGGCGGCCTGCCCATCGTCATGGGCGTCTCGTTCGCGTTCCTGCCGGCCCTGCAGGCCATGGGTGCCTCGGGCTTTAGCTTTGGTGCGCTGCTGGGCGGCGAGATTGTCGGCGGTGCCGTCGCGGTCCTCTTTGGTCTGGCCTACAGCAAGATTAAGTGGCTGTTCCCGCCCGTCGTGACCGGTACGGTCATCTTCTCCATTGGCGTCTCTCTCTATCCCACGGCCGTCAAGTACATGGCCGGCGGTATGGGTACGCCGCTGTGGGGCACTCCGCAGGCCTGGTGCGTCGCTCTTATCACCTTCGCCGTGGTCTTTGCGCTCGCCAACTTTGGCAAGGGCACGCTCAAGCTGGGATCCGTGTTCTTTGGCATGATCGTTGGCATGATCGTTTCGATCCCCTTTGGCATGATCGACTTCTCCAGCGTCGCCACCGCTCAGGTCTTCGCCCTTCCCAAGCTCATGCCCTACGCGCTCGAGTTTGACCCCGAGGTCTGCATCACCCTCGCCGTCGTGTTCCCCATGGTTGCCATCCAGGTTATCGGCGACGTCTCCGCCGCCTGCCTGGGCTCCATCGACCGTATGCCCACCGAGCGCGAGCTCTCCGGCGCTATCGTGTCCCAGGGCCTCACCTCTATGGTCGGCGGCCTGCTGGGCGGTCTTCCCACCAGCGCCCTTGGCCAGAACGTGGGCATCATCTGCTCCAACAAGGTCGTCAACAAGTGGGTCTTTGTGATCATTGCGGCCGTCTTTGCCATCGCCGGTCTGTTCCCGCAGCTCTCTGCCGTCCTTTCCGCTATCCCGCAGCCCGTCATCGGCGGTGCTACCGTGGGCGTGTTTGGCACCATCACCATGAACGGCGTGCGCATGTTCACCCGCGAGGGCCTCACGCAGCGCACTACCACCATCGTCGGTACCTCCGTCGTCTTTGGCCTGGGTATCTGGATGGCCAGCGGTTGCCTTGCCGGTGAGGGTATGCCCGCCTGGGTGTCCACCGTCATCGGCTCCAATGCCGTAACCCCCACCGCCATCATGGCCATCGTCCTTAACCTGATTCTTCCGCAGACGCCGGTCGTGGCTCAGCACATCGATGCTGCCAAGGACGCTGCCGTGGATCTGGTCTTGCCCGAGAGCAAGAAGTAGCCAATTCGGTGCTATTCGTCGGCGGGCGCATCGCCTCGTCCGCCGACGTCATGCGGCGCCAAGCCGCACTTCAAAGGGTTTGTCCCTTTGGTGAAGCGTTGACGGGAGAGGGCCCGTTTCCGGTGTAGGCCGGCGCTTCGCACTCCGCCATGTCAGAGGTGTCAAACCCCGCCCCTGATGTTGAAGGGAGCATCCATGCTTCTGGTCGCTAACGGTTCTGTCTTTACCCGCAATGCTCAGACCCCGTTCATTCCAAACGGTGCGGTCGCCATTGACGGAGATACGATCGTCGAAGTGGGCCCCGAGTGCGAGCTCAAGGCCAAGTACCCGGATGCCGAGTACGTCGACGCCCGGGGCAACCTCATCATGCCCGGACTCATCAACTGCCACACCCACATCTACTCGGGTTTGGCCCGCGGCCTTGCCATTAAGGGCTGTAACCCTACCAACTTCCTGGAGAATCTTGAGCAGCAGTGGTGGAAGATCGACGACAACCTGACGCTCGACGGCACCAAGGCCAGCGCCTATGCCACGATTCTTGACTCCATCCGCGATGGCGTCACCACGATCTTCGATCACCATGCGAGCTTCTGCGAGATTCCGGGAAGCCTCTTTACCATTAAGGATGCCGCTCAGGATCTGGGCATGCGTTCGTGCCTGTGCTACGAGGTCTCCGATCGCCGCGGCCAGGAAAAATGCGACCAGGCCATTGCCGAGAACGCCGAGTTTGCCCAGTGGGCCGCCAAGGAGCGTCGCGATAACGACAACCACATGATCGCCGCCATGTTTGGCGGACATGCCACCTTTACGCTGTCGGACGAGACCATGGATAAGATGGCCGAGGCCAACAACGGCCTGACCGGCTTCCACATCCATGTGTGCGAGGGCATGAACGATGTGTGGGACTCCCGCCTCAACCGCGGCGGCATCAGCCCCGTCGAGCGCCTGCTGCAGCACAATCTGCTGGGTCCCGACACCATGCTCGGCCACTGCATCCACGTGACGCCTGCCGAGATGGATATCGTCAAGGAGTCCGATACCTGGCTCGTCAACAACCCCGAATCCAATATGGGCAACGCCGTGGGCTGCGCCCCCGTGCTCGAGTTCTTCCGCCGCGGCATCCCCGTGTGCATGGGCACCGACGCCTACACCCACGACATGCTCGAGAGCCTCAAGGTCTTCCTGATCATTCAGCGCCACAACGCCGCCATGCCCAACGTGGGCTGGTGCGAGGCCATGACCATGCTGTTCGAGAACAACGCCAAGATGGCCAGCAAGTACTTCGATCGCAAGCTCGGTGTGCTCGAGGCCGGCGCCGCTGCCGACGTCATCGTTATGGACTACAAGCCCTTTACGCCGCTGAGCGAGGAGAACATCGACGGCCACATGCTCTTTGGCATGATGGGCAAAAACTGCCGCACCACCATCATCAACGGCCGCGTCCTGTACAAGGATCGCGAGTTCGTTGGCATTGATGAGGACAAGATCAACGCGTGGACCATGGCCGAGTCCAAGAAGCTCTGGAGCACGCTCAACGATCGCGCCTACTAATTACAAGTAGATTTGCGCGCGTCAGATGTTTCGCCGCATCCGACGCGCGTATAGGTGACCTCCGCGGGGTCGCCGGCGCTGTGCTAGCGCTACACCGTATTTGCGCCCGCCGCGCGGTCTCGCCGGGCGTTACAGAGAGGAGCTCACTATGAGCGACATCATGAGGCCGATCCCGTTTTCGCAGCTGATGAACTGGATCATCGAGGAGCACAAGACTCAGGGCGCCGTCTTTGGCGTGCGCAAGATGGCCACGACCAACCAGGAGGGCGCGCTTCCCATTTTTGACGAGCGCATCGAGACTCCGTTTGGCCCGGCCGCCGGCCCCAATACACAGCTTGCCCAGAACATCGTGGCCTCTTATGTGGCCGGTTCTCGCTTCTTTGAGCTCAAGACCGTCCAGGTTATGGACGGCGAGGAGCTTTCCCGTTGCGTCAACAAGCCCTGCATTGTGGCGCAGGACGAGTGCTACAACTGCGAGTGGTCGACCGAGCTCGAGGTTCCGCAGGCCTTTGCCGAGTACGTGAAGGCATGGTTCGCCTGCCACCTGATCGCTCGCGAGTACGGCCTGGGTAGCCCGGACGGCTTTGTCTTCAATATGTCCGTGGGCTATGACCTGGAGGGCATCAAGAGCCCCAAGGTCGACGCCTACATCGAGGGCATGAAGGATGCCAGCGGCTCCGACGTCTGGAACGAGTGCCGTGCCTGGGCGCTTGCCAACCTAGACAAGTTTGAGCATGTCGACGCCGCATTTGTCGAGTCCATCCCGGCGCGCGTCTCCAACTCCATCACCGAGTCTACCCTGCACGGCTGCCCGCCCGCCGAGATCGAGCGCATTGCGACCTACCTCATCACCGAGAAGGGCCTCAATACCTACATCAAGTGCAACCCCACGCTGCTGGGCTATGAGTTTGCCCGCCAGCGTCTGAACGAGCTGGGCTTTGACTACATCGTCTTCGACGATACGCACTTCCGCGAGGACCTGCAGTGGGCTGACGCCGTGCCCATGTTCGAGCGCCTGATTGCCCTGTGCGCCGAGCGCGGCCTGGAGTTTGGCGTCAAGCTGACCAACACGTTCCCCGTCGACGTGACGAGAAACGAGCTGCCCTCCACCGAGATGTACATGTCGGGCCGTTCGCTGTTCTCACTGACCATCGAGGCCGCCCGTCGCATTACCGAGCAGTTCGATGGCAAGCTGCGCATCAGCTACTCCGGCGGCGCCACGGTCTACAACATCCGCGCCCTGTACGATGCCGGCATTTGGCCCGTCACCCTGGCGACCGACGTGCTCAAGCCCGGTGGCTACGAGCGCTTTAGTCAGATGGCCGGCGAGTTTACCGACCTGGATGGCAAGCCGTTCGCGGGCGTCTCTCTCGAGGCCGTGACGGCGATTCAGACCGACTCGCTCACCAACCCGCTCTACAAGAAGCCGCTGCGCCCGCTGCCCGATCGCAAGGTCGCCGGCAAGAGCCCGCTTTCCGACTGCTTTACCACGCCGTGCCGCACGAGCTGCCCCATCCAGCAGGATATCCCCGCCTATCTGGCGGCTGTTGACGAGGGCCGTTACGAGGACGCACTCAACATCATCATCGAGCGCAACGCCCTGCCGTTCATTACCGGCACCATCTGCCCGCATCCCTGCGGCCGTGCCTGCGAGCGTGCATTCTACGAGCCCGAGGGCGCCCAGATCCGCGCCAGCAAGCTCAAGGCCGCCCGCGAGGCCATGACCGCCGTGCTGCCCAAGCTGCGCGCCCAGGCCATCGCCAACGACGGCGAGCGCAACGTTGCCGTTATCGGCGGCGGCCCGGCCGGCCTGGCGACGGCGTTCTTCCTGACGCGCGCCGGCGTGCCCGTCACTATCTTCGAGGCCCGCGACTCTCTCGGCGGCGTGGTCCGTCACGTGATCCCCGAGTTCCGTATCGCGAGCGACGATATCTCCCACGATGCCGAGCTCTGTCTGGCCTTTGGCGCCAAGGTGCAGCTCAACGCCCGCGTGGAGTCCATTGACGAGCTCAAGGCCCAGGGCTTTACCGACGTAGTCGTGGCCACTGGTGCCTGGATGCCCGGCTCTGCGGGCTTGGGCGAGGGTGCCGAGCTCGACGTGCTGGAGTTCCTCGAGGCCGCCAAGAAGGGCGAGAAGCTCGAGCTGGGCGAGGACGTCGTGGTCATTGGCGCCGGCAACACCGCCATGGACGCGGCCCGCGTGGCCAAGCGCCTTGCTGGCGTGAAGAACGTGCGCCTAGTGTATCGCCGCACCAAGAAGCAGATGCCCGCCGACGAGGAAGAGCTCGATCTTGCTCTTGCCGACGGCGTTGAGTTCTGCGAGCTGCTGGCGCCCAAGGCGCTCAACGGCGCCGTGCTGACCTGCGACGTCATGGAACTTGGCGAGCCGGATGCAAGCGGCCGTCGCAGCCCCATCGCCACGGGCGAGACCGTCGAGCTTCCCGCCACCACGGTGATTTGCGCCGTGGGCGAGGGCATCGATGCCAGCCTGTACGACGCCGCGGGCGTCGAGCACGACCGTCGCGGCCGCCTTGCCGCCACCTCCACCGGCGTCGAGGGCGTTTGGGCTGCGGGCGACTGCCGTCGCGGTCCTGCCACCGTGGTCGAGGCCATCGCCGATGCCGCCGAGGTCGCCTGTGCCATCGCCGGCGTGGACTTTAACAAGTACGCCGACCAGAATGCTCAGGCCGGTCGCGAGGACGCCTGCTACGAGCGCAAGGGGTCGCTGTGCCGCGACAAGCGCAACTGCACCAAGACCCGCTGCCTGGGCTGCGGCTCGGTGTGCGAGGTCTGCTGCGACGTGTGCCCCAACCGCGCCAACGTGGCAATTAAGGTGCCGGGCCTGGCCAAGCATCAGGTGGTACATGTCGACGGCATGTGCAACGAGTGCGGCAACTGCGCCGTGTTCTGCCCCTACCAGGAGGGTCGTCCCTATAAGGACAAGCTCACCCTGTTCTGGAGCGAGCAGGACATGGAGAACTCCGAGAACGAGGGCTTCCTGGCTGTGGACGAGGACCACTTTAAAGTCCGCGTCGCCGGCACGGTCCGCACCGTCTCGGTCGATGCCGTCAACACCGGTCTTCCCGAGGCCGTCCGCCTGACCATCAGGGCCGTGCGCGACAACTATTCGTACCTTCTTAAGAAATAGGCGAGTCTCTTATGGCCAAATCCATTCAACATAACGTGGCCTACGTTGCCTGCGGAAGCGGTTGCGCCTCCGCAGGCGGCGACGCCCGCTGCAGCGAAGGCTGCATTGGCTGTGGCGCCTGCGTCACGGCCTGCCCCCACGGTGCCATTGCGCTGGTCGATGGCATCGCCCGCGTGGATCGCTCCAAGTGCACGGGCTGTGGCCTGTGCGGCATGGCGTGCCCGCAGCGTGTAATTGCCTTCGTTCCCGGCTATCAGAACATCCTGGTGCGCTGCAACAATACCGATAAGGGCGCCATTGCGCGCAAGATCTGCGACACGAGCTGCATCGGTTGCGGCATGTGCGCCAAAAAGTGCCCCGCCGGCGCTATCCGCATTGAGGACAACTGCGCCCATATCGACGGCGCGGACTGCCTGTCGTGCGGCATGTGCGCTGTCGTCTGCCCGCATGGCGCCATCCACGACCGCACCGGCATCGCCGCCGGCGTGTAGAAGGGAATCACCATGGCACAGGAATTCACTTTTACCGTTAACGGCGTCGAGCGCACGACGACTCAGAACAAGCCGCTGCTCCGCTACTTGCGCGACGACCTGCATATCCATTCCGCTAAGGACGGCTGCTCCGAGGGCGCCTGCGGTACCTGCACCATCCATGTGGACGGCGCGGCCGTCAAGGCGTGCGTGCTGACCACCGCTCTTGCCGCCGGCCGTAATATCGTGACCGTCGAGGGCCTGCCCGAGGACGTGCGCGAGGCCTTTGTGTACGCCTTTGGCGCCGTGGGCGCCGTGCAGTGCGGTTTTTGCATCCCCGGCATGGTCATGGCGGGTGCAGCGCTCATCGCCGAGGACCCCGAGCCCACCGAGGAGCAGATCAAGTACGCCATCCGCGGCAACGTCTGCCGCTGCACCGGCTACAAAAAGATTATCGAGGGCATCTCGCTGGCCGCTGCGGTACTCCGCGGCGAAAAGCAGATCGACGAGGATCTGGAGCGCGGCGATGACTACGGCGTGGGCAAGCGCGCCTTCCGCATCGACGTGCGCAAGAAGGTGCTCGGCGAGGGCAAGTACCCCGACGACATCGACGAGATCGACCAGCCGGGCCTGACCTATGCCAGCGCCGTGCGCTCCAAGTACCCGCGCGCCCGTGTGCTCTCCATCGATACCTCCAAGGCCGAGGCCCTGCCCGGTGTGGTGGGTATCCTGCGCGCCGAGGACGTGCCGGTCAACCAGGTCGGCCACCTTATCCAGGACTGGGACGTCATGATCGCGGCGGGCGATATCACCCGCTGCGTGGGCGATGCCATCGTGCTGGTGGTTGCCGAGGACGAGGCGACGCTCGAGAAGGCCAAGAAGCTCGTAAAGATCGAATACGAGCCGCTGGGGCCCGTGCGCAACATTGTCGAGGCCAGGGCCGCCGACGCCCCGCGCCTGCACGACAGCTTCTTTGCCTTTGGCAACACGGTGGAGCTCAAGGACAACGTGTGTCAGAGCCGCCATGTGACGCGCGGTGACGCCGCCAAGGCGCTGGCAGAGAGCGCGTTTACCGTGACGCAGCGCTTTACCACGCCCTTTACCGAGCATGCCTTCTTGGAGCCCGAGTGCGCCGTCGCCTTCCCGTACAAGAACGGCGTCAAGGTGCAGTCGACCGACCAGGGT
>CAJJPN010000076.1:0-9635 GCA_905193635.1 Coriobacteriaceae bacterium
AGCGTCGCGCCGCTCTGGACTCCGGCGAGGTCACCCTGGCCAAGAACGCCGGCGAGGTTATCTTTGCCGACGCCGCCAAGATTATCGTCAAGCATGCCGGCGGCATGGACGAGTATCACCTGGCCAAGTACCAGCGCTCCAACCAGTCCACCTGCATCAACCACCGTCCGCTCGTGCGCGTCGGTGACACCGTTGAGCAGGGCGAGCCTCTGGCCGACGGTCCTTCGACCGATCACGGCGAGCTCGCACTGGGCCAGAACCTCACCGTGGCCTACATGCCGTGGGAAGGCTTTAACTACGAGGACGGTATCGTCGTGTCCGAGCGCCTGGTGGCCGAGGACCTGCTGACGACCATCAACATCACCCGTCACGAGATCGACGCCCGCGACACCAAGCTCGGCCCCGAGGAGATCACCCGCGAGATCCCGAACCTCTCCGAGGACATGCTTGCCAACCTCGACGAGGACGGCATCATCCGCATCGGCGCCGAGGTCGGCCCTGGCGACATCCTGGTCGGCAAGGTCACGCCTAAGGGCGAGAGCGCTCTGACCGCCGAGGAGCGCCTGCTGCGCGCCATCTTCGGTGCCAAGGCCCACGACGTCCGCGATACCTCCCTTAAGATGCCTCACGGCGCTTACGGCCGCGTCATCGACGTCGTCCGCTTTAGCCGCGAGAACGGCGACGACCTGGCCCCCGGCGTCAACGAGCAGGTGCGCGTCTACGTCGCCCAGCGTCGTAAGATCCAGCAGGGCGATAAGATCGCCGGCCGCCACGGCAACAAGGGTGTTATCTGTAACGTTCTGCCGGTCGAGGACATGCCCTACATGGCTGACGGTACCCCGATCGACGTTATCCTCAACCCGCTGGGCGTTCCCTCGCGTATGAACGTCGGCCAGCTGCTCGAGTGCCACCTTGGCTGGGCCGCTGCCTGCGGTTGGGATACCGAGCAGGCCGACTCCGACAAGTACGTCCCCGGTCCGTTCTTCACCGCCACGCCCGTCTTCGACGGCGCCAAGGAGGACGAGATCGCCGAGGTCATTCGTCGTGCCAACAAGAACATGCTCAACAAGGCCACCGCTGCCTTTGGCGATCACATGCGCCCCGAGTTCGTCACCCAGCTTGACGAGCGCGGCAAGACCCGTCTGTTCGACGGCCGTACCGGCGAGGAGTTCCGCGAGCCCATTACCGTGGGTACGTCCTACATCCTCAAGCTCGGCCACATGGTCGACGACAAGATCCACGCCCGTTCGACTGGCCCTTACAGCCTGGTTACCCAGCAGCCTCTGGGCGGCAAGGCCCAGTTCGGCGGCCAGCGCTTCGGCGAGATGGAAGTTTGGGCACTGTACGCTTATGGTGCTTCCAACGTCCTGCAGGAGATCCTGACCGTCAAGTCCGACGATACTGTGGGCCGCGTCAAGACCTACGAGTCCATCGTCAAGGGCGAGAACGTTCCTGTCCCGGGTATCCCCGAGTCCTTCAAGGTTCTCGTCAAGGAGATCCGCTCCCTCGCACTGGACATCGAGCCCATGCACGATGCCGACGAGGACGCCTCCGCCCCTGTGACCGCCGAGGAGACCTCTGCTCTCGACGACCTGGCTGCGCTCGCCGGCGTTGACACCGACGTCGAGGCCCAGGATGCCGAGACCGCCGAGGCACCCGAGGCTGTCGCCGCCACGACCACTGATAAGGAGTAGTTGACTGTGGCAGATTTCGAAGCTACTGATTTTGACTCGGTAAAGATCTCCCTTGCCTCCGCCGACCAGATCCGTTCCTGGTCGCACGGCGAGGTCAAGAAGCCGGAGACCATCAATTACCGTACCCTCAAGCCCGAGAAGGACGGCCTGTTCTGCGAGAAGATCTTCGGTCCCGCCAAGGACTGGGAGTGCTCCTGCGGCAAGTACAAGGGCATCCGCTTTAAGGGCATCGTCTGCGAGCGCTGCGGCGTTGAGGTCACCTCAGCCAAGGTGCGTCGCGACCGCATGGGCCACATCGAGCTCGCCGCTCCCGTGTCCCACATCTGGTACTTCAAGAGCCCCACGAGCTTCCCGATGAGCCGTATGCTCGACATCAAGTCCAAGGACCTCGAGAAGGTTCTGTACTTTGCCAGCTACATCATCACCGAGGTCGACTACGAGGCTCGCGAGGCCGACGCTGACGACCTGCGCGAGGAGCTCGCCGCCGATCTGGAAGAGATCGATGCCGAGTGCGCCCGCCAGATCGAGTCCCTCAAGGAGCAGGGCGACCCCGAGAACTTTGACGAGTTCTCCGACGAGGAGCCGCTGACCCCCGAGGAGATCGCCTCTGGCATCGTTGACATCGAGGAAGAGTGCAAGGACGAGAAGCAGCTCCGCACGGACGCCTTCAACGCCTTCATGAAGCTCACCGAGCGCGACCTCATCTCCGATGAGCCGCTGTTCCGCGAGATGACCCGCTACTACTCCATGTACTTCAAGGGTGGCATGGGTGCCGAGGCCGTCCGCGACCTGCTCGCTGCCATCGACCTCCCCTCCGAGGCCGAGAAGCTCAAGGCCATCATCGCCGACGAGGATTCCCAGAAGCAGAAGCGCGAGAAGGCCGTTAAGCGCCTCGAGGTCGTTGACGCCTTCCTGAAGGGCGGCAACAGCCCCGCGAACATGATCCTGGACGTCATCCCGGTCATTCCGCCCGATCTGCGCCCGATGGTCCAGCTCGACGGCGGCCGCTTCGCCGCGTCCGACCTCAACGACCTGTATCGTCGCGTGATCAACCGTAACAACCGACTCAAGCGCCTGCTCGACCTGGACGCCCCTGCGATCATCGTGAACAACGAGAAGCGCATGCTCCAGGAGTCCGTGGACGCCCTGTTCGACAACGGCCGTCGTGGTCGCCCGGTCTCTGGCCGTGGCGGTCGCCCGCTCAAGTCGCTCGCCGAGGCCCTCAAGGGCAAGCAGGGTCGTTTCCGTCAGAACCTGCTGGGCAAGCGTGTTGACTACTCCGGCCGTTCGGTCATCGTTACCGACCCCAAGCTGCTGCTGCACCAGTGCGGTCTGCCTAAGACCATGGCGCTGGAGCTCTTCAAGCCCTTCGTCATGAAGCGCCTGGTCGAGCTTGGCAAGGTCGAGAACATCAAGGGCGCCAAGCGTGCTATCGACCGCGGTGCCACCTTTGTGTGGGATATCCTCGAAGAGGTCATCGACGGCCGCGTCGTGCTGCTCAACCGTGCACCGACCCTGCACCGTCTGTCCATCCAGGCTTTTGAGCCGGTGCTGGTCGAGGGCAAGGCTATCCACCTGCACCCGCTGGTCTGCTCACCCTTCAACGCCGACTTCGACGGCGACCAGATGTCTGTCCACGTGCCGCTGTCCAGCCAGGCCCAGGCCGAGGCTCGCGTGCTCATGCTCTCTGCGAACAACCTGCGCTCGCCGGCATCCGGCAAGCCGGTTAACATCCCCTCGCAGGACATGATCATCGGTGTGTACTACCTCACCCAGGTCCGCGACGGCCTGCCCGGCGAGAACCACGTGTTCGCCAGCTTCGACGACGCGCTGCACGCCTATGACTGCCGCTCCGAGGTCGACATGCAGGCCAAGATCCAGGTCCGCGTGTCCGCCGAGAACGCCAACGTCATCAACGAGGACGGCACCCGTATCTTCCGCGTCAAGAACGGCAAGAACGAGTTCGTCGACTACGACGTCACCGGCAACAAGACCGCGCGTTTTGAGACCTCTATCGGCCGCATCATCTTCAACCGCCAGTGCCTGCCCGAAGACTATGAGTTCATGAACTACAAGATGGTCAAGGGCGACGTGGCCAAGCTGGTTGCCGACTGCTGCGATCGTTACCCCGAGGCCAAGGTCGGCCCGATCCTCGACGCCATCAAGTACTCCGGCTTCCACTACGCTACCCGCGCCGGCCTCACCATCTCGGTGTGGGACGCTCTCATCCCTGCCGAGAAGCAGGAGCTGCTCGACCGCGCCCAGGCCAACGTCGACCAGATCAACGAGTACTTCGAGGAGGGCTTCATCAACGAGACGGAGCGCCACATCGAAGTCGTTAACGAGTGGACCGCTTGTACCGATAAGGTTGCAGCGCTCATGCTCGACTTGTTCGACGAGGAGAACCCGCTCTACATGATGGCCGACTCCGGCGCCCGTGGTTCTAAGACCCAGCTGCGTCAGCTCGGCGGCATGCGTGGCCTGATGGCAGACATGTCCGGCGAGACGATCGACCTTCCCATTAAGGCGAACTTCCGCGAGGGCCTGCTGCCGCTCGAGTACTTCATTTCGACCTACGGCGCCCGTAAGGGCCTGGTCGATACCGCATCCCACACCTCAGACTCTGGTTACCTGACCCGTCGTCTGGTCGACGTGGCCCAGGACGTCATCGTCCGCGAGGAGGACTGCGGTACGCACGAGGGCGTCACCTACAACCTCATAATCCCCGGCACCACCGACCTCAACACCGACCTCGTCGGCCGTTGCTTCATTGAGGACGTCGTGGCTCCCGATGGCACCGTGCTCTTTGAGCAGGACGGCTACATCGAGAAGGTCGCTGACATCCAGAAGATGGTCGATGCCGGCCTTAAGAAGGTCAAGCTTCGCGCGCTGCTCACCTGCCGCTCCAAGTACGGCGTGTGCCAGAAGTGCTACGGCTGGGATCTTTCCACCCGTCGTCCGGTCGCCATCGGTACCGCGGTCGGCATTATTGCCGCCCAGTCCATCGGCGAGCCCGGTACGCAGCTTACGATGCGTACCATTCACTCCGGCGGCGTCGCTGGCGTCGACGATATTACGCAGGGTCTGCCTACGGTCAGCCGTATGTTCGATATCGTCGGCAACGTCAACGAGAAGATCCTGGGTCGCGAGGCCGAGCTGGCTCCGTACTCCGGCCACCTCTCGATTAAGCCCGAGAAGTCCGAGTACGTGCTGACGCTCACCGACTCCGAGGATCACACCCGTGTCCTCGACGAGCGTCGCGTCCCCGCTTCGGTGCGCTTCATGCCCGAGATCGAGGACGGCTGCGAGGTTCGCGCCGGCGACCAGATCACCAAGGGCTTCGTTAACTTCCGCAACCTGCGCAAGCTGACCGACATCGAGTCGACGATGCACACCTTCGTCGAGAGCGTCAAGGACGTCTACACCAGCCAAGGCGTCGACCTGAACGACAAGCACATCGAGGTGCTCGCACGTCAGATGCTGCGTCGCGTTCAGATCACCAACCCCGGCGACTCCAAGTACCTACTTGGTCAGTACGTCGACCGCTACGAGTTTGCCGACGAGGTCGAGCGCGTTGCCCGTCTGGGCGGTCAGGCTCCCGTGGCCGAGCCCGTCATCCTGGGTACGCTCAAGGTCGCGTCCAACATCGACTCCTGGCTGTCGAGCGCTTCGTTCATCCGTACCGCTGGCGTCCTTACCGAGGCTGCCATCGAGGGCAAGGTCGACCACCTGCTCGACCTTAAGTCCAACGTCATCGTCGGTAAGAAGATCCCGGCTGGTACCGGCCTCAAGCCGTACGCCAACGCCAAGCTGACGTATCGCACGGCCGACGGCTACGTGGACATCGACGGCCCGGCTTCGCCCAACGCCAAGTCGCTGCCCGAGTGGGCTCCTGTGGAGCTCAAGGACCTGGACGAGCAGCTCCCGCAGCAGCTCGACTGGGCCGGCTACGACGAGTTCGGTGGTGCTGACGGTTCGTTCACCCGCAACGGCCACACCATCTCCGCCGAGAAGGCTCGTCTGTACCTGTTCGACGACCTGGGCGTGTCGCAGCGCTGGACCAACAAGTTCAGCGAGGTTGGCATCGAGACGGTCGGCGACCTGGTTGGCAAGTCCGAGGAGGATCTGCTGCGCATCGATGGCATCGGCGCCAAGGCGATCGAGGAGCTCCGTGACGGCCTCGAGGCCCACGACCTGCTCTACATCCTCGAGAACAACGACGACGTTGCCGACGAGGAAGACCTCTCGCAGCTGCTGCAGATGGTCTTTAGCCCCGACGGTCCGGACGACATCCTGCTGGGTACCTCCGCTCCGACGCATCACGCCGACGCCGACGAGGAGCTCCTGGGCGCCCCGATCGACGACAAGAAGGCTCCCGCCAACGGCGCGATCAACGAGGACATGGCTTCCCTCGACGAGCTGCTCAACCAGCTCGTGGACACCGACGACGCCGAAGAGGCCAAGGACAACGACGAGGAGTAACTAGTTCCGCCGTTCTAACGAACGGCGGCGACCTCCGTCGCTGCGCGGCCCCCAGAGCTACAATCTGTCATTCAAAAGGCAGGGCATGACCAGAAGGTCAATGCCCTGCCTTTTTCATGCCACCTTGTACGCTCTGGGGGCCGCTCGCTTGCGTATGATCAACCTGTTGCGTTCCGTTGATCCCTTGCCAAAAAGGGACGGATTAATTTTGGTAGGTTTTCCCTGCTTGAATTTGAAACATTCCGTTCGGTCAAAGCGTATCTATGGTGAGGGCCTCATCGAGAAGCATTAACGTCACCGGGAGGTGATTATGGAAGAACAAGCATTTAGACAGGCGGTCGAAGATCACCGGGATGTCGTGTTTCGAATCGCGTTGACGTACCTGCGCGATCGTGCCGATGCCGACGATGTCGCACAAGACGTCTTTCTGAAGTTACTCAAAAGCGATGCGCAATTTGAAAGCTGGGAACATCTTCGTCGATGGCTTATCCGGGTCACGATCAATGAATGTAAATCTCTCTTTCGAAAGCCGTGGAGGCGCGTGGAGGATATTGAGAATCTGGCCGATTCGCTTTCGACGGCGCAGGAGGAGACCAAGGCGGTCCTGTCAGACGTTATGCGACTTCCGGAGCGATTCCGTGTCCCCATCGTGCTCTATTACTATCTGGGCTTTTCGACCTCAGAGATTGCCGAGTTACTGCATGTGCCAGCCGCGACCGTTCGAACGCGTTTAGCTCGCGGTCGATCGAAGCTCAAATTCATCCTAGAGGAGGGCGACCGTGAAATCCAACCAAATCAAGCAGGCCTTCGAGTCCGTCCAAGCCGATAGCGATCTTGCTGACCGTGTTCTTTATGCCGCTGCTGGTGAGCCGCTTCGCCGAAAGGGTCACGCGAAGCCTCTGTATGTTGCCGTGATCGGATGCCTTGCCGGAGTGCTGGCGACCGGAGGGGTCGCCTACGCCGTCGTCAATTCCAGCTATTTTGCCTCTGCCTGGGGAAACCATGGCAACGGAGAGTCCATTACCTGGACTCAAGATGGCTCGTCGGGGACTAAATATACCTACACCAGAGAGTTTGGTGATGGTATCGCGCCCCAAAGCTTGGAGGGTTCAGTACAGAAGGTCAATCTGTCCGTCGAGGGCAACGGCTATACACTCGACATTCATGATATGGCTATCGATAAAAGCGGTTGCGGTGCCGTGACGTTTACGTTGTCCAATCCAAATGGTGTTAACTACTACAAGCCGGCAGCAGAGACTGGCGAACTTGTTCTCTATGGTGAAGAAGAACAAGGCATCGGCACGCCCAGCATGAACTTCGGCGAGGAATGGGCTGACACACGCTGCACAATCGATAAGGACACGTCAAGCGACACGGTCATTAATGGCACGATGTACTTTGCCTCGTGGGATCGCAAGCGAGATTTTGGAAATGCGGTCACCTGGAATATCAGCTGGAGGGAGGGCGAAGGTGAGGATGCGAAGCTGTTCGAGGCATCGACGCCCGAGTTTAGCGTCGGAGCGTACGTCGATACAAAGGAGCTCCACTCCGACGACTCGCCTCTTGAGATAAGCCCGTTTTCCATCCAGACGCACATCGATGATCTGGGCTATGAAGCAGTTGATCATAAACTGACCGTCAGCTACAAGGATGGATCGGAGCAGATTATCGAAGATGACGACGCAGGGGCGTACAATTTCTATGTTTCGATGGCACGCAATAGCGGAGAGAACATTTGGGTGCCAACGAAGTTGATTGATGTCGATCAAGTGGTCTCGGTAACCCTCGAGGGCGCGAGGTACACATCAACGGGGGAGAACGAAACGAAAGTACCCTTTACCATCGTCTATTCGTAAGGTCTAGGCCGCTTCCCAAGAGGGGAAGCGGCCTATTTTGCGTTACATGGACGGCTGGAATGGGCACTTGCGCACAGGCGGGGATTCCTTTTATGGAGGCTTTGCGGAAATATAGCTATTTTGGGATACGCCCGGCGGCGTGGTCTGTTGACGGCACAGCTAACGCCACGTATCCTATCGAACTGCGTGTTTCGTAGGGGGATGCTGACCCCTCGATTCAAGCCGTTGCACTTTACAGAAAGCTGGAATCATTCGAGAAGGAGTACGCTTTGCCTACTATTAACCAGCTGGTTCGCCAGGGCCGTCGTTCCGTGCCCAAGAAGTCCAAGAACGCTGCTCTGCAGCACAACTCCCAGAAGCGCGGCGTGTGCACCCGCGTCTTCACCACGAGCCCCAAGAAGCCGAACTCGGCTCTTCGTAAGGTTGCCCGTGTTCGCCTTGTCAACGGCATCGAAGTTACTGCTTACATCCCGGGTGAGGGCCACAACCTGCAGGAGCACTCCATCGTGCTCGTCCGCGGCGGTCGTGTCCGTGACCTCCCTGGTGTCCGTTATCACGTCATCCGTGGCGCCTACGACGCTGCTCCGGTCCAGAACCGTATGCAGGCCCGTTCCAAGTACGGTGCTAAGCGCCCCAAGGCTAAATAAGCCAGATAACGTTTTGATACTTTCGCCGTGTGCCGTCTTGAGCGCCGCACGGTAGACACTTAAGGAGATTTCACATGCCGCGTCGTGCAGCAGCTAATCGTCGTGAGGTTCAGCCTGACGCCGTTTACAACAACCGCCTGGTGACTCAGCTCATCAACAAGGTCCTTCTTGACGGCAAGAAGGCCACCGCTGAGCGCATCGTTTACACCGCTTTCGAGATCGTTGCCGAGAAGTCCGAGGGTGGCGACGCTCTCGCTACCTTCAAGAAGGCTATGGACAACGTCAAGCCCACGCTCGAGGTTAAGCCCAAGCGTGTCGGTGGCGCTACCTATCAGGTCCCGATGGAGGTCAACTCCCGTCGTTCCACCGCTCTGGGTATCCGCTGGATCGTCAACTTCTCCCGCGCTCGCAAGGAGAAGACCATGGCCGAGCGTCTCGCCAACGAGATCCTCGACGCTTCCAACGGCCTGGGCGCTTCCGTCAAGAAGCGTGAGGACGTCTTCAAGATGGCCGAGGCCAACCGCGCGTTCTCTCACTATCGTTGGTAAGTTAAGGTAAGGAACTAACATGGCTAAGCCTAAGTACAAGCTTTCCGATACCCGTAACATCGGCATCATGGCTCACATCGATGCCGGTAAGACCACCACGACCGAGCGTATTCTTTACTACACCGGTAAGACCCACAAGATCGGTGAGGTCCATGAGGGCGCTGCCACCATGGACTGGATGGTTCAGGAGCAGGAGCGCGGCGTAACCATTACCTCCGCTGCTACCACGTGCTTCTGGAACAAGGACGGTAAGGACTACCGCATCCAGATCATCGACACCCCGGGCCACGTTGACTTCACCGCCGAGGTCGAGCGCTGCCTGCGCGTCCTCGATGGCGCTGTCGCCGTCTTCGACGCCGTTGCCGGCGTTCAGCCCCAGTCTGAGACCGTTTGGCGTCAGGCTTCTAC
>CAJJPN010000077.1:0-9531 GCA_905193635.1 Coriobacteriaceae bacterium
AACGCCGAGGATATCATTTGGGACCTGAAGCAGGCCTTTGCCGCACTGGACGAGTAGGGCGACTTGTGCAAGGACCCCTTGCGACTCGATAGGTATAGCTGCATAAAATGCCTGCTCAAGGCGCCTGCGCAAGCAATGGTTGCGCAGGCGCCTTTTTTGCATAGGAAGGGCGCTATTACAGGGTTTTTGACATGCTTTATGCAATCGAGATGTGGAAAACTCCTGTTGAGAGGATGTGAGTTTTACGCAAATGACGTGCACCTTTTGAGAAAAACCGCAGGTCGCGATTTGCTCGGAGTACTATGCAGCGCGATCGAATCACGCGCAGCTCAAACGCAGCAAAAACGCACTACGGAGGTTTCCAGCTACATGAGGATTGATTCACGAAAACCGAAAGCCGCCGCCCTTTCCGCCGCTCTGACCGTGGCACTTTTAGCGGGCGCCGGCGCAACCGATGCCCACGCGGCAACACTGTCCGACACGGTCGGATCCACGCCGTCCGAGGCGACGCTGATGCAGCCCGTCGACTATCGCGGCGACGGCTTTGGCTCCATGCAGGAGTGGAATGCCTCTATGGGGGCCAAGCGCGATTCCCTGGAGGTCCGCGCCCAGATCATCATGAACATGTACGGTGACTATGCCACCGATGACGAGCGCGCTGTACTGCAAGGTTGTATCGATGGTGCGGGCGGTCTTTTGACGATGGAGGAGGTCGACGCCAAATCGACCGAGCTCGATGAGCTGCGCACGACGCTTGAGGATGCCAAGCGTGAGGCGCTCGAGGCTGCGGCCGCCGAAGCCGAGGCCGCTGAGGCCGTTCAGGCTTTGTATTACAACGCCGGCTCCGGCTCGTCTTACGCGTCTGCTGCGTATTACGCGAACGGCTCGGGCCTGACGCGCTCGAGCGGCGTCAATAACTATAACGGTCGTCGTGAGACCTATTACAGCAGCAACGTGCTCTACCATCACCGCACGGGCGAGTGGACTCAGGATTCCGAGGGCTTTTGGCGCGATTCCGATGGTTACTACGTCGTTGCCGCGGGCGATAAGGCTCAGGGCTCCACGTTTACCGGTTCCAAGGGCGAGTGCAAGGTCTATGACTCCGGCTGCGCAGCCGGAACCACCGACTACTACACTGGCTGGTAATTTTTCTGCATCACGAATATTTGGCGGACGGGCGTCTTTACCGAGCTTTAGGGCAACGTAAGGGCGCCCGTTCTATGTATGCATTTGAGTTAACAGAGCGCTTACCGTGGCAGTACGCCGCGCATATGGGCGCGGGGCACACTAAGTCACGAGAAACAAAGTCTTTCTCGTGGAGGAAGTGGTTCCATGAACGCTCGAGATGTCGCTATTGCCGTCGTTGCCCTTTTGATCGGATGCCTTGGTCCGACGGCGGCGTTAACTGCCGGCTTGCAGTCCGCTACGGGCGCCGCTCCTGTGATTGTGGGCGCCTTGATTGCAGCGGCGTTGCTGGGAAGCGCCGGCGTGCTACTTTGCCGCGATGACGAGGACGAGGTTCCGGAATCGCAAAATAAGCCTCAGTTTTAGCCTCGAGCTAAATGCAACAGGCCTTCGCGAATGACGGAATCCTCGCGAAGGCCTGTCTGCTTGTATTGCGCACGTCGCGATGCGGCCGAGGCTACCAGCTGCTTTCTATTTCGCGAATCCTCTGGTAGAGCCAATCGTTTTGCGGCACTTGGATATCGTGTTTGGCGGCCAGGCGGCAAATGGTGCCCGCGAACTCCTCGACTTCGGTCTTTCGTTGTGCGATGCGGTCCTGCGCCATCGAGGGCATACCGGTGGGGTCGATTCCCTCGATGAGGTGCACCATCTGCGTCAGGTCTGCCTCGGTCAGCTCAATGCCCTCGGCATTGGCGACCGCAAGTGTCTCTCGCATGGCGGAGACAAAGCAGCGGCGCTGCTCGGAGCCGGCCTCTGTGGCGCTTCCATACGTTCCGCCGTAGGCCATGCACGTCTGGTTGATACCATCGTTGAGCATGAGTTTGGCCCACATGCGGTGCGCAATGTCGCTCTCGGCGGTATGGGCGATGCCGCAGCGTGTGTAGAGCTCGTCGATGGCGGTGACGGTTGCGGGCTCGGTGCCTGCTGCCGCGCCAAAGCGAATCTCGCCCGCATTGGTAAAGGTGAGCGCGCCGTCGAGGAACACGGCATCCATGCCCTGGCAAATACCAAGAACGGTATGCTTCCAGCCAAAGCGCTCGGCAATCTTCTGCTCGCTCGTAATGCCGTTGCACAGCGAGGCGATGAGCGTGTTGGGCCCCACGACGCGCTCCATAGTCTTGAGTGCTTGGTTGAGTCCCGTCGTCTTGACCGTGAGAATGACAAGATCGGCGGGCGTTGCCTCACTGACGCGCACGGACTTGAGTGCGCAGGGCTCGCCGTTGACCGTAAGGGCGTCGCCTGCGTGACGCTCGAAACGGGCGTCATCCATAGCGTATTCGACGGCGTCATTGCCGAGGGCCGTGGCAATCATGCTACCGTAGAGCAGGCCGACGCCGCCCTTGCCGATAAAGGCGAACTTGTTGATCTGCATGTGAATCATCTCCCCATATAAAAGGCGCCCGCGTAAGGGGCGCCTGATGGATTGTATGCTGCCAGGGTGATTGGTGGATGCGCGGGACTGCTGTTACGAAAAAGAACTATTGCACTGTGCGCTTATGCCGCGGGACAGACCGCAAAAACGCGCACAGGATATCCAACGCCATCGCGCACCTTGGGGAAGGTGCAGATGATGCCTGCGCCCGTGGCGGGAAGCTCGTCCAGATGGTTCATGACCTCGATCTGGTAGCGGTCGACCGAGAGGATGTATTGCTCGCCGGGATAGGGGTAGGCGTCCTCACGCGTGGCCACGCTCGCCTCCTTTCATCGGGCTTTTTGCTGATGTTAAAGCGGTGCCGTGACGGCCTGATTTCTGCTGCGTTACGATACGTTCTCGATTGCGATTCCGATGTGCTTCGATGACGTGACAGGTTTGTTTCGCCTTATCAGGGCTTCGATGGGGGAGGAGGGGCCGTGCAATATCGCGTTGACCCCAAAAGCAGTAACCGTATCTCGGCGTTGGGGCTGGGCTGCATGAGGTTTCCCGGTGCGCCGGGACGCCCGGATGCGAAGACAGCCGACGCCATCATCTCCCGTGCGGTGGAGCAGGGGATTAACTACCTGGACACGGCCTATCTCTATCCCGGCAACGAGGCTTGCGTGGACGCTTCGCTTGAGCGCCTAGGCCTACGCGACCAGGTTTTGCTCGCGACCAAGCTGCCGCATGCTTCGTGCAAATGCGCGGAGGATTTCGACCGGTTCTTCGACGAGCAACTGTGCCGCCTGCGGACCGACCATATCGACTATTACCTCATGCACAACATTACCTCGCCCGCCCAGTGGGAACGTGTGGTGGCGTTGGGCATCGAGGACTGGATCGCGCGTCAAAAGGCGGCGGGGCGCATTCGCCAGATTGGTTTTTCGTATCACGGCAGCGCGGCGGATTTCCTGACGGTGCTTGACGCATATGACTGGGATTTTTGCCAGATCCAGTACAACTATGCCGGCGAGCGTTACCAAGCGGGAACGGCAGGACTCATGGCGGCTGCGGAGCGCGGTCTTGCGGTGTTTGTGATGGAGCCACTGCTGGGCGGTCGTCTAGCGGGCAAACTGCCGCCGCGGGCACGCGCTGTGCTCGATGGCGCCCGTGACCCGCATTTGCGCACTCCGGCCGCCTGGGGGCTTTCGTGGGTGTGGAACCATCCTCAGGTGACGATGCTGCTTTCGGGTATGACCGATACCGCGCAAGTGGATGAGAACGCGGCGTTGGCCGATCGGGCCCTGCCGGATTCGATGACGGCTGCTCAGCTCGATGCCCTCGCACGCGTGCTGAGGGAGTTTGAAAAATCGAATCGCGTGCCCTGCACGGGATGCGGCTATTGCATGCCGTGTCCTAAAGGCATCAATATCCCTGGGTGTTTTGCTGCCTACAACGCAAGCTATGCGCACAGCTGGTTTACGGGGCTGTCTCAATACTTTACGGCGAGCGCGGTGCGGACGAACGAGCCCAAGCTGGTGAGCAATTGCGTCAAGTGCGGCAAATGCGCGCGGCATTGCCCACAGCATATCGATATCCCCGGGCGCTTGGACGACGTACGCCGCCGTTTTCAGCCTGGCCCCGTGACGGCGGTGCTTAAGGCCTTCGGCAAAACGCGCTCCTCGTGACCCTTTTATAACTTGCGGTGGAATAGTTCCTGCTTGCGGCAGAATAAGGCATCGACAGGAACTATTTCACCGCAACTGAAGGGGGCTGTCGTGGGCCATCGGGATTCATGTGATGATTTGCGTGAGGTTCGTTGGGGCGTTTTGGGCGCTGGACACATTTCGCATCGATTTGCATCGTCGCTCAAGAAGGTCGACGGGGCACGGCTGGTGGCTGCGGCCGGCCGCACTCCTGCACATGTCGAGGAATTTTGCCGAGCGTTTTCGATTGATGTTGCGCATGGCCATGCCTCGGTCGACGATAACGGCGATGCGGCTTATGATGCGCTGATTGCCGACCCCGATGTCGACGCAATCTACTTGGCTCTTCCGCATGGCATGCATGCGCATTGGGTCTGTCGGGCACTGCGCGCGGGAAAGGCCGTACTGTGCGAAAAGCCGGCCGTTTTGAATGAAGAAGAGGCCCATGCGATCGCCTCCGTTTCCCGTGAGTGCGGTGTGCCGTTTATGGAGGCGATGAAAAATCGGTTTTGTCCGATGCGTACTCGCGTGAAGGGCTTGCTTGCGTCGGGCGAGCTCGGCCGTATCGTTTCGATCGAAAGCGTGCAAAAACTCGATTATGGTGAGTCCCCTTCGAGTTATCTACTCGATCCGTTGCAGGGTGGCTGTCTATATGACATGGGCTGCTATGCAGTCGGGTGGTTTGAGGATCTGCTTGCGGGCGCGTGCGATGTTTCGTCTCGTTAAGTTCGCTGGCGTGACGTATCGGGCGGCCGCGTGGATTGGGCCGATGAGATCCATATGAGTGTCGGCGGTATACCCATTCATATGGCGTGTGACGGCAAAGCAGCATATGAAAGCCGCTTAATGATTGCCTGCGAGCGGGGCTCGTTGGAAATCGAGCGCCTCCATCGCCCCGAGCTCGCCCATGTGAGGTACTCCGACGGACGAATGCTCGAAGTAAATGCCCCGTTTGAGGTCGATGATTTCTACGGCGAAATCCAGCATGCGACCCAGCTCATCCGGGCGGGGAAACTCGAGAGTCCCGTCATGCCCCTTGCCGCCACACAGCGCTGCGCGCGCATTATCGATGCAATCCGTCTAGCCCTCTAGGACCTGGCGCTGACGCGTGAGGGATCATGACGCCGGCGCCCGTAGCCGTAGTGCTTGGTGCCCCGCATCTCTGATGCCCCTTTTATAACTTGCGGTGGAATAGTTCCTGTTTGCGGCAGAATAAGGCATCGACAGGAACTATTTCACCGCAACTGATGAGGGGGAGCTGGGGATGCTGACGATCGGGTGTCATCTATCCACGACGAAGGGCTATCGGGCGATGGGGGAGACGGCGTTGTCAATTGGCGCCAATACCTTTGCATTCTTTACACGCAACCCGCGCGGCGGCAAGGCGAAAGACCTTGACATGGATGACGTGGCCGCCCTGCGCGAGCTTATGGAACAGAACGATTTTGGCCCGCTTGTGGCTCATGCCCCGTATACCTATAACCCTTGCTCGGCCAAAGAGCGGGCGCGCGAGTTTGCCTTGGAGGCCATGGCGGAGGACCTGCGGCGCATGGAAGCGCTGCCCGGCAACTACTACAACTTCCATCCCGGTGCGCATGTGGGGCAGGGCTCCGACGCCGGCATTCAGATGATCGTCGACACCCTGTGCCAGGTGATGTTTGAGGGCCAACAGACGACGGTGCTGCTCGAGACCATGGCCGGCAAGGGCACCGAGGTGGGCCGCAGCTTTGAGGAACTGGCACTCATCATCCAGGGCGTTGCCGACAAGCGCCCCGAGCTGTCGGCCAAGTTGGGCGTTTGCTTGGACACCTGCCATGTGAATGACGCCGGCTACGACATCGTCCACGATCTTGAAGGCGTGCTCGACGAGTTCGATCGTGTGGTGGGTATCGAGCGCCTGCGCGCCGTGCATATCAATGACTCCAAGAACCCCTGCGGCGCCCATAAGGACCGCCACGAATGCATCGGTAAGGGCTACCTGGGTAGCGAAGAGTTTGGCGGCGGTATGCAGGTTATGCAGAATATTGTATCGAATGGCCGCTTGCGCGCATTGCCATTCATTTTGGAGACACCGAACGAACTTGCAGGTTATGCGGCTGAAATCAAATTGTTAAGGTCATTGCAGCAGTGATGACTGTCATAAAGTGGAGTGCTCCATTCACGTTATGGGTTTGTTTCAATCAGTTTTCTAATTGCGGATTCTTCCAAGCGGGTGCATAATAACCCTCAGTTTTTGCAGACCCCTGAATCACGTGGGGTCATTGGAAGGAGACTGATTATGAAGCTGAAGAAGCTTGGCGCATTTGCCGCCACGGGTGCTATGGCGCTCGCCCTTGCTCTGACGGGCTGCGGCTCGTCCAACGCCACCTCTGGTTCTGATGCCAGTTCCAGCAGCTCTGACGACGCTAAGGTCGAGAAGGTCGACGGTTCCAAGGAGTACGCGCTCGTCAAGGACGGTACGCTGACCGTCGGCACCTCTGCCGAGTACGCTCCGTTTGAGTACAAGGATGACAATGGCGACTACCAGGGCTTTGACCTTGAACTCATTAAGACTATCGGCGATAAGCTGGGTCTGGATGTCGAGTATGTCAACAATGATTTTGACACGCTCGTCCCCGGCGTTGCTTCGGGCGCCAAGTACGACGTCGCCATCGCGGCTATCACCGACACGCCCGAGCGTGAGAAGGAAGTCACTTTCTCCGATTCCTACTACATGGACGATCAGGCTATCGTGACCAAGGTCGATAACACCGATATCACGGCCGACAACTTCAGCGAGAAGCTCAACAACGCCGACGCTACCATCATCGTCCAGTCTGGCTCGACCGCCGAGGCCTTTGCCCAGGAGAACTTCCCCAAGGCCAAGATCGTCCCCTACAAGGACGCCACCGAGTGCTTCAGCGCCCTGCAGTCCGATAAGGGCGACGCCGTAGTCACCAACCGCTCCGTTGCCAGCCAGCTGACCGCCGAGCAGTTCAACACCTGCCAGACCATCAAGCAGGTCAGCACCGGCGAGGAGTACGCCATCGCCATCAACCAGGGCAACACCAAGCTCAAGGACGACATCAACCAGGCCATCAAGGACCTGACTGACGACGGTACCGTCGACGCCCTCATGGCTAAGTACAACATCAAGTAAAATAGCTACTTGATTGCGCGCGGGCCCTTTCCGTTTTGGCGGAGAGGGCCTTTGCGCTTCTCTTGACGGAGAGTGTTTCCGTCTCGTTTTGCCGGCAACTTCTACGATAGGAGCCACCTTGTCTCGACTGAACAAAGGGGCTGCGGAGCAGCGTTTTCCACTGCCCGCCTTGCTCCAAAAGCTAGCCTGCGCCATGGCCGTGGCGCTCGCGCTGGTGTGCGTGGGGGCATATGCGCCCACGACCGCCCAGGCGCTTGAGACCGCAAAGATTACCGCCCGACCCAACACCGGTTCGGGCAGCGCTGTGGTCGGCGGCACCGAGACGCGCATTACCTGGGAAGTTCAGGCCGATGCCGACGAGGAGCTGAGCGGTCTTTCTCTGACGTTTGTCGACGGCACAACGTTTGGTACCGATGACACGCGATTGACGATGCTCTCGGGCGAGGACCTCATGGATCGTACGCCCATGAAGCCCACGTGCAAGGCTGACGGCCAGACGCTCAAGATTGACTTTGGCGAGACGGCGCCTGCCGGCGGCTTTTTCCGTGTCGAGGTTTACGGCGTGACGTTCCCCGTCGAGGGCGGCGATGAGGTCTTTAGAGGAACCTATACGCTCGCCGACGGTTCGACCAAGAAGATTTCCAAGATTCCTTCCGTCGAGATTAAGGGCGTGACGGCGTTCGATAACTTCCTGGCCGACCTTAAGGAACAGCCGTGGGTCGAGGCATGGAATTCCAACATGTTCCTTCGCCTGTTCCTGAACCCGGTCATTTTGGTCCAGAGCCTGCCGATCGTCTTCAAGGGCTTCCTTATGTCGCTCTCGATCGTGCTCGTGGCGTTTCCGCTGGCGATCCCCTTTGGCTTTGCCCTGTCGCTTATGCGCATATCCAAATCGCGCATCCTGCGTTGCCTTGCCGGCATCTACGTGAATGTCATCCGCGGTACGCCGGCGTTCCTGCAGATCTATATTGCATTCTTTGGCCTGCCGCTTGCCGGCGTCAAGGTGGACGACTATGTCTTGGGCGTTATCGTCATGGCCATGAACTCGTCTGCGTATCTGTGCGAGATTTTCCGTGCCGGTATTCAATCGATCCCCAAGGGCCAGAACGAGGCCGCTCGTTCGCTGGGTATGAATGCCTTCCAGACGCTGCTCTACGTTATGATTCCGCAGACGTTCCGCAATGTCCTGCCTACGCTGACCAGCGAGTTTATCCTGCTCTACAAGGATACGTCGCTGCTCGCCGCCGTGGGCGTGGTCGAGATCGTCATGAACGCCCGCACCATCGTGGCAACGACGGGCTCCATTACGCCGTATGTGGTTGCCGCCCTGTTCTATCTGGTCATTACCCTGCCGCTTGCGCGCTTGGTGAGCGGTCTTGAGGCGAGGCTGCTGGGTACGGCCGAAACCAAAAAGAAGCGTCCCACCAAGAGCGCCGGACAGGTTGTCGCGACGCCCGCCGACCATATCGCTGGTCTGTAAGGAGGTTCTATTATGAGCGAAACCAATAACTCGAACGAGGTCGTCGTCAGCATCAAGAATCTCCAGAAGGCCTTTGGCGATAACGTGGTCCTGCGCGACATCGACCTTGATGTGCACAAGGGCGAGGTCGTCGTAGTCCTGGGCCCTTCGGGTTCGGGCAAGTCGACGATGCTTCGCTGCATTAACCGTCTCGAGGAGCCCACGAGTGGTTCGATTGTCGTCGAGGGCGTGGATGTGTGCGCCAAGGGCGTTGACCTCAATAAGGTGCGTACGCACTTGGGCATGGTGTTTCAGCAGTTCAACTTGTTCCCGCACCTGTCGGTCAAAAAGAACGTCATGCTTGCGCAGCAAAAGGTGCTCAAGCGCAGCAAGGAAGTGGCCGAGAAGATTGCCATCGAGGAGCTGACCAAGGTCGGCCTGGCCGAGCGCATCGATTTTATGCCGAGTCAGCTTTCGGGCGGTCAGCAGCAGCGCGTGGCCATCGCCCGCGCCCTGTCGATGAATCCGCACGTGATGCTCTTTGACGAGGCCACGTCGGCGCTCGATCCTGAGCTTGTCCGCGATGTATTGGGCGTCATGCGCGATCTTGCGCATGACGGTATGACCATGATCGTGGTGACGCACGAGATGGGCTTTGCCCGCGACGTCGCCGACCGCGTCGTCTTTA
>CAJJPN010000078.1:0-9440 GCA_905193635.1 Coriobacteriaceae bacterium
ATGAACGCCATCCTGTGGGTCTGCCCCGCGCTCTTCGGCCTGTGCGCCGCCCTGCCCGTCTTTGTCTCCGTGACGCTCGGCCAGCCCGCCGTCAACTGGCTCCTCGAGGTCATGCCCCAGTGGTTCCTCTCCGGCCTCACCCTCGCCGGCAAGATGCTCCCGGCCGTCGGTATCGCCATGCTGCTCCGCTACATGCCAACCGCCAAGTACTTCCAGTACCTGCTCGCCGGCTTCTTCCTCTCGGCCTTCCTGAACGTGCCCATCATCGGCGCCGCCATCGTCGGCGTTGCCCTCGCGATTGCGTTCTACCAGCGTGCCGAGAGGGACACCGAGCTCGCCGCCCACGCTTCCGCAGACGCCTTCATCGGAGAGGATGAGTAACCATGGAAAACGAGAACATCACCGCCGTCGCCGAGGGCAAGCCCTCCGGCTACAAGGTCATCAAGAAGGACCTGCGCAACGCGAACTGGCGCTGGCTCATGAGCGTGTGCACCTTCAACTACCAGACCCAGCAGGGCGCCTCAGTCGCCTACGCCCTCTCGCCGGTCCTGAGGAAGATCTACACGAACGACGAGGACTATAAGCAAGCGCTCAACAACCACTTCCGCTACTACAACACCCAGCCTTGGCTCGCCGCCATCATCCTTGGCGCCTGCGTGGCCATGGAGGAGCGCGACGGCCTAGCGGCGGCGGACGCCGTCCAAGACCTGAAGATCGGCACCATGGGACCGCTCGCCGGCGTCGGCGACTCCCTGCTCATGACCATGATCCCGACCATCATGGGCTCCATCGCCGCCTACATGGCCATCGAGGGCAACCCCGTGGGAGCCGGCATCTGGTTCGCGCTCATCCTGGCCATCTTCTGGGTCCGCATGCACGCCCTCGAGTTCGGCTACAAGCAGGGCGTGAAGCTCGTCACCGACTTCAGCGAGAAGCTTCCCAACCTCACTGCCGCCGCCTCCGTGCTCGGCCTCACCGTGGTCGGCTGCCTCATCGCCTCGGTCATCGGCGTCACCTGCCCGATTAGCTTCAGCTTCGGCGACGTCGCGATGGAGATTCAGCCGCTGCTCGACAAGATCCTGCCTGCCATGATCCCCACCGCCATCACGGGAAGCGCGTATTACCTTCTTACTAAGAAGAACGCGAGCATGACGGCCCTCATCCTCGTGGTGATCGTCCTCGCGATGGTCGCCTCCGCCGCCGGCATCCTCGCCTAGCTTCGACCCAAGAGATTGGTGAATCAATGAGAAAGATAGTTGTGGCGAGCCATTCCCTTCTCGCCCAGGGCTTCAAGGACACCCTCGAGTTCCTTACGGGTAAGGGCGACGCCGTCAACGCCGTGTGCGCCTACGTGAACGACAACGGCGAGGGGCTCGACGCGGCGGTCGAGGCGGCTCTTTCGGGCACTGACGAGGTCGTCGTCCTCACCGACGCGTACGGCGGCAGCGTGAACCAGCGCTTTTCCCGCTTCGCCTCCGACCGGATCCACGTGATCGCGGGTGTCAACCTCCCGCTCGCCATGACGGTCGCGCTCGCGCGCCCCGACGAGAAACTCGACTTCGATGCCCTCGTCAACGAGGCGCGCCAGCAGATCATCTACGTGAACGGTGCCAGTTCCGCCGAGTGCGACGACGACGAATAGAGGAGGTCGACGATGAGAGAGTTCCTTAAGGACGTGTGGATGCACGGCGGTGAGGAAAGCCGCGCCATCACCCCCGAGAACATCACGGGCGAGAAGGGCCGCGCCGCCATGTCGGCCAGCCACCTCGGCGTCGGCCGCAAGGGCTCGTGCTGCGTGCCCCTTGAGTCCGGCGAGACCATCACGCTCGCGGACATCGAGGGCCCCGGCATCATCCGCCACATCTGGATGACCGTCCCCGACAAGACCGCCGCCGGCAGCTTCGTCATGCGTGACCTCGTGCTGCGCTTCTACTGGGACGACGAGGAGACCCCCTCGGTCGAGTGCCCTGTCGGCGACTTCTTCTGCAACGGCTTCGGTGAGCGCGCCATCGTCAACTCGATGCCCATCTGCGTGAACCCGACGGGCGGCATGAACTGCTACTTCGAGATGCCCTTCAGGAAGCACGCCAAGGTCACGCTTACGAGCGAGCACCCCGGGTTCATTAAGTACATCTTCTACACGTTCAACTACGCGCTCACCGACGTGCCGGACGACGCCATGTACTTCCACGCCCGCTTTAACCGCGAGCGCAGCACCCGCAGGGGCGTCGACTACACCGTGCTCGACGGCGTGCGCGGCAAGGGCTACTACGTCGGCACCTACATGGCCCTGTGCGCCCTGGAGCGCTATTGGTGGGGCGAGGGCGAGATGAAGTTCTTCCTCGACGGCGACGAGGAGTTCCCCACGGTCACCTCGACGGGAGCCGAGGACTACTTCGGCGGTGCCTGGGCCTTCCTCGACAGGCCGCCCCACGCGCTGCCCGAGGCGCAGTGCTTCAACACGCTGTTCGCCGGCTACCCGTACCGCTCGACGCGCGACGCCACGCGCGACCGCTTCAGCGCGGGCAAGCCGAACCCGAATCCGATGCTCGCGACTAACGATGACGCGCTGCCCAGGCACGGCCTCTACAGGTGGCACCTTCCCGACCCGATCTCGTTCAAGGAGGACCTGCGCGTGACGTTCCAGGACCTCGGCAACGACGACATCAAGCTCTACGAGCGCGAGGACGACATCTCCACCGTCGCCTACTGGTACCAAAGCGAGCCGCACGCCGTGCTCGCCCCGTTTGCCGCGAGGCAGGACCGCGTGCCCAGGTAGGGTCGCCTCGAAACAAGCCAACGTTATGGGCGCCCGCGGTTGACCATGACTGCGGGCGTCCCTTTGTAAGGAGGATCACATGAGCGAAAAGCAAATGAGGCTCGGCGCCCTCGAAGCCGGCGGGACCAAGATGGTCTGTGCCGTGGTGTCCGGCGACGGCGAGGTCCTCGACCGTATGGAGACCCCGACGCTTACGCCCGCCGAGACCGTCCCGCAGATGATCGAGTGGTTCACCGCCCGCGATGTGGACGCGTTGGGCATCGGCGCCTTCGGCCCGACCTGCGTCAACCCCAACGACGAGCGCTACGGCTCCATCCTCCAGACGCCCAAGCTCGCGTGGCGAGGCCATGGTCTTCGCGCCGCGTTCGCCGGCGCCCTCGGGATTCCGGTGGCCTACGACACGGACGTTAACGTTGCCTGCCTCGGCGAAGTGGTCTTCGGCTGCTGCAAGGGGCTCGAGGACGCCGTCTACGTGACCATCGGCACCGGCGTGGGCGCGGGCGTCATGTGCGCGGGCAGACTCCTTCACGGCATGCTGCACCCCGAGGCCGGTCACATGCTGGTAAGGACCCGTCCCACCGAGGAGGGACGCTGCGTCTGCCCGAGCCACGCGAGCTGTCTCGAGGGGCTCGCCTCCGGCCCCGCCATCGCCGCGCGCTGGGGAAAGCCCGCGGCCGAGCTCGCGGACAACGATGAGGTGTGGGCGCTCGAGGGGGATTATCTGGGGCAGATGTGCGCGAACCTCGTGCTCATGTACTCGCCTCGCCGCATCGTCCTCGGCGGCGGCGTGATGCACCAGGAGCAGCTCTACGGCATCGTCCGCAAGAAGACCCTCGAATATCTGGGTGGCTACATCCAGACCGCCGAGCTTAAGGACATGGAGAGCTACATCTGCGCCCCGGGCTGCGGCGGCGACCAAGGAATCCTCGGCGCGGCCGAGCTGGCAAGAAGGGCGCTCGCGTAACTTGCGCTCTCTCCGCCATACAACGCGTTAAGAAAAGACGAGCGCTTCTTGCCAATTGAGCGGCAAGAAGTGCTCGTCTTTTGCATTTGTTTTTGGGGCAGGACGCCCCGCCTCCGCTAGAGTCCCTGGACCGCCACACCCACGAGGTTTGGACCGGTGTGGACAAGAAGCGCGGGGCTGATGTCGGAGCGGACGACCTCCACCGCGTTGGCCACGCACTCGCACAGGGCCTGCTCCATGCGGTCGTAGAGGTCGGCGTGGGCCGAGGTGCGGCTCGCGGCAAAGCGCACCTTGGGGTGCTTCTCGACGATGGCGGCGATGAGCTTGACCTCGGTGCGATGCGGTACTTGCACAGCCATTTCGTGTACGCGAGGCTGTTGGCTTTCTGGGCCACAGCAATCACCTTCCCCCTAGTATGATGACCTGAACAATCCTCATGCTAGGGGGAAGGTTTTTGTCGCGTAGCGGAAATTGGCCTCCACCCGCTGAGCGGGTGGCTTTCTATGCCGCGCGTGCCGCGCGGCACGGACTAAAGTCCATGAATAAAAACGAGGAAGGCCACGTCCGGCCTCCCTCGCAAAGAGTCTCTGATTGCTCCCACTCATTGGGGACAGACTTAAATGAGTGCTCTTGAAATGCCGGCGCCTGGGGACGTTCTTTTTCTGTCTGCAGTTTGGGACGGTCCTTAGAGCTGCAGCGCGCCATGAGCGACGAGGCGAAGCGGATCATCCTGTCTTTCGAGTTCTAAGCATAAGCCCCTGTCTCTGAGCAATGACCGGTTCGCATTTGTGCGTATTTGCGTGCGTGGGATTGCGTGAATATGCGTATAGATGCGCCGTTTACGGGACAAAAATGACCGTTTAGTGGTGAGATACGCACAAACACGCACAGACGCGCGTGTTTGTGCGAATATAGAGCTATCCGAAATGCAAGACGTTCTATGACACAGGAGGCACATATGGTAGATTCCAAGCAGGCTCCACTCGACTCCGCGGCGGCCGCAAAAGCAGCGTTCGCTTCGGTCCAGGACAAGCCATTCCCCGATGATATCTTTACGGCTCCCGAGCTTCGTTGGGCTGTGATCGGGTGCGGCGTTATCGCCAACCAGATGGCCCAGTCTCTCGCTCTTGCCGGCCGCAAGCTTGCGGGCGTCGCCAACCGTACGCTGTCCAAGGCTCAGGCTTTTGCTGAGCAGTATGGCATCGAGAAGGTCTATGAAACGGTCGAGGACCTCTACGCCGATCCGGACATCGACGCCGTCTATATCACCACGCCGCACAACACGCATATTACCTATCTGCGTGCCGCGCTGGCCGCCGGCAAGCACGTGCTCTGCGAGAAGGCCATTACCCTCAACTCCGCCGAGCTCGACGAGGCCCGCGCCATCGCCGACGATCACAACGTGGTCCTTATGGACGCCACCACAGTTCTTCACATGCCGCTGTATCAGGAGCTGCGCCGTCGCATGGATGTAGGCGACTTTGGCCGTATGAATCTCGCCCAGCTCAACTTTGGCAGCTATAAGGAGTACGGCGACTTGACCAATCGCTTCTACAACCGCAACCTCGCCGGCGGCGCCATGCTCGACATCGGCGTCTATGCCCTTTCTGTCATGCGCCTGTTTATGGCCAGCCAGCCAACCGAAGTTGTTTCGCTCGGCAACACCTGCGAGACTGGTGTCGATGTTGCGGGCGGCATTGTCTGCCGTAACGCCGAGCAGCAGCTGGGCGTCGTGAGCCTTACGCTCCACTCCAAGCAGCCCAAGCGCTCGGTCATCAGCTTCGATAAGTGCTATATCGAGGTCAACGAGTATCCGCGCGCCGACCATGCGACCATCGTGTGGACTGCGGACGGTCATCGCGAGGAGGTCGTCGCGGGCACCGAGGCTTACGCACTATGCTACGAGATGGCTGACCTCGAGAAGGCCGTCGCCGGCGATGATTCCAAGCGTGAGCTTCTGGACTATGCTTCTGATGTTATGGAGCTGATGACCAAGCTCCGTGCCGATTGGGGAGTCGTCTACCCCGAGGAGGAGTAAGCGATGCTCGCGGAAGATAGGCTCAATGCAATCGTCTCGATGGTGCAGCAGGCTGGCTCAGTAACGGTGCCAGAGCTTGCCGATGCCCTGGGTGTGACGGCTTCTACCATTCGACGCGACCTGCAGACGCTCGACCGCGCACACCGTATCGCCAAGGTGCATGGAGGCGCGACGAGCCTTGAGCGCGCGCACGCGACGCGAGACTTAACGATCAGTGAGCGCAGTGATCTCCATAACGACGACAAGGAGCGTATCTGCGCCCGTGCGGCGGCGCTCGTGGAGCCCGAGAGCTTTGTATACATCGACTCGGGTTCGACGACGCTCAGGCTCATCGAGCATCTTCCGCATCTCGAAGGGGTAACCTATGTGACTGATTCCGTGCTCCATGCTCAGCATCTCGCTTTGCGCGGCATGCGTACCGTGGTGTTGGGCGGCGAGCTCAAACCCGAGACCGAGGCGCTCGTTGGCCCCGATGCCTTGGCAACTCTAGAACGCTACAACTTCAACTGCGGCTTTTGGGGTTCCAACGGCATTGCCGCCGAGCAGGGCTTTACGACGCCCGATATCGAGGAGGCACAGGTCAAGCGTATCTCGATGCGCCATACGGCCAAGCGCTTCGTAATCTCGGACGCCAGCAAATTTGGCATGGTGGCGCCCGTCAAGTTTGCGGACTTCCGCGACGCAACGATTATTACCGCAGGCGATGTCCCTGCCAAGTACCGGGCAATGGACAACGTCATCACGGTCTAACAGCAAGGGACGGGCTAAGGCCAAAACCACCGCGAAGGGGCAGGAACCTTTGTGGTGGTTTTGACGTTTGTCCAGATAAAACCTGCCAAAATAAACCTGTCCCTTTTTGGCAGGTTTTAGGGCTCCCAGGGGCAGGGGGCTTCGATGTGGATGTGCTCGCCGGTTACGGGATGCGTGAAGGACACGCTGTGGGCGTGGAGCATCAGGCCGCAGGGGCGCGGCGTTCCGTACAGGTCGTCGCCTACCAGGGGATGACGCTCGCTGGCCAGATGCACGCGGATCTGGTGCTTGCGGCCGGTGAGAAGCTCGACATCGATATACGAGCGCGTGGGCAGGCCTCGGCGGCTCTTGAGGCGCTTGAGCACCTTCACGCGCGTTTGAGACGGCTTGCCGCTGGCGCCGACGCGCATCTTTCGACTGTCGTGTCGGTCGCGGGCGATGGGCTTGTCGATGAGCTTTTCGTTCCAGTCGATCTTGCCCTCGGCGAGCGCCAGGTAGTGCTTTTCGAAAGCGTGGTCGATGACCATCTGGTCAAAGGCGGGCTGCGTCTGCTTGTCGAGCGAGAACAGCACCACGCCGGTGGTGTTGCGGTCCAGGCGGTTAAGCGGCTGCATGTCGGTTGCGGCAAAGCCGTCGCCCATGGCAAGCAGCAAGTCGCTGGCGTAGTCGGTAAGCGTGCGCTCGCCGGTGCCGTCGCCGTGGACGATCATGCCGGCGGGCTTGTCGATGGCCATGAGCCAGGCGTCGCAGTAGAGGACTTGAGGTTCTTCGTTCACGTGTAAGCCTTTCGGTTAGCTAATTCCCACAAACATGCAGCCCGAGGTGGCCCCGCGCAGGCGGGCGGCGGGCTTACGGCCGGCCTGCGCGGCCTCGACGGCGCGACGGACGCGTGCGACGGCGCGGCCCAACTCATCCGTCTCGAGCAGCGTGCCGTCCACCATAAGACGACGGACGCCGGCGTCGAGCAGCTGTGGCACCTGCGGCGTGAGGTCGATGGGGTAGGCGTCGTACAAGCGAGAGCGGCCATGGATGTCGGTGCGCACGGGCATGACCTTGCCGTCGATATTCTTGAGCGACAGCTTGCGGGCGCGCAGACGGCAGTTGGCGCAATCGTGGATGCAGCCATTGGCCACCTGCAGGATGCAGTGCTCGCTCGTCATAACGCGCGGGCGGCCGAACACGGTGATGCCCAGGGCTGCGGGCGCGGAGGTGCCAAGCGAGACGATCTCGTCGAGCGTGATCTCGGGCGAGAGCCAAAACGCGCCGGCTCCGCGCTCGGCAAGTGCCTCCATGCAAGGGGTGTTGTGCACGGGCAGGCAAGAGCGGATCTCCGCCGTGGCGCCAACCTGGGCGGCCAGGGCAAGCTCAGAGATGTTGCCAATAGCGACCGTGGCGCCGGCAACAACCCACGGGTCGACGCGTACGTGGTCAACGGCGCGGCAGACCTCGTCGAGTACGGGTACGATGCCCTGCTCAAGCGCATCGGCGGGGGAGAGCTCGGCCGCATCGAGCGCGTCGGTGGTCATGTAGATGCGCGTTGCACCCTCGGCGCGAGCGGCCTCGGCGGCCTCGAGCGAGGTGACGGTGGCGCAGATCTGCGGCTCATCGCGGTAGTGCTCGGGCGCGGGGCGGGAATCACTGGTGACAATCGCCGGCAGCTCGAGCGTGCGGGCACGCTCCTCGTACGGCGCCAGAATGGCCTTTTCCAGCGCCTTGCAAGCGGCGGTGCGTACCTTGTGCACAGCGGAGAAGCCCATGCCGCAGCCTTCATCGAGCGCCACATCAAAGCTCGCGGCCTCAAAGGGAGAGGAGCCCATGCGGCCCACATGCTCAACCAGATCGGATGCCTCGACGGCGCGGGTCTTGGCAGCCTCGACGGTAAAGCCCGTGGCCGTGGCCGTAAGCGATGGGGCGTCGCAGCAGGTGAGCGTGACGACAAACGGTTCGCCCAAACGCGCCACAACGGTTACATCAACGGCGCGGCGGCGCAGCACGTCGCGCTTGAGCGCGGCGCCGGCGGCGTCGATGGCGCGCTGGCTGCGGATGATGCGCACGCGGCAGCCCTCGGGCATGCTGCGGGGCACGCGACATTCGATGATGTCACCGGCGGCGGCATCATCGGTAGCGATAGTGGTTAGGAACTGATCGAACTCGTCGTCGTGGCGAAGTTCCAACAAGTCGCCCTTGCCCACGGGCTCAAACAGCTCAATGCGGGCGATGGCGGCGCGGCGACGACGATCGTCGGGTTTGAGCCCGCGCACGTCGCGGTTGGCCAGGCGGCTGCCCAGTACCGTGCCCACAATCTGGCCGCGGTTGTTGGAGCGCTCGTAACTCATCATCTCGTCGCCCGAGGTGCCGTCCTGATAGGCGTGCGTAAAGTCGCGGTTAAAGCAGCGCTTGAGTTGGCGCTGGCGAGCGGCGTCCTCGTGCTTATCTACGGCGACCCCGGCCAGCATGTCATCGATTTGATGACGATACACATCGACGATGGAGTACACGTAATCGGGCGCCTTCATGCGGCCCTCGAGCTTGAGCGATGCGGCGCCGGCGTCATACAGACGGCGAACGAGCTGCGAAGTGTTGGTGTCGCGCGGGCATAGAGCGCGCTCGCGTCCGGCAGGGGAGAGCGCGCGGCCGTTCTCGTCGATCAGCTCGTAAGGCAGGCGACAGGGCTGAGCGCACATGCCGCGGTTGGCCGAGCGGCCCGCCATGGCAAAGCTCGATAGCAGGCACAGGCCCGAGTAGCAAAAGCAGATGGCGCCATGGCTAAAGACCTCAAGGTCCACATCGGGCGCGGCATGGTGAATGGCGGCGATCTCGTCGATGGAAAGCTCGCGCGAGAGGGTCACGCGGTCAGCGCCCTGCTCGCGGCACCAGATGGTTCCACGGTCATCATGGATGTTCGCCTG
>CAJJPN010000079.1:0-9380 GCA_905193635.1 Coriobacteriaceae bacterium
TTATAGTTTTATTTAAGAATACCTTGCCGCATATTTTTTACTCCTTTTCTGGAATTGAATTATTATATCACATCAGTTTTAGGAAAACAAGTATCTAAAAGAAATTTTTCTTCCCCTTATATGTAACCCTTGATTCTCATCTTCATTGCAACAGCCTCAGGACTCAGCGCAACGCGTTGCGCTGAGTCCTGAGTCGCGAATCCGGGTAGGCAACCCCAGAGGGGCCGGAATCCCCCGGCCCGCGATGGAGGGAGGCCGAAATGTCCAGACCCAAGCCGTCCGGGAGGTCGTACGGGAGGCTCACGAGGCACGAGAGGAACACGGTCGAGAGGATGCTCGACCGCAACCGCAGCGCCCGCGATATCGCCGCGGAGCTCGGCAGGTCGCCCTCGACCGTGACCAGGGAGGTTGCGGCGCACCGCTACGTCACCGCGCCGCGCTCGCGCTACGGCGAGCCCGCGCCCGCGGACCTCTCGGGGGCCTGCCCCAGGCTCTCCGCGTGGCCGAGGTGCTGCAACGGCTGCTCGCACAGGAGGGGCTACGGCTGCTCGAGGAGGCCCAGGGTGTTCTACAGCGCCAGGAGGGCGCAGGAGGCGGCCGACGCCGAGCTCTCGGCGAGCAGGTCCGGGATCGACGAGACCGAGGAGGGCGCCGCCGCCAAGCTCGCGGCCATCAGGGACGGGCTCGCGCGCGGGCTCTCCCCGCAGCAGATAGCGGCGACGACCCCCGGGCTCAGCGCCTCCACCGTCTACAGGTGGGTGGACGCCGGCTACGACGGCATGACGAACATGGAGCTCAGGCGCAAGGTCGGCTACAGGCCGAGGTCGCGCCGGGCCCCGGGGAGGGCGACGTCCCACTCGTCGCGCAGGTCGCACGCGTCGTTCCTCGCGCTCGGAGAGGACGCCTGCGCCGCGGCCTGGGAGATGGACACCGTCGAGGGCTCCAGGGGCGACTCCGCCAGGCTCCTCACGCTCCTGCACCGCCCGAGCCGCTTCCAGCTGGCCCTGCCGCTGCCGGACGGCACGTGCGCCTCGGTCCTGGCGGCGCTCTCCTCCCTGCGCGGGGTCCTCGGCGAGGACGGCGCGAGGCGCGCCTTCGGCGCCGTGCTCACCGACAACGGGAGCGAGTTCGCCGACGAGGGCGCCATCGCGGCGCTGATCGGCGAGCGGGACGGCGAGACCAGGCTCTTCTACTGCGACCCCCGGCAGAGCCAGCAGAAGGGCGCGTGCGAGAAGAACCACGTGGAGATCAGGAAGCTGCTGCCCAAGGGCGCCGGCGTCAGGTTCGACCGGCTGACGGCGGCGGACTGCGCGCTGCTCATGTCGCAGGTGAACTCCGAGCCGAGGGGGGCGCTCGGGTTCCTGACGCCGGCGCGCGTGCTGCGGATGGCCCTCGGGGAGGACGCCTCCGCCCTCATGGACGCGTTCGGGATAGAGGAGCTGGCGCCCGGCGAGCTCGACCTCACGCCCGGCTGCATCGACAGGGCCAGGGCCGCGAGGGGCGAGGGGCCGCTGGCGGGATAGGCGGCGGGCCGGGACATGGGCCGGAGGGCCCGTTGCGCTGAGTCCGGAACGGCTGCGCGGCGGGCTGGCGGAGCATGCGGCGGCGGCATGGGGGCACCGGCCTTCATAGCCTCTCCACCTGCGGAAACGATGCGACGGCCAGGTGCCGGGAGCTATTCCCGCGTTGCGCTAGCTGCGGAAACGCGGGGCCCGTTCAGGCTGTTGCGTTGAGATTGAAAATCAACCTTAGAAGTTCATTTTTTGCGGGATAAACGGTATATGAAAAAAATTTACCAACCGCTCTAACCGCTGCTATCTGGGCGATATGTCAGTTTGACGAAGCGTTAGTGAAAAAACGTTTTATCAATGTTGAGCATCACACGGTCTGCACTGTTGCGCATGGAGCATATTTCCAGATGGATTGTTTTGGCTAGACGCGTCGCTTTGGGGTACCATAGCTCCACTATCAACTGCCGCTCAGCACGGCAGCCTTGATGAGCCCTTGCCCTTCTCCTGGGAATTATGATCGGGCATCAATCTGCTGAGTGGCCCGAATCCCAGGAGGGGACTCTATATGCAAAAGGAATACCTGTCCGCCGCGGCGGAGGTACTCAGCGACCAGGGCGTCGATGAGAACCTCGGCCTGAGCAACGACGAGGCGTCGTCGCGCCTCGTCAAGACAGGCCCTAACAAGCTCGAGGAAGCCGAGAAGACCCCGTTGTGGAAGCGCTTCTTTGAGCAGATGGCCGACCCCATGGTCATCATGCTGATCGTTGCCGCCGTCATCAGTGCGCTCACGGGCATGGTCAAGGGCGAGCCCGACTTTGCCGATGTTGCCATCATCATGTTCGTCGTTATCGTCAACTCGGTGCTGGGCGTGGTCCAGGAAGCCAAGAGCGAGGAGGCCCTCGAGGCCCTGCAGGAGATGAGTGCGGCGCAGTCCAAGGTGCTACGCGACGGCAAGCTCGTGCACCTGCCGAGCGCCGAGCTCGTGCCCGGCGACGTGATCATGCTCGAGGCGGGCGACTCCGTCCCGGCCGACTGCCGCGTGCTCGAGAGCGCCACGATGAAGATCGAAGAGGCCGCGCTCACCGGCGAGTCCGTGCCCGTCGAGAAGCATGCCAACGTGATCGAGCTCGCCGCCGGCACCGACGACGTGCCGCTCGGCGACCGTAAGAACATGTGCTATATGGGCTCCACCGTCGTGTACGGCCGTGGTCGCGCCGTCGTGGTCGGCACCGGCATGAACACCGAGATGGGCAAGATCGCCGGCGCCCTGGCCGAGGCCAAGGAAGAGCTCACGCCGCTGCAGGTGAAGCTCGCCGAGCTCAGCCGCATCCTCACCATCATGGTGATCGTCATCTGCGTCGTCATCTTTGGCGTTGACATCCTCCGCCACGGCGTGGGCAACGTCCTTACCGATCCGACTGCCCTGCTCGACACCTTTATGGTTGCCGTCTCGCTCGCCGTCGCCGCCATCCCCGAGGGCCTTGTTGCCGTCGTGACCATCGTCCTTTCGCTTGGCGTGACCAAGATGGCCAAGCGCCAGGCGATTATCCGCAAGCTCTCTGCTGTCGAGACCCTTGGCTGCACACAGACCATCTGCTCCGACAAGACCGGCACCCTTACCCAGAATAAGATGACCGTCGTCAAGCACGAGCTCGCCGCGCCCAAGGAGAAGTTCCTGGCCGGTATGGCCCTGTGCTCCGATGCCCAGTGGGACGAGGAGCTGGGCGAGGCCGTGGGCGAGCCGACCGAGTGCGCGCTCGTCAACGACGCCGGCAAGGCTGGCCTCACCGGCCTGACTGCCGAGCATCCGCGCGTGGGCGAGGCCCCGTTCGACTCGGGCCGCAAGATGATGTCCGTGATCGTCGAGACCCTGGATGGCGAGTACGAGCAGTACACCAAGGGCGCGCCCGACGTGGTGATCGGCCTGTGCACCCATATCTACGAGGGCGAAAAGGTCGTCCCGCTGACCGAGGAGCGTCGCGCCGAGCTCGTGGCCGCCAACAAGGCCATGGCCGACGAGGCTCTGCGCGTGCTGGCGCTGGCAAGCCGCACCTACACCGAGGTCCCGGCCGACTGCAGCCCCGCTGCGCTCGAGCATGACCTGGTCTTCTGCGGCCTGTCCGGCATGATTGACCCGGTCCGTCCCGAGGTGGCCGACGCCATCCGCGAGGCCCACGATGCCGGTATTCGCACCGTCATGATCACGGGCGACCATATCGACACTGCCGTGGCCATTGCCAAGCAGCTGGGCATCGTCGCCGATCGCAGCCATGCCATCACCGGTGCCGACCTCGATCGCATGAGCGACGAGGAGCTCGACGCGCACATCGAGGACTACGGCGTGTACGCCCGCGTCCAGCCCGAGCACAAGACACGCATCGTCGAGGCCTGGAAGTCGCGCGACCAGATCGTGGCCATGACGGGCGACGGCGTCAACGACGCCCCGTCCATCAAGCGCGCCGATATCGGCGTGGGCATGGGCATCACCGGCACCGACGTCACCAAGAACGTCGCCGACATGGTACTTGCCGATGACAACTTCGCTACCATCATCGGCGCCTGTGAAGAGGGTCGTCGCATCTACGACAACATCCGCAAGGTCATCCAGTTCCTGCTTTCGGCTAACCTTGCCGAGGTGTTCTCGGTGTTTATCGCCACGCTCATCGGCTTTACCATCTTCCAGCCGGTGCAGCTGCTGTGGGTGAACCTGGTCACCGACTGTTTCCCCGCGCTCGCGCTGGGCATGGAGGATGCCGAGGGCGACATCATGAAGCGCAAGCCGCGCAACGCCAAGGACGGTGTCTTTGCCGGACATATGGGTCTGGACTGTGTGGTCCAGGGCCTAATCATCACCGTGCTGGTGCTGGCGAGCTTCTTTGTGGGCGTGTACTTTGACATGGGCTACATCCATATCGCCGATATGATCGCCGGCAATGCCGACGAAGAAGGCGTGATGATGGCGTTCATCACGCTCAACATGGTCGAGATTTTCCACTGCTTCAATATGCGCAGCCGTCGTGCGTCGCTGTTCACCATGAAAAAGCAGAACAAGTGGCTGTGGGCTTCCGCCGCGCTGGCACTGGTGCTGACGGTGATCGTAACCGTGCAGCCGACGCTTGCCGAGATGTTCTTTGGCCCCGTGACGCTTGAGTTCAAGGGCGTTGTCGCTGCCCTGGGCCTGGCCTTCCTGATCATCCCGCTGATGGAGATCTACAAGGCGATCATGCGCGCGGTCGAGAAGGAGTAGGTCGAAAGGCCATCCTTCCCACCGGCCCGACCGCCTGCGGGGTTTCTTCCTCGCTGGTCCTCGCGCTTCGCGCTGCGGGATCGCTCGGAAGAAACCCCTCCCGGCGGGCGGGCCTTCGGATAACCTCTCGGGACCATTGGCTGAGGGAAAGTTTGTGAGCTGGTCGGGCTTTGCCCGGCCAGCTCTTTTTGATTTAAAATACCTGCTCAGTTGTGTGGTTTTGTGCTGGGAGGCATCTGTGGGCAAGGCTAAGGCTAAGGCGAAGAAAAAGACGACGGGGGCGCGGGCTAAGCGTGATCGTCGTCGGAAGCTCGCGACCGAACCCCCTGCATCTGCTGAGGAGTTGCTGGCGAGTGTACCGGGGCTTGACGCGCTGCAGGATGTTCCGGCGTTTGATGACCTGCCGGTCGATGAAGCCCAGCAGGCTGCCTTTGATGATTTCTGCGCACATGCCGAGGAGCCCGAGCAGATGCAGCTTGGCGCCGTGGTGCGCTTGGATCGTGGGTTTCCGCTGGTGGCGACTGCCGACGATACCTTCCGCGCCGAGCATGCCGTGGGATTTGCCAAGTCGCGCGGTGGGGACGAGGTCCTGCTGCCTGCCGTGGGCGATCGTGTGGCGGTGCGCCGCGCTCCCGGGCACGATATGGGCGTGATTGAATGCGTACTGCCGCGCCGTACGAGCTTTGAGCGTTGGCGCGGCCGTGCCCGCGGGGAGCGTCAGGTGCTCTGCTCCAACGTGGATAGCGTGCTAATCGTGCAGGCGCTCGGTGCCGGCGAGGTGCTGCTCGACCGCGTGGCGCGCTCGCTGGTGTTGGCGCTCGACTGCGATGCCGAACCGGTGGTGGTACTCACCAAAGCTGACCGCTGCGATGCCGAGGAACTCGAGCGCGATCTGGACCGCGTGCGCCGCCTGGTGGGTCCGGACGTGCGCGTGATCGTGACGTCCTCTGCCGAGGGCCGCGGCCTGGACGAGGTCCGTGCCTGCGTGCCCGCCGGGAGCTGCGCCATGATTCTGGGCGAGTCGGGTGCCGGCAAGTCGACGCTGCTCAATGCGCTGCTGGGCCACGATACGTTGGCGACCGGCGGTGTGCGCGAACGCGACGATCAGGGCCGTCACACTACCGTCGCGCGCGTGATGGTGGCACTGCCGGGCGACGCCGGCGTGATCGCCGATGCCCCGGGCCTGCGCAGCCTGCCGCTCGTGGGTCACGAGCGGGGTCTGGCGCGCGCTTTCCCCGAGATTGTCGAGGCATCGCGCGCGTGCCGGTTTGGCGATTGCACGCATGTCCATGAGCCGGGCTGCGCCGTTCGCGAGGCCGAGGACGCCGGGCAGATCGATAGCCTGCGTCTGGAAACGTTCCAAAACCTGGCGTCATCCATGCGCGTGAGCGCTCAAATGCTCGATCCCGATGTCCATCTGTAATTGATTTTTCCTATGACAGCCGTCTCCCAACTGTTCGGGAGACGGCTTTTTTGCTGCGGAAAAGCCTCGAAACATGCAGTTTGCTGACGTGCTGACCAAAACCTTGCCACGAGCTTGACGGGCTGGTCAGCTTTTGGTCAGCGATTGGTTTGACATCGAAAACCAAGATTGCGATTGCGCCGCTTTGCACTCTGACCGCTCAGACAATGGTGGTACGGGCATTCGCCCGGCACTGCCATGAGAGGAGCGGCCGTGAACAAGAGCAAGCGCATCGCCATCAGTCTGGTCGCGGGCGTGCTCGCTGCTCTGCTCTGCATGGTTTACGGCTCGTCGATCCGCTCGCAAGCCGAACAGGTCCAGGCTGAGACCTTGGCCAAGTACGGTGGCGATCACGTCGAGGTATGCGTCGCGGCGCGCGATATCGATGTGGGCGAGACCCTCGATGAGACCAATGTCATAACCCAGGAATGGCTGACGAGCCTGCTGCCGCGTGACGCGGCGACCGAGCTGCGCCAGGTGCGCGGCGACGTGACGACTTCGCGTATTCCCAAAAACGCCGTGATCTGCAATGTCTACACCAAGGCCGAGAGCCGCAAGCTCGAGGTGCCTAAGGGCAAGGTCGCCGTTTCGGTGGCGGTCGATGCCGAGCACTCGGTCGGCGGTGCTACGGGCGTGGGCAGCTACGTGGATGTGTATGTGCAAAAAGACAGCGTGACCGATCGGCTGTGCGGCGCGTACGTGATCGATACCAGTGAGGATTCCGGTGCCACGCGCGAGGGCAAGATCGAATGGGTGACGCTGGCGGCTGACCCCGAAGACGTCAAGGAACTGCTGGGAGCCTCGGGCAAGGGAACGGTCAGCTTGACGATTCCCGCCACGGCGCGCGGCAAAAAGAGCGGAGGCGACGAGTGATGAAGGCGATCTGGCTTGCGTGCTGCGCGTGCGGCGATTACGGGCTGTTGCAGCGGGAAGTCGAGGGCCGTGATGCGGGTGCACAGGTGCTTCGCGTGGGTGACCTGGACGGGCTGGTTTCCATGGCGCGGGCGTTTCCGTCGCGCCGCGGGGCTGCCATCATCGCGGCGTCTCTGTTTGATACCGAAGATGTGCGCAAGACTGTTGCGCGCCTGACGGCCGAAGGCCGCGTGAGTCGCGTGGTCGTGTTGATAGAAGCGCTCGATCCGTCGGATATCGAGGGGCTGTTTCGCGCGGGGGCGACCGAGGTCATCGCTGCACACAGTATATGCGGCAACGGGCGCGCGGGCGAGGGAGCGGTTGATTCCGATCGGCGCATGACGATTGAGCCCGATGCTTTTGTTGATAGGGAACCCGGGGCGCCTCGCGCTACAAGAGGCCCGCGTGTTGATGATTATGGAAAAGCGGAAGCCGAGCATGGTCGGCGCCCCCGGAACCCCCTTGTATACGATGACGCTGGAGGGCCGGCGCAGCATGCTGGCGACTCCCCGGCAGTAGATATGGGATACGTGCACGGCGTGAATCTGGCGGATGAACTCGACGAAGTTGAGGGCCTTGCCGGGTGCGGCGAGTTGTCGCTGATGCAGCATGAGCAGATTGCGCAGAACGAGCCTGCCTCGCAGACCGAACAAGCAGCCATGCCGGCTTGGACGCAGCACGTGGTTGCGGCGGGGGAGACGGGGATGCTGTCACCGACGCCCGCCCCGCCGCCTCCGATGCCGCCGGCAGACGCTGCCGCTCCGCCGCATCGAGCTCCAGTCATCTGCGCTATTTCGGGTTCGGGCGGTTGCGGCAAGTCGACGATCGTTGCCACCATGGCACACACATCGTCGCTGTTGGGCTTGCGTGCCGCCGTGCTCGACCTGGACCTGATGTTTGGAAACCTTTACGACTTGTTAGGCGTCGATGCTCCGCGCGATATGGCGGCACTTATCGAGCCGTCGGCGGCGGGCACGCTCACCGAGCCGGATATCGTAGCCGCTTCGATGCGCGTGGCACCGGGCATTACGCTCTGGGGTCCCGTCGCGGCGCCCGAGCAAGCCGAGCTCATGGCGCGTCCGGTGGAGCTACTGCTTGATGTTCTGCGTCGCGAATCCGACGTGGTCTTTATCGATACCTCGGTCTTTTGGGGCGACGCCGTGGCGGCTGCGGTGGCGGCGAGCGACCGTTGCCTGGTCGTTGGCGATGCGGCGGTGTCGTCCGCGACATCGGCGTCGCGCGTCATCGAACTGGCAGGTCGAGTAGGTGTGCCGCGCACGCGCATGAGCGCCGTGTTCAACCGGTTCGGTGCGCGCGGGGCAGACGAGGACGTCGCCATGCGCTTTGAGATTGCCTGTGCGTTGAGCTCCAAGATTCGTATCGCCGATGGCGGGCAGGATCTCGCCGCGCTCATGGCGTTTGGGCGCGCTGACGAGGCGGTGGGGCAGACCAGCGCTTTTGCGACTAGCATGCGCGAGGCCACGCGCGAGATGCTCGTGGAACTGGGGTGCGCCGTCGGCCCTTGGAGCGATATGGTCGCCGACCGTGCAACGCGTACCGAACGCCCGCGTATCCGCCTTCCCTGGTCGCGCGAGGGTGATCAGCGATGAGCCTGCAAACGAGGATTAAGGCTGCCGGCGCTGCGGCGGCAGCGCCTGTAGATGCGGGGCGTCGCCGCGCGGTGAAACGACGCACCAAGCGCGCCGTGATGGACCGCATGGGTTACGACGAAGTGGCGCGTATCAGCGCCTATATCGACCCGGCACTTGCCCGCTCGGAATTGCGTCCTGCGGTGGAGGCGGTGCTCAATGTTGAGGAGCCGACCGATCTCGCGACGCCCGAGCGCGAGACCATCATCGACGAGATTTTGGATGACGTGGTGGGCTTGGGGCCGTTGCAGCCGCTCATCGAGGACGACACCGTTACCGAGATCATGATCAACGGCTGCCGCTCGGCTTTCTTTGAACGCGGCGGCGTCTTGTACCCCATCGAGCATGCGTTTGAGGATGATGAGCAGATCCGTGTGCTTATCGACCGCATTATCTCGCCACTTGGCCGCCGTATCGACGAGCGCAGCCCCATCGTCAACGCCCGCCTCAAAACGGGCTATCGCGTCAACGCGGTGATTCCGCCTGTGGCGATTGACGGACCGATTCTCACCATCCGAAAGTTCTCGGACCGTATCTGCTCGCTGGACGAGCTCGTGGGGTTGGGATCGCTGCCGCTTTGGTATGCGCAGCTGCTGTCG
>CAJJPN010000080.1:0-9064 GCA_905193635.1 Coriobacteriaceae bacterium
ACGCCCCCGGATCCCCGGTGGGAGTTCTAGACCTTGTCGGCCTTAGTACATACCGCCGCCCTGCTGACCAGCGGTAGCAGCAGCGATAGCGTCCTCAAGCTGAGTGTTTTTGGGCACATCGGAGACGGTGGCCTCGGTGATGAGGATCAGGCTGGCGACAGAAGCAGCGTTCTGCAGGGTGACGCGGCTGACCTTGACGGGGTCGAGGACGCCCATCTCGATCATGTCGCCCCACTCGCCGTTGGCAGAGTTGAGACCCTGGCCGGCGGGCAGCTCGGCAACCTTGTCGACCACGACAGCGCCCTCAAAGCCAGCGTTCTTGGCGATGGTGGCGACCGGAGCGGTCAGAGCCTTCTTGACGATGTCGACGCCGATCTTCTCCTCGGGGTCGTCGATCTCGACAGCATCGAGCGCAGGAGCAGCGTCCATGAAGGCGACGCCACCGCCGGCGACGATGCCCTCCTCGACAGCAGCGCGGGTAGCCTGCAGGGCATCCTCGACGCGGTGCTTGATCTCCTTGAGCTCGGACTCGGTAGCAGCGCCGACCTTGATGACGGCAACGCCACCGGAGAGCTTGGCCAGGCGCTCCTGGAGCTTCTCACGGTCGAAGTCAGAGGTGGTGTTCTCCATCTCGCCCTTAATCTGAGCGATGCGGGCATCGATGGCCTCCTTGGAGCCAGCGCCGCCGACGACGACGGTGTTGTCCTTGGAGATGGTGACGGACTTAGCAGTACCGAGCATATCGGCGGTGATGTCAGCGACCTTCACGCCCAGCTCGTCCAGAGCGGCCTGGCCACCGGTGAGGACGGCGATGTCCTCCAGGATGCGCTTGCGGCGATCGCCGTAGCCCGGGGCCTTGACGGCGCAGACGTTGAGAGCGCCACGGATCTTGTTGAGGACCAGGGTCGGCAGAGCCTCGCCGTCGATGTCCTCAGCGATGATGAGCAGGCCACGGCCGGCGCGCTGGACAGCCTCGAGAACAGGCATGATGTCCTGAACGCTGGAAATCTTCTGGTCGGTGATGAGGATGTACGGATCCTTCATCACGGCCTCCATGCGGTCGTTGTCCGTGACGAAGTAAGCGGAGACATAGCCCTTGTCGAACTGCATGCCCTCGACGGTGTCGATGGTGATGTCGAACGTCTGGGAATCCTCGACGGTGATAACGCCGTCCTTGCCCACGACCTCCATGGCCTCGGCGATCTTCTCGCCGACCTCGGGGTCACCAGCGGAGATGGTGCCGACGGAAGCGATCTGCTCCTTGGTCTCGACCGGCTTGGCCTGCTTCTTCATCTCGGCGACGGCGGCGTTTACGGCCTTGTCGATGCCGCGACGGATGGCCAGCGGGTTGGCGCCGGCGGCGACGTTGCGCAGACCGTCGTTGACGATAGCCTGAGCGAGCAGGGTTGCGGTGGTGGTGCCGTCACCCACGGTGTCGTTGGTCTTGGTGGCGACCTCCTTCACCAGCTGAGCGCCCATGTTCTCGATGTTGTCCTCGAGCTCGATCTCCTTAGCGACGGAAACGCCGTCGTTGGTGATGGTCGGAGCACCGAACGTGCGCTGCAGAGCGACATAGCGGCCCTTGGGGCCCATGGTGACGGTAACGGCGTCGGCCAGAGTGTTGACGCCCTTGGCGAGCTTAGCGCGGGCATCGGTGTTGAACGTAATGTTCTTTGCCATGGTGAGTAATCCTCCAAAAGAAATGTGACTCGCGTCGCCGCTTCCGAGTCCTATGCGGCGACCGCGCTCAAAGACGAATCAGAGATTCTGACGAGACTAGGCCTCGACGACTGCGTAGATGTCGTCGGCGCGCATGAGCAGATACTTCTCGCCGTCGACCTTGACCTCGTTGCCACCGAACTTACCGTAGATGACGACGTCGCCGACCTTGACGTCCATGGGGATGCGCTCACCCTTGTCGTTGACCTTGCCGGCGCCCACGGCAACGATGGTGCCGCGCTGCGGCTTCTCTTGAGCGTTGCTGGCGATGTACAGACCAGAGGCGGTCTTCTGCTCGGCCTCGTCGGGCTTGACCAGGACGCGATCTGCAAGCGGCTTCAAAGACGACATGCTTGTTTCCTCCTTTGTGGGCCGCGCGGTCATGCCGCGCGGGTTAACCCTTTTTGTTTGCGTACGCGTTGAATGGTACCCACGAATGGCGGGTTATACAACACAGAGTCAAAAAATCTTATTTTTTGGCACTTAGATTTTCTGAATGTCGGAGGATAACTTATGCGCAGCCCCAAGGCGGACCGGAAAGCATGAAGTTTTAGCGCGGCAACTTTGTGAATCAGCTTCTCAAGACTACAATCCTCCAGATGAAATATGCCCAGATGAGAGGAAGGGAGGGCAGATGACTGATGAGCTGAGCACCTCGGCATGGCGAGATATAGCACCGAATCGCGATGCACGCGACTCCATGCCGCCCGTTCGCACTCGCCTGCTCGCCCTGGCTCTCGTCTTCGCCCTTCTCGCGGTAACCATCCTCTCCCCCATCGCAACCGCCCATGAGTTGCATCATGACTGCACCGGCGCGGGCTGCACCATCTGCGCCGAGCTCGCCGGCAATCTGTCGATCGCCCGTGGCGGTGACACCGTCCCCGTGGGCGCGACATCGTTCATCACCCTCTTGCTGATCTCCGCCCTAGCCGTCATCGGCACCGAGCGATCTTCATATGCCCCGGTCACCCTATTATCCCTCAGGGTCCGTCTGGACGATTAACGACTCCCAATTGAATCAAATAGCTACCGCGTGCCACAGCGGCATCGCCTTCGGCCGTCGGCACCCCGACGCAGCCGTTTTCAATTCAGGAGCAATCTATGGACAACCGAATCTACCGTCGCCATCCCAAGCGGCGTCCTATTCGTCACCGTGGCCCCATGGCGGCGGCATATATGCCCCTTTTAAGTGCGGTCTTTGCTCTCGCCGCTTCTGACGACAATGCGTCCAGCTCGACCCCGTCGAGGGGCTCACTGACAAACAGCTTAAAGCCGGCGAGGATTACCCACCCATCATGAACGACAACCTGGAGAAGCTCGTGAAGACGCTGAACTAGGAGTAAGGAACAGAGACGATGAAGATGAGCATGAAGGATCTGAAAAGCTGGATGACCGACCATCCCTACCCCCGTACGCTGGCAACGATCGGCGGCGCATCGATATGCTCGATGCTCGCCCTCGAGCTGCCCTCCAACCATGAACTATGGAAGATGCAGGCCGGACCGGCACTTTTAGAGCTTTTGCTCATCTTCTGCTTCTTGTGCCTGTTGTTCTATCTGCCGCACCGCCGTAAGACCCCCGCAATCGTTGGCATCGTTGCGCTCGCCAGCATCGGTATCGCCGAGTACTTCGTAATCACGTTCAAATCGATGCCCATCCAACCCGGAGACCTGTTCGCCCTCTCGACCGCTGCGACGGTCGCCGGCAGCTACACCTATGAGCTCAGCACTTTCTGCTTCATGGGGCTTGCCGCCGCGGCCTTGGGAATCGCGCTTATCGTCCTCATTCCGCGTGATGCATGTGGGCGACCGCCGCGCCGCGCATCGGAAACGTCCCCCGAGTCCATCGACCATGCGATGTCTGCGTCCTTGAAATCGAAGGACTCAAAGGCGTCTCCGGCAACCGAGGGGACATCGACAGCGCCGAGGGAGCATCCAGTCGCAACCAAATCCAAACTCCCCCTCTCCGTCGACCGTCGTACCGCACTTGTTGCCGGAGCCGCACTGGGGGCGCAGGCCTTCATCAGCTATTACGACACCTTGGGCATCAAGCTTCATACCTGGAAGCCCCTCGAAAGCTATTACAGTCAGGGGTTTCTCCCCACCTTTATTTCGAGCGCGCAAAAAATGGTGCCGCCTAAACCCAAGCACTACAAGAGCGGTGAGGCCTCGGCGATCATCAAGCGCCTTGCCGCGCGCTGGAACGCGGGCACGAACGGCATCGCCGACCCCTCCCGTGCCGCTGCCGTCGAACAGTTTGACCAGCTCAAGCCCTCAGTCATCTGTATCATGAACGAGTCCTTCGCCGACCTTTCAATCTTTAACGAACTGGGCTGTGGCTATAAGGGGCCCGAGCGCTTCAAAGCCATCGATAACGCGCTTCTGCAGGGAGTGAGCTACATGAGCGCCTTCGGTGCCGGCACCTGTAACAGCGAGTTCGAGTTCTTAACCGGACACTCCATGGCATTCCTGGGCGCTGGCGTCTACCCGTTCATGAGCTACAACCTGGCCCCGAGCGAGAACCTCGCCCGTCAGTTCAAGAGACTCGGCTATCGCACCGTGGCCATGCACCCCAACCACGCCACCAACTGGAATCGCGAGAACGTCTTCGCGGACATGGGATTCGACGAGTTCCTCTCGATCGAGGACTTCGCCGGCGCACCCGAGCTCTGCCGCAAGGTCACCGACGCCGCCACCTACGACAAGTGCCTCGAGGTACTAAAGCAGAGCGACCAGCCGATCTTCATCCACGACGTGACGATGCAAAACCACTCCGCCTATGACACGGGCTTGGTGCCCACCGACCAGCAACTGCACCTTGCCGTCGAAGGTGTGTCCGACAAAGTTATCACCTGGACCAATGAATATTGCTCGCTCATGGAAGCGTCCGATGCCGCCTTCGCCGCCTTCCTGGAAAAGCTGCGTGATCTCGACCGCCCCGTCGTCGTGGTGATGTACGGCGACCACCAGCCGTTCTTCACCGACCGCTACAACGACCTCTACTTTACCGATGAGGACGATGCCACCCATACCGAGCGCATCTGGCAGACACGCTATGTGGTCTGGGCGAACTACGATGTCGCCGGCAACGCACAAACGAGTGGGGAACTCAACACAAGCATCAATAACGTCGGTGCACTCGCACTCAATGCCATCGGTGCCCCGCTCACCGCCTACCAACGCGCACGCTTGCAAAACCAAGCGCACATGCCGGCGATAAACGTGGTGGGGGCGCAGGATGCGCACGGCGTTTGGTATACAGCCGAGGCCAAGAACGTTCCCGCCAAGACCGCTAATGCGCGCGATCGCCTGGACCGCATGCAATATCGTAAGCTCTTCGACCACGAAGGCTCGGTCTTTGCCACCCATAAGCAGGCGGCCGCCAACGAAACCGACCCCAACGCAGCTCCGGGAGCCTAGGGTTGACCAATCTCGGGCCCGGTATTCAGAAAAGTCAGTGCAGCAAAATGACGATGCGGACAGCGACTTGGGCATGGTTTTCGCCGCTCGCACGGGTCCCCTGGGGAGCAGCGTGCATTTTTGGGAGTTTTCAGCAGGCCAGGACGGCTGCATACGCGCCGGACACACCATATTGGTCCCAAGAACGCCTTTGACCGGCGATTTGGGTCGGCGGGCAAACCCTGTCAGGACAAAAAAGCGTGCCTCGCACCGCACCGGACCCCAAAATGACATCGATCTCCGCAATGCCACCCGACTGCAGCGGCACCGGCAGAGCTCACGGTGCTGAATACTCCATTTTTTGCACGGCCCAGGCGGGGGTACATCAGGACCGGAAAGAACATCTCAACTTTTTTTGCAATCTGCAACTGGAAGTATGCAAAACGCTAAGAGAAAGCATCGCTGATGTCCCAATTGAGCGCGCGGAGCAGCAGCGCTTCCACCCTGCGCCCAAATCCAGCAGAGAGGGGACGCTCCTAACGAACCCCCATCGGCAAACAAACGCGGCTCGAGCGCCATCCCAAAATAGGCTGCCCGAGCCGCGTTTAACGGTACGACATGAATATTAGCGCTCGTAAATCAAGTTGCCTGCCAGGTAGGTGGCCTGAACCTTGGTGGCTTGCAGCTCTTGGGGGTCGATGGTGAGCGGGTTTTGGTCCAGGACTACCAGGTCGGCGTATTTGCCGGGCTCTAGGCTGCCGAGGTTTTGCTCGTCGCCCGCTGCGTACGCGCTGCCAAGCGTGTAGCTGCGCAGGGCCGTTGCCGCGTCGATACGCTCGCTCGGCAGCCAGCCGCCCTCGGGCCAGTGGCTGCGGGGATCTTGGCGCGTGATAGCCGTGTAGAGCACGTTCATGCTGGTAACGGCCGTGATGGGGCTGTCGGTACCGAAAGCTTGACGGATACCGCGCTGCTGATAAGTTGCGAACGGCCACATGATGCGGCTGCGTTCCAGGCCCAGGTCGCGCTCCGGGCCACCCGGGTCGAGCGTGATGTGGCAAGGCTGGCTCGAGGCAATGACGTTGAGCTTGCGCAGACGATCGATGTCCTGAGGCAGCAGATTCTCCAGGTGCTCAAGCGTATTGTGGCCGTGCTGGGGCAAGCCGTAGAGCTCTGCCGCCTCCTCAAAGATATCGAGCGCAGCATGGATGGCACCGTCGCCGATAACGTGGATGCGCACGGTATGGTCACGCTCGGCTGCCGCCAAAACCAACTTGCGCATACGCTCGACAGGGACCGTCAGGCGGCCCTGGTCGCCCGGGAAGCGCGGGTTGGTATAGGGCTCAGTGAGGTATGCGGTATGCTCGCTCGACACGCCGTCGAAGAACTGTTTAAAGCCTGGCGCCGAGAGCAGCGCGTTGTTCGCGTAGCGGGTCTGGAGTTCTTCCAAGCGCGACTGGTCATCCAGCAGCGTGGGAAACAGATGGGCGCGGATGCCCAGCTTGCCGGCGGCCTGCAGCTTGTCGTAAACATCATCGCGAATAAAGTCGCAGCCCGGCATGGGCATGAGCGACATATCGCAGATTGAGGTAATGCCTTGCTCGGCCATACGCTTCATCTGGTCGGCGTATGCGCTCGCGATGCGGTCCTCGCCCAGCCACTCCAGGCAGCGCGGCAGCAGCTGCATGGCCGCAGCCTCGTGAGCGATACCCGTAAGCTCACCGTTTGAGTCTTTGTCGTAACTGCCACCCGCCGGAGGCTCGCTGTCGCGCGTAACGCCGAGCGCCTCGAGTGCGCGGCTGTTGAGCCACAGCGTGTGCCCGTCGCCCGAGTACATAACGCAGGGACGATCGGGAAATGCCGCATCGAGGGAGGCCTTGGTAGGGTGCTCGGGCGGATCCCAGCGGTAATCGCGCCAACCCTGGGTCACGACCCAGGCGTCATCTGGCAAGCCTTTGGAAAACTCGAGCGCATGCTGCACCAATGCTGCCTCGGACGTGCCCATATCCATGAGCATGTACGGCGAGGAACCAACCGAAGTATGGAAGAAATGCAGGTGCGCATCGTGGAAACCGGGGCAGACAAACTGCTCGCCGTAATCGACCACCGGCGTGGCGGCAGGTGCGGCGTCAATCACGTCATCGGGCGCGCCGACTGCGACGATGCGATCACCCGCGATGGCGATCGCCAGCTCGCGGGCGGTATCGATACCGTCTTGGGCGGTAAAAACGTTCTTGGAGCGGATAATCCGATCGATATGCTGCATGAGCATCCCCATCTCTGGCAGGTAATTCAACACCCCCGAGTGTACTCCCCCGCCCTTGCAACAAAACCCCAAGCGGCAAACGGCAACTTTACCAGCCCTAGCGGCAGGTGGCATACTGGAGAGAGCCTGTACGATTTTGCGATCGAGCCAGCAAGGAGCAAATCGACCATGACGAAGACCAAGGCACAGCAGATTATGGCGGCAACCGAGGTTCGCGCGGCAGACGACGTCACCGCGGCCATCCATGATATCGCCGCCGAGTTTGAACCCTACATCATCAAGCAGCGCCGGCACTTCCATAAGCACCCGGAGCTGAGCCTTGCCGAGGAGCGCACGACTTCCGACATCGCCAACCAGCTCGACGCCATGAATATCCCCTACGAGCGTCCACTCAAGACGGGCCTGGTGGCGACACTCCGCGGCACCGCGCCCGATGCCTACCGCGAGGACGGCACGCCGCGCCGCCGTATCCTGCTGCGCGCCGACATCGACGCCCTGCCCGTCACCGAGCAGACCGGCGAGGAGTTCGCCAGCGTCAACGAGGGCTGCATGCACGCCTGCGGCCACGACTGCCATATCGCCATGATGCTCGGCACGTTGCAGATTCTGCGCCACATGACCGATGACATCCACGGCGAGATTCGCATCGTTTTCCAGCCCAGCGAGGAAAACGGCCAGGGCGCCAAGCTCATGATCGGTACGGGCGTACTCGATGGCGTCGACGGTGCCTATGCCGCGCACATCTGGAGCGAGGTCGATGCCGGCACCGTGAGCTGCGAGCCCGGTCCGCGCATGGCAAACACCGACTGGTTCCGCATTGATGTCCGCGGCACCTCGTGCCATGGCGCCATGCCCCAGCGCGGCCACGACGCCGTTATGGTTGCCGCCGAAATCGTCAACGCCCTGCAGACCATCGTCTCGCGCGAGATTAGCCCCTACGAACCCGCCGTCATCACCGTCGGCGAACTGCACGGCGGCACCGCGCGCAACGTTATCGCCGGCACGGCATACCTCGCCGGCACGGTGCGCACCTATGGCGACAAGACGCATGAGGAAATGCCCGAGCTTATGCGCCGCATCGTGGAGCACACCGCAGCAGCACTAGGCGCCGAGGCCGAACTCACCGACTACACCATCGCCAACTACAAGGTCGAAAACGATGCCGCCTCGAGCGAGCGTTGCCGCCAAGCTGTGCTCAAGTGCCTGGGCCCCGCAGGCGAGGGCCATTACCGCGGCACGCTTTCGGGCGAGGACTTCTCGGAGTACCTGCGCCGCGTGCCGGGCGTGCTCGCCTTTGTTGGCACGCGCAACCCCCAGATTGGCGCCACCTATGCCCAGCACTCCTGCTTCTACAAGATCGACGAGAGCGCGCTCGCCAAGGGCTCCATGGTAGCCGCTCAGTATGCCATCGACTTTTTGGCCGAGCCCACGCAAGAAGAGCTCGACGGCCCCACGATCGCCGCAGTTGCCGAGACCAATCCCGACCTGGCGGCCAAGCTGCGCTCTGCCAAGGCAACGGCCGCCGAGGCCCGCGACGCCGTGCACGACGCCCGCACCGCCCGCCATGCCGCCATCAAGGGCATTCACGATGCCCGTGCCGCTGCTCGCCACGAGGAGAAGCGCGACGAGTAGCCGTCACGCCCACCCGTAACAACCTGGCTAGAGCAAAGCGGGGGCGAACGTT
>CAJJPN010000081.1:0-9060 GCA_905193635.1 Coriobacteriaceae bacterium
CTCCTTGGTCTCGGGGCGCACGCTGGGCGAATCGTGCACCGTACGCGAGACTGTCTGCTCCGAGACGCCCGCGAGACGCGCCACGTCCTTAACGGAAACCGATTTTTTAACAGCGGCCATAGGTCGATCTTTCTATGTCAACGATGCCATTGAAGACATCCTGCGCAGTCATTTTGAACACCTTTAAGTATATCCAACGCCTCCCCAACGATACGCTTACCACCCAAAACCTACCGTTCACCGACAATTCTGCTTCCCCGAGCGGCTTTTGTCGCCCAAATGTTAACGTTGCCATTGTGCAAACACAGAGCCACCGGGCGGCTCAAACGTTTACGCGCAAGGAATCGACGGTCCACAGGCACAAGGGCCACCGGTTCGCGTCTTTTTTTGTGCCGCAAAATGGCAACGTCAACATTTTGGCAACCGAACGTCAAAAGCTACCATCGTTGCTAACCCACCGACTCTTAGGAGCATTGCATGGAGCAACTCATCGCCATCATCGAAAAGGGCCAGCCCTTTTTCAACGCGATCGCCCGCAACAAGTACCTCAAGGCGATCCGCGACGGCTTTATCTCCGTCATCCCCATCATCATCTTCTCGTCCATCTTCTGCCTGGTAGCCTCGGTCCCCAACATCTGGGGTTTCTACTGGCCCGATGACATCAACAACGCCCTGTGGAAGTGCTACAACTACTCCATGGGCATCCTGGCCATCGCCTGCGCCGCCACCACCGCCAAGCACTTCGCCGACGCTCAGAACCGCGACCTGCCCAAGAACAACCAGATCAACTTCATCTCGTGCATGTGCGCAGCCATCATCGGCTTCCTGCTCCTTTCGAGCGATACGATCGCCACGGACGCCGCCAGCGGCTTCAACACCACCTACCTTGGTTCCAAAGGCCTGCTGACCGCCTTCATCGCCGCGTTTGTGACCGGCATCATCTATAAGTTCTTCATCAAGCGCAACATCACCGTCAAGATGCCCGAGCAGGTTCCGCCCAACATCTCGCAGACCTTTAAGGACATCATCCCCTTCTCCGTCTGCATCACCGTCTTTTGGGTCTTTGACATCGTCTTCCGCGCTGCCTTTGGCTTCTGCTTTGCCCAGGGCGTCATCCAAGTGTTCCAGCCCCTGTTCACCGCTGCCGACGGCTACATCGGCCTCGCTGTGATCTACGGCGCCATGAGCCTCTTCTGGTTCGTCGGCGTCCACGGCCCCTCGATCGTCGAGCCCGCCATCGCCGCCGCTCTCGTTGCCAACATGACCGACAACCTGGCTGCGTTCCAGGCCGGCCAGCACGCTTCCGCTGTCCTGACCCAGGGTGCCCAGTACTTCGTCGTCTGCATGGGCGGCACCGGTGCCACGCTCGTCCTGGTCTTTATGTTCTGCTTCCTGGCCAAGTCTCAGGAAATGCGCGCCGTCGGCAAGGCCGCCATCGTCCCGGTCTGCTTTGCTGTCAACGAGCCGCTGCTGTTCGCCGCGCCCATCGTGCTCAACCCCGTCTTCTTTGTCCCGTTTGTCTTTGCCCCGATCGCCAACATCTGGATCCTCAAGATCTTTATCGACTTCTTGGGCATGAACGGCTTTATGTACACCCTGCCCTGGACCGTTCCCGGCCCCATCGGCACCATCATGGGCTTGGGCTTCCAGCCGCTCGCCTTTGTGATGCTCGCCCTCATCCTGGTCGTCGACTTCGTCCTGTACTACCCGTTCTTCCGTGCATATGACGCCCAGAAGTGCGCCGAGGAGGCCGAGATCTCCCAGGAGGAGCTCACCGCCAAGAACGCCGAGAAGGCCGCCAAGCTCAACGACGCCTTCCAGGGCAAGGCCGATGCCAAGAGCGTTGCCGCCGGCGCCGCAGCCGAGGCCGTGAAGGCCGACGCCCCTGCCGCTTCTGCAGCACCCGCTGCCGAGGCAACGACCGCCAGCGACCTCAACGGCAAGCGCGTGCTCGTGCTCTGCCAGGGTGGCGGAACCTCAGGCCTGCTCGCCAACGCGCTGGCCAAGGCCGCCAAGGAGCGCGGCATCGATCTTGAAACCGCCGCCGAGGCCTATGGCAACCACGTGGATATGCTCCCCGACTTTGACCTGGTCGTCCTGGCCCCGCAGGCAGCCAGCTACCTGGCCGACCTGCAGAAAGACTGCGAGCGTGTGGGCAACAAGTGCGTCGCCTGCCGTGGCAAGCAGTACATCGAGCTCTCCCAGAACGGCGACAAGTCTCTCGCCTTCGTCTCCGAGCAACTATCGAAGTAAGTAACGCCCAGGGCCAGCCGACCATCAACAGCCGGTTGGCCCTTCGATTTAGACGATTGGATCATCATGTCCGTTAATCCTGCTAGCGTCACCAACCCGCCTGCGCAGTTTCCCGAGGACTTTGTCTTTGGCGGCGCCACTGCTGCCTACCAGGTAGAGGGCGAGACCCGCACTCACGGTAAGGGCAAGGTTGCCTGGGACGACTTCCTGGAGGCCCAGGGGCGTTTCTCTCCCGATCCCGCTTCGGACTTCTATAACCAGTACCCCGTCGACCTGGAGCTGTGCGAGGAATTCGGCATCAACGGCATCCGCCTCTCCATCGCTTGGAGCCGCATCTTCCCCAACGGCACCGGCGAGATCAACCCCGAGGGTGTCCAGTTCTACCACGACCTTTTCGCCGAGTGCCACAAGCACCACGTTGAGCCGTTTGTCACGCTGCATCACTTTGACACGCCGCTTCCCCTCTTTGAGAAGGGCGACTTCCTCAACCGCGAGACCATCGACGCCTTTGTGGACTTTGCCACCTTTTGCTTTAAGGAGTACGCCGACCAGGTGACCTACTGGTTCACCTTTAACGAGATCTGGGCCGACGCCTCCAACACCTACATCGAGGGCACCTTCCCCGGCGGCGTCAAGGCGCATCTGGCCGAGGCTTTCCAGTGCGAGCACAACATGATGCTCGCCCACGCCAAGGCAGTACTGGCCTTCCACAACGGTGGTTTTAAGGGCAAGATCGGCGTCATTCAGTCGCTGGAGTTTAAGTACCCGCTCAACGAGAACGACCCCGCCGACATCAAGGCCGCCAACAACGAGCACGTGCTGCAGAACCAGTTTTTGCTCGACGCCACCTTCCGCGGCGACTATGCCCCCGACACCCTCGAGTGCGCCAACCGCCTGGCTGCCGTCTCGGGCGGCACCATCGAGATCCAGAACGAGGACCTCGAGATTATGCGCGAGGCAGCGCTCTACAACGACTACCTGGGTGTCAACAACTACCAGTGCCGTTTTTTGAAGGCTTACGATGGCGAGAACGACCTGCACCACAACGGTACGGGCGAGAAGGGCACCGGCCGCTGGCGCGTCAAGGGCATTGGCGAGCATGTGAACAAGCCCGGCATCCCCACCACCGACTGGGACTGGATCATCTATCCCGAGGGTCTGTTCGATCTGCTCGTCTACATTAAGCAGCGCTACCCCAACTACAAGCAGATCTTCATCACCGAGAACGGCATGGGCTACAAGGACCCCTACAAGGACGGTTTTGTGGATGACCAGCCGCGCATCGACTACATCGAGCAGCACCTGCGCTGGTTGCTCAAGGCCATGGAGGTGGGCGTCAACGTGGGCGGCTACTTCCTGTGGAGCCTGCAGGATCAGTTCTCTTGGACCAACGGCTACAACAAGCGCTATGGCTTCTTCTACGTAGACTTTGAAACCCAGAAGCGCACGCCCAAGGCAAGCGCCTACTGGTACAAGCACGTGGCGCAGACCCGTCGTCTGGACTAGCGGCTTGCGGCGAGCAAAATTGCTCCGCTCACATATCCTGTCCCCCATTTCTCAGCCGGGGGCGGCACGTCACACGGCGCGCCGCCCCCGGTCTTTTTGTTTTTGGGCTGGTCAGGAGCCGTTTGTCTCGATCTGTAACATCTAGCCGAGCTTTCCAGTCCTAACTGTTACAGATCGAGATGAACGGGGTGGGCCGGGCCGAATTGTCTCGATCTGTAACACTAAACCCGGTTTTGGGCGTCTACCTGTTACAGATTGAGACAAACGTACCGGCCAATCCTCTCAATCTCAATCTATAACAGTTAGCCGGTTATTTCGCCCCCACCTGTTACAGATCGAGATGAATAGATTAGACCTAGCCGAAAAATCTCAACCTGTAACACGTAGCCGAGTTTTTCAGTCCTAGCTGTTACAGATCGAGACAAACAGGCCGAGCAAGCTACACCCGTAGGTCTTTCACGCTGGAGCATTCGACCAGCACGCCCGAAACAAGCGTACGGCTTCTGGAGCTCGGGGCTTCTAGGCACGCAACGACCTCGTCGGGCGCACGGACACCCAGTCCGCGGTGACGGAACTTCACCGACATATCCCGAAAACTCGATCCCCGGCTTAGCTTGCGCGCATTATCACAATAAACCCCCAACGATACACGGTCCTGCGGTTCAATGAGCCACAGGACCGCATGCCGTCGATCAGATAAAGATCGTCATATACAGAGGTAGATATATCCTATGCCCTTCAGCCCTGAGCTGTTTTGGGTGAAGAACTATCTCTTCTCCGACTCGTCGTTCGAATCGTCTGCCGAAATCGTCAAGTGAGATTGTTGAATACGATTTGGAAGATTTAACTTCAACAGGAGTGACCCGCGGTTTTCTAGCCGCATCTTCAAAGCCGCGCGAAACAAGAAAATCAATCTCACGCGTTCTGGGACGACTCCCCTCCGTTTTGGAAGGCTCCTGCCAGCTGTAATAAAAAAGCGAATGCCCCAGACTCTTGAGCTGCTGTGCCACGATATTCTCGATCAACATTCCTTTATTAATCGAAATTCTTCCAAACTGAATATCTCTATGGACATCCATAAGGTCCGGACCATCATCAAACGCCAAGCTCACGAGCAGTCCCGTGTCCGCCATATAGCATTTAAGCGAAGACGCGTCCTCGTGCAGTCGGTAACCCACGCTCGGATCACTGCATAAATAGCAACGGTTAATCAGTCGCGCATCCTCAAGCCAGATTAACGCCGACTCATATGTCTCAAAACGGGACCCCTTCTCCAAGCTGTCAAATTTGAACCGTTTATTTGCCGCAGATAATTGACCCGGAATATCGTCATAAACCGCCCGCGCACGTCTAGCGTCCGAACCTCCAAACTTGGCAATGTCCTCCCTGTACAGTGCGATAATCTGCCGTTTAACCCTGTCGCATCCTCTAAAATCATTCTCTGCCACAAAGGAGTCGACCGACTGAGGCATACCACCGACAAGCATATACTCATCAAATAATCTCATGCACGTCGCATGAACGCCGTCCGGAAGCGCGGTCCGAGATTCGCGCGCTTTACGGATCTCTTCTGCATAAAGATCTTTTCCGGTCGCCCAAAGATACTCCTCAAAATCGAGGGGCTCGAGAGGGATTCTTTCTTCCTCTGACGGTATGACAATGCTATCGACATTCTTTTTGATGGAGACAAGAGAGCCTGTCTCGATGTAATCAAATCTGCCGTCTTCTACAAGATGCTTTATGTATTCGCGCGCGATGGGAAACCGCTGCACTTCATCAAAAATGACCAGCGACTCTCTCGGTTCGAGGGCCTTACCATACTGCAGCTGAAGCATGCGTAAAAAAAGATCGACATCTTCACGATGGTTCAGAAATATATCGAGCGTGGCTTTGCTAGCAGCCGAAAAGTCAATGTACAGATAATCCTTGTATTCATTTTGCGCGAAGCACTTGACGAGCGTCGTTTTGCCAACGCGTCTTGCACCCTCAATAAGCACCGCAGTGCGCCCTTGCGAGCGTTCTTTCCACTCCTGCAGACGATCATATGCCTTCCGTTTAAACATAATCTCACCTCAGCATAATTTACGTGCTAGTTTACAAAAATACCGACCTTCAGATATATCTAATAATACAAAAATACCGAGCTTTAAATGAGCTTATAGCTACAAAAATACCGACCATTGCAATGGTTGAGACATACAGTAATACCGAGCTTTACGCATAACGGATGCTATGCCTCACCGTAAAACAGCTGCAACTCATCGCACAGGGGAACCTGCAATCTGCACGCGCACCTATTATGCGTCGTGATGATGTAAATACTCCGCAATGGCAGGGGCAAAAGTATCTCCCGCAGCACTCGCTAGCAGATAACCTGCGTATGCTCCTCGATGGCGGCGCGATCCTCATCGTCAATATCCGGCTCGCACACCACGGCGTCCAAATTGTCCAGGCGGCAGAACGTGCAGAAGTCACGCTTGCCGATTTTGCTGGAGTCGGCGATAAGATAGCGCGAACTATCAGGAACCTCGGCGGACGTGCCACTCAAACTCACAATAAAATGCCCCTCCCCGATTGCTCGGAGAAGGGCATCTGCATTGGCATTCTTGCCAAAATCGACGGCGCGCAAGAACGCGCACCCGTCCGCATCAAGAGTGCGCTACTCGCCGAAACCGCCCTCAATAAGAGCGACCAACGCGTCAACGGCGGCAACCTCGTCGTCGCCCTCGGCACGCAACTCGACCTCATCGTTCTGGGTGATACCCAAGGTCATGATGGCAATCATGGACTTAGCGTCCTTGAAGTCACCATCCTTGGAGGCGTTGCGAACCTCAATCTTCGAGGCAAACTTAGCAGCCTCGGTCGCCAGCGTCGCTGCAGGGCGAGCATGCAGACCAGTGGGGTTAACGACCATAACGTTCTTGCTATACATTTCTAACTCCTTCGTCGTAGACCGACCAATTCATTTAGCCCAACGCGCGCGTTAGGCAAGGTAGAAGCATGCCGGACATTACGCATGCATACAACAAGTAGGCCGCGGACAACGTCGCCGCGGCAAATTCACAGGTGACTAGTCCTGATACAGCGGATGCCCCTCAGTGGGAACCACGCGCGTGCCAGCCAGGCAATCGTGAACGCACCGGCGCGCGGGGACGATCAGGAACATGAGCAGAGACACCGCTGTAATAATCATGCCCGCGATTTCCCAGTAATAATTCACGTCAACGCGGGTGACAAGCACCATTGTCTCGCGAATATATCGGGACACCACATACCCGCTGCCTTCGAGCAAAAAGCCAACGATAACCTGACGCCAAATCAAGCGTCCGACGGAAGGCAAGCCGCCATCAAGCGTTGCGACACGAACATGCGCGATGCGCTTGCCCGGCGTTTGCCCCGGCCACGCCAGCAACGGAATCAGCACAAAGTATGCGATAGCGGCGAGCACGCACGATAGTCCGACCACGATACCGACGCTCCAGGGATACCCCATTGCCTCAAACACGTACAAGTCGGGGAGCATCGCGTTCTTGTGGGTCAGCGCAAGATAAACCAACACGGCTGGCAAGCCAGAGACAATACCACCCAAAATCCAGTCGATAACGTACGCGTACAAACGCGACAGCGGGGGCGCCGGCAGAATCGAGGATGCATTAGCCTTCGATTCCTTGTGAATCTTGCTCACAGTGCTCGCCGCAGGAGAAGGCATCTGCTCCGCGGTCGCCGCACGCGGCCGTTCCTTGCGCTTTTTAGCCATGCGCTACCTCACATTCAGAATGCGCAGCTGGTTATCAGTATGGTTAAGCGGGCATGCAACGCCGTCTTTCAACAAGACGTCGTCTTCAATGCGCACGCCTCCGACTCCAGGAATATATACGCCCGGCTCGCAGGACATGATCATTCCGTTGTCGAGCACAATCTCACCAGAGGGGTTTAGCAGCGGCAAGTCGCCACCCATGCCGATACCATGACCAAGACCATGGGTGAAATACTCACCGTAACCCGCTTCGTTGATTACACGACGTGCGGCCGCATCCACATCGCGCGCCACCACACCGCAACGAATGGTATCGATGCCTGCAAGATGAGCATTCAAAACGGTCTCGTACACATGAGCCATCCGGTCGGTCGGGGCGCCCAGGAAGCACACGCGCGTCATATCTGACTGATAACCGTTGATCTGCACACCGAAGTCAATCAGGATCGGCTCATGTGCTTGGACCCGACGGTCGGTAGGACGGCCATGAGGCATGGCGCTGCGCTCGCCGGTGGCAACGATGGTATCGAACGACATTGCCTCGGCACCGGCGGCAATCGAGTAATAGTGCACGAGTGCGGAGATTTCAAATTCAGTCATATCCACGTGCAACTGCTCGATCACCTTGGCGTACACGTCATCGGCAACATCGACCGCATGCTGGACCGCAGCAATCTCAGCCTCGTCCTTGCGCAGGCGCATCAGCGCCATCTCGCTGCCCAGCAGCGTAGTGCCAAAGCCCAAGCCCTCCAAGTTGCGATACTCCGAGATTGAGATTTCGGACTCCTCGATGCCCACCGTGGCACAGCCGCACTCCTTGAGCGCACGCTCGAGCTCGACCAAATAGCTCTTCCCCTGCTCGTGAACACGGAACTCCAGATCGAACTCGCGACCCTGGGCCTCGTTCACATAGCGGCCGTCCATGATGAGAAAACCGCGGTCACGCGTGATGAGCACCTTGCAACCGCTACCGGTCAACGTGCCCAGGTAGCGCTTCATGGTTTTACTCTTGATCAGCAATGCGTCGAGCTCGTGCTCGTCCAAGAAGGTACGGATATTATCCACATGTGCATTCATCGAACGTAGCGCCTTTCAAAGGAGCCCGACAACGAAGTCTCCCCCATCGCCGGGCTTTCATACTTTCAAAATTAGCAGGCGCAGGCGCCTGCTATTCCACTTGATTAGAAGTCGAGGTCAAGATCCTCGAGCAGAGCCTCGTCCTCAGCAGAGATCTCGGAATGTTTCTCGGCAGCCATACGAGCCTCTTCAGCCAATGCACGCTTCTCGGCAACCTTGCAGAAGGGGTAGTACACGATCAGTGCGAGGACCAGCTGAACCACGTTGGCCGCAATCGAGGTCCAAGACATGTTGGTCAGGAAGCCTTCCAGGAACACACCGACGTAAGGAGGCGTGAAGGTAGAGCAGGGTACCCAGCCCCAGCTCATGAACCAGAACGGGATGGAGGACAGGATGCCGCCGAAGATAACGAACGGGATAAAGAAAATCGGATTCAGAACAATCGGAGCACCGAACAGAATCGGCTC
>CAJJPN010000082.1:0-8712 GCA_905193635.1 Coriobacteriaceae bacterium
ATGAATGTGAGTTCAGATTTTACAGAGATATTTAGGAGAAAGCAGGTAGAAAGTTATGATGGGCACTGGAAGAATTCATATGTATTACGGAGATGGCAAGGGAAAGACAACAGCAGCAGTCGGACAGGCAGTCAGAGCCGCCGGAGCCGGACTTCAGGTGCTCTTCTTTCAGTTCCTGAAAGATAATTCTTCAAATGAGAGAAAGATTCTGGAATCTGTACCCGGGATCACCTGCCTTCCGGGGCGTGATCAGGTAAAGTTTGTAAGCCGGATGAACGGAGATGAGAAAGCGGAACTCCGCCATTATAATAATAAAGCGTTGGATGAGATCGTAAAGTTCTGTACGAATTTTGATGTGCTAGTGTTGGATGAATCGCTGTGTGCGATCCATCTGAATGTCTTAAGTGAAGAGAAGATCAGAAGTTTTCTGGAACATAAGCCGCGCGGACTGGAGATTATTATGACAGGGCATGAGGTATCGCAGGATCTTCTGGATCTGGCAGATTATGCGACGATGATGATGAAGGTAAAGCATCCGTATGACCGTAAGGTACAGGCGAGAGAAGGAATTGAATTTTAAAAAATGAGTGGAGAGAGGCTGTCTGAGGATAGCTTCTTTTTGTTTTACATATGTATAATCTTTCTAAAATAAATGTGAAAAATAAGACATATTAGCAGTACTTATGGTATAATATTAACAGTGCTGGTTTAACTCTTCGTTAAGAGAGGAGAGAGAACATTTATATGGAAAATACGATGAAGAACTATGAAGATGTCGACAGTTGGAAGACGATCATGTTCCTGTATAATTCAGCGTTGAAAGAAGTGGGGACAAAGCTGGAGATACTGAATGATGAGTTTCAACATGTGCATAAATACAACCCAATTGAACATATCAAGACAAGAATCAAGACACCGGAAAGTATTGTAAAGAAGTTACGCAGATATGGTTACGAGATATCGATTGAAAATATGGTAAAATATATCAATGATATTGCAGGGGTACGCCTGATCTGTTCCTTTACGTCAGATATTTACCGGCTGGCAGAGATGATCGGCAATCAGAGTGATCTGAAAGTATTGTCGATCAAAGACTATATTAAGAATCCAAAAGAAAGCGGATATAAAAGCTACCATATGCTGGTATCTGTACCGATATTTCTTTCTGACAGCGTTGTAGATACCAAGGTAGAGATCCAGATCCGTACGATTGCGATGGATTTCTGGGCAAGTCTGGAACATAAGATCTATTATAAATTCGAAGGAGATGCTCCGGAGTATATCAGCAGGGATCTGAGAGAATGTGCAGAGATGGTATCAACGCTGGATGAGAAGATGCTGTCTTTGAATGAAGCAATCAAAGAATGTCTGGAGAAACAGGAAGAGTTAAATGTAAGTACAAAGACAAAAGAGACGAACAGGCAGGATCAACGGGTTCTGCAGGGCCTGGATTAATATCTGGGCCTTTTATATAGAATTCATCTATAAGGGAATGGTTATATTAAGATTCTCTATTTGAAACCCGGAGCGGTTATTTATATAATGAGGAGTGAGAGAAAAGCTTGTAATATAAAGGAAGATCAAAGGAGCCGGGAAACATGTTTATAGATACACACATGCACGAAATGACCTGTTCAAAAGACAGTTTCTTAAAATTAGAACAGATGGTGGAAATTGCCAGGGAGAAAGGTCTTGGCGCAATCTGCATCACAGACCATGATGATATGGGACTGAAAGAATATGCGGAAGAATATGCGGAGAAAACCGGATTTCCGCTCTTTGTCGGGATTGAGTTTTTCTCTTTGCAGGGAGACATCATCGCATTTGGAATTGAGGAATACCCGGATGAAAGGATTCCGGCCCAGGAGTTTATAGATCTTGTAAAGAGTCAGGGAGGCTTCTGCTTTGCGGCACATCCATTCCGGAATAATAACAGAGGTCTGGAAGAGAACTTAAGGACAGTAAGAGGTCTGGACGGTCTGGAAGTCCTGAATGGAAGTACTTCTGTAGCAGCGTGCCAGAAGGCAGCAAGATATGCACAGGAACTTGGACTTTGTACGATGGGATCCAGTGACTGTCATGTTCCGGAGAAAGTCGGCGTCTGTGCGACCTGGTTCCCGGAAGAAATAAGGACAATGGAAGAGTTCCTGGAAGCTCTGAAAAAAGGTGGTATGAAACCAGCATATTATGAAGATGGTTCGTACCATATACTTGAGGTACAAGAGTATGGGAATGGCTATCCGGAGATAGGATTTTAAGGATAGACGTTTTCAGGCTTTTATATAATTTATATATTTACCTTTTCCATAAATAATGATAGAATATTTCTATATGTATTGATTGTGGGAATGGTGATGGAAAGGTGGAATCATTATGATTACAGTTAATGCTATGGGGGATAATTGTCCAATCCCGGTTATTAAGACCAAAAAGGCAATAGCTGCACTGACCGGACCGGAGACAATTGAAGTTCTGGTTGACAATGAGATCGCAGTGCAGAACGTAACAAAGATGGCAACAGGTTCGGGAGGAAAGGTTACTTCTGAGAAGCTTGGGGATGCCGAGTTTAAAGTTACGATTGAAATGGAAGGAGCACCGGAAGCAGACGAAGCAGAAGCAGTATGCGTACCGGATGCAAGAGACAATACAGTTGTTGTTGTATCATCTGACCGTATGGGATCTGGAAATGATGAATTAGGTAAAGTACTGATCAAAGGATTTATCTTTGCAGTGACACAGCTTGATACTCTGCCAAAGACAATGCTTTTCTATAATGGAGGAGCAACCTTGACAACAGAAGATTCGGATTCTCTGGAAGATCTGAAATCACTGGAAGCACAGGGAGTAGAGATCATGACATGTGGAACCTGTCTGGATTACTATGGTCTGAAAGACAAGCTTGCAGTTGGTACAGTTACGAATATGTACAGCATTGTGGAGACAATGGCAAAAGCAGGAAGAATCGTCAGACCGTCATAAATTTACTTACATATCTGGATAAAAGCCGGATTCCTGAAGAAAGATGCAGGAGTTCCGGCTTTCTTATACTATCATGTATGTATAATGAATACAAAAATCCGGGCGTGTCAGAGAGATAAATGGATTGTCTCGGGAAAAAGGTATGAAAAACAGGAGGAGTAATAAGAATGAAATCAGATGTAAAATTAACGAGTTTAAGCAAAACCGCAGGTTGAGCGGCCAAGATTGGTCCGGAGACCCTTGCTCAGGTTCTGAGTAAGCTGCCAAAATTTGAGGATGACAATTTAATAGTAGGAATCGAGACTTCCGATGATGCTGCCATCTACAAAGTGACAGATGATATTGCGATGATTCAGACGGTTGATTTCTTTACTCCGATCGTAGATGATCCATATATGTTCGGACAGATCGCCGCGGCCAACTCGCTGTCGGACATCTACGCTATGGGCGGGCGGCCGAGTCATGCCATGAACCTGCTCTGCATACCCAGCTGCCTGGGTGTTGAGGCTGCTGGCCAGATTCTGGCGGGTGGCGCCGACAAGTGCGTCGAGGCTGGCTGCACCATCGCGGGCGGCCACACCATCAACGACGACGAGCCCAAGTACGGCCTGTCCGTGAGCGGCTTTGTCGCGCTCGATCGCATGCTCGCCAACAGCGGCGCGCACGTGGGCGATGTCCTGCTGCTGACCAAGGCGGTCGGCTCGGGCATCATCACCACGGCCATTAAGGGCGAGCTCATTGAGCAGGACGAGGCTAGCCCGATGTTTGACTCGATGCGCACCCTCAACGAGGCACCGATTCGTCTGGCCGAGGGGCTTGAGCTTCACGGTTGCACGGATGTCACAGGCTTTGGCCTGATTGGGCATGCGTGTGAGATGGCCGAGGGCTCGGGTGTGCAGATTGAGCTTGCGTCAGGGGCCGTACCGCTCTTTGACCAGGTGCTCGATATGGCGCGTCTGGGCATTATCCCTGCCGGCGCCTACCGCAACCAGGACTTCTTTGGCCCGCGCGTGGCGGCCGACGATGACCTGGAGCCGGGCATGCTGGATGCGCTGTACGATCCGCAGACCTCGGGCGGCCTGCTCATCGCAGCGCCTGCTGCCGATGTGGATGAGCTCGCCCGCCGCCTGCATGCCGAAGGTCGCGTTGCCGCCACAATCGGCCGCGTGTGCGAGGCGGTGCCGGGTGGTCCTGCCGTTCACGTTGTGCATTAAGGAAAACCGTTTATGCGACCGTCTACTGTTCTGGGCGGTCCCTTTTGAAAGGATTTGCTATGTCTACCAAAATTGAAGTCAATGCCATGGGCGATGCCTGCCCGCTGCCCGTCGTCAAGACGCTCAAAGCTCTGAAGCAGCTTGATGGCGAGGGTGCTGTGGTGACCTCGGTCGACAACGAGACCGCCGTCAAGAACATCTCCAAGATGGCGCAGGAGAAAGGCTGCACGGCCTCGGTCGAGAAGGTTTCTGACGCCGAGTGGCACGTGACCGTGGCGACCTCTGGCGCCGTTGCCGTGGCCGATCCCGAGCAGGATGGCGCTGCCTTCTGTGATGCCAGCGCCGGCAAGGGCAAGCTCGTCATTTCCGTCTACACCGACTGCATGGGCCGTGGCGACGACGTGCTGGGCCACAAGCTCATGAAGGCGTTTATCTTTGCCGTGACGCAGCAGGAGGAGCTGCCCGCGACCATGCTGTTCTACAACGGCGGCGCCAAGCTCACCGTCGAGGGCTCGCCGGTGCTCGACGACCTGAAGGGCCTGGCCGAGCAGGGTGTCGAGATTCTCACCTGCGGTACCTGCCTCGACCACTTTGGCATTAAGGACCAGCTCGCGGTGGGCGAGGTCACGAACATGTACGTGATCGTGGAGAAGATGGAGCAGGCCGTGCGCGTCGTGCGCCCGTAGCGTATTGGTTGGAGTTGCCATGAGGGAGAAGCGCCCGGCGCTTGTCATCACGTTTCCCACCACGGCGTCCGCCATGGGCTGCGAGTCCCTGTGCATTGAGCGCGGCCTTCCCGGGCGAACGATTCCCGTGCCCGGGGAGGTCGCTGCCGGCTGCGGTCTGGCGTGGAAGGCGTTGCCTGCCGATGAGGAACTGCTGCGCGGCGAACTCGCCGAGGCGGGTGTTCCCACCGAGGGCTATACCGTGATTGATATGTGGGAGGTCGTGCGATGATCTACCTGGATAACGCGGCGACGACCATGCATAAGCCGCAGACGGTCATCGATGCCGTGACGCAGGCGATGTGCTCGCTTGGCAATGCCGGGCGCGGCGCCACGTCGGGTGCCCTCGATGCCGCTCGTACGATTCATGGCTGCCGTGCCAAGCTCGCGCGCCTTTTGGGTTGCCCGAGGGCGGACCATGTGTGCTTTACGCCCAACTCCACGGCGGCGCTCAACACCGCCATCAATGGCGTAGTGCGCCCCGGCGACCGCGTGGTCACGACGGTACTCGAGCACAACTCCGTGCTGCGTCCGCTCAACCGCCTGTCGGCTGAGCAGGGCGTGACGGTTGAGCATGCGGGTTGCGACGTGAACGGCGCGCTCGATTACGACGAGCTCGAGCGGCTGGTCACGCCGAGCACACGTGCCGTGGTGGTGACGCACGCCTCCAATGTGACCGGCAACGCGGTCGACATCGCGCGCGTGGCGGCCATGGCCCATGCTGCCGGTGCGCTGGTGATCGTCGATGCCTCGCAATCTGCCGGCACGGCGCATATCGATATGCAGACCATGGGGCTCGACATGGTGTGCTTTACCGGCCACAAGGGGCTCATGGGACCTCAAGGCACCGGCGGCCTGGCCGTGGCGGAGGGCATTGATGTGGCTCCCTGGGCCATGGGCGGCACGGGCGTGCACAGCTTCGATGCGCTGCAGCCGCGGGAGTGGCCCACGCGCCTTGAGGCGGGCACGCTCAACGGTCACGGTATCGCCGGCCTTTCTGCCGGCCTCGACTTTATCGAGGCCCAGGGCGGGGTGGAGGCGATTTCGGCTCACGAGCGCGCGCTCGCCGAACGCTTCCTCGCCGGCGTTCGTGAGATTCCGGAAATCAAGCTCTACGGTGCCTTCGACCAGCCAGCACGCTCGGCGATCGTCTCGCTCAACGTGGGCGATATCGATTCGGCCGAGATCTCGGATGCGCTCATGCAAGGGTGGGGGATTGCGACGCGCCCCGGCGCCCACTGCGCTCCGCTCATGCACCGCGCGTTGGGGACCGAGCGCCAGGGTGTCGTTCGCTTCTCGTTTGGGTATTTCAACACAGACGAGGAAGTTGACGCCGCGATTGAAGCTTTGCGCGATTTAGCTTGCTAAAGCGTATATACTTGCGGGACGGGTCTTTTGCCCGTCCCGTTTTTGTTTTGACTCGAAAGGTGGTCCCATGGCTTCATCCGCTCCGCGCGGTCTGCGCTCCGACCATGTCGTCACCATCGGCATCGCTCTGTTCTCGATGCTCTTTGGCGCCGGCAACCTCATTATTCCGCCGCTGCTGGCGCTGCAGGCAGGTTCCGCCACGCCGGTCGCCATGTTCGGCTTTCTAATTGCCGCCATCGGCCTGCCCGTCATGGGCTTTATCGCCGTGGCGCTTGCCGGAACGGCGCGCGAGCTTGCTGGCCGCGTGCACCCCAAGTTTGGCGAGTTCTTTGTCGCGGCGGTGTATCTGGCCATTGGCCCGTGCCTGGCCATTCCGCGTACGAGTTCCACGGCCTTCGAGATGCTGGTGCCGCTGTTGCCCGAGGGCGTCTCGCTCGGCACGGCGCGCCTGGTGTTTGCCGTCGGCTTCTTCGTCGTCGCGTTTGCGCTCACGCTGCGCCCGGGCGTCATCACACGCGTGCTCGGCCGCATTACGGGCCCCGCGCTCATTGCCCTTATCGTATTGGTCGTGGGTGCCGCCATGGTCTCGCCGCTGGGCCCCGCCGCCGCGCCGCAGGCTCCCTATGATGCCGGTGCTGCCGTGCAGGGCTTTTTGACCGGCTACCAGACCATGGACCTGCTCGCGTCGCTCGCCTTTGGCATCATCATCGCCGAGACCATCCACGAGCTGGGCGTTACCGATGACAAGCGCGTGGCCTTCGAGATTTCGCGCTCCGGCGTGATCGCCGGCGTGCTCATGGCCATCATCTACTGCGGCTTGGGACTTGCCGGTATGCAGCTCGGCACCGTGATGCCCGACGCTACCAACGGCGCCGCCATCCTCGCCCGTTCGGCCTCCATGCATTTTGGGCTTGCCGGCACGGTCGTGGTCTTCGCCATCTTCTTCCTCGCCTGCATGAACGTGTGCATCGGCCTCATCAGCTGCTGCTCGCGTTACTTCTGCGAGACGTATGTGGTCGAAGGGGGAGCGGAGGCCTCTGAGGAGGCCATGCGCCGTCCCTTTGCGGTTCTCGCCTTTGTGTTCGCAGCGTTTTCGTGCGTGCTCTCCAACGTGGGCCTCGACGTGATTCTTATGTTCTCGGTGCCCATGCTCAACGCCTTGTATCCCGTTGCCATCGTGCTGGTACTGATGGGCCTGGTGCACGGCTTTTGCGACGCGCATCCGCAGGTGTGGGTTTGGGTCGGCGGCGTTGTCGCGGTGCAGAGCGTGATCACCTCGGTTCGCGACGCGTTCTTTGCGGGTGCGTGGCTGCCGTTCGATGCGCTGCCGCTGGCCGACATTGGAGCCGCATGGGCGCCGGTTGCCGTGGTGGCGTTTGTGATTGGCCTGCTCCACAGCCGGTTTGTCGCACATTCGAGGAGCTAGGGTATCGTCGCTTGCACAGGCGGGGAGTCTCCCCTATAATTTCCTTCGCTTTGGGACACGCAAGGTTTAGACCTTAGCTGCTCAACACCTTCGGGACGTGGCGCAGTTTGGTAGCGCGCCTGCTTTGGGAGCAGGATGTCGCAGGTTCAAATCCTGTCGTCCCGACCATATCTTGCGGGCGTAGTTCAATGGTAGAACCCCAGCCTTCCAAGCTGATGACGCGGGTTCGATTCCCGTCGCCCGCTCCATAAGAATTGTTTTAACAGCTTTGGTTTCCTTTGGGGATCAGAGCTGTTTTCGTTTACGCGCCGGGCGACGGGAATCGAACCCGCCAGGGTGCGGTGCTGAGAAAATGCGTGAGCATTTTCCAGCGCAGCACGCAAGGGCCGAAGGCCCGCAGCGAAGCAAATCCTTGGACTTCCCGTCGCCCGCTCCAAGCTATATAATCGCAGGCCAATATGCTAATTTGGCTCGCGTTTATTTTTATACCGTCCGACCTCGCAGGGCAAATGAACCAGGAGCGTTTGTCCCGAATCGTAAGAAAGAAGTGATTTCCATGGCACAGAGTAAGGCAGAATACCCCACCTCCGATTGCCTGGCGCCCGCCGCGATCGAGGCGAAGACCGAGGCCGCAGGCGTTACCAAGGCCAACCTGCCGGTCTCGAAGGCCTTTTTGCTCGCCATGTTCGCCGGCGCGTTCATCGCCTTCGGCGGCCTGTTCTTCACGGTCTTTCTGAGCGATCCCACGCTTTGCTGGGGCGCCCAGCGCTTCGTGGGCGGTCTTGCTTTTTGCCTGGGACTGGTGCTCGTGCTCATTTGCGGCGCGGAACTGTTTACCGGCAACTCGCTTATGGTCTGCGCGCTTAAGAGCAAAAAGATCACGCTCGTCCAGATGCTCAAGGCTTGGGCTATTGTGTGGATCGGCAACTTTGCCGGCGCCCCGTTCGTTGTCTTTTTGATTTACATGGCAGCCATTTACAAACTCAACGGCGAGGCCGTC
>CAJJPN010000083.1:0-8650 GCA_905193635.1 Coriobacteriaceae bacterium
CGAGACGGGCCCGGGCTGACAATTTCGACTGTAATGGACGTTCTTAAACGACTAGGGCTATTCCACGGTGCCGTAGACGGCGCCCCAGCCGTGGGCAGCCAGGGCGGAGTTGAGCTGGTCGCACAGCGACCGGCGATCGTAGCAGCCGGGCGGCAAAAGGTTCACGATTTCCATGAGGTCGGGTGCCAAGTCGACGATTTCGGCCTGCACGATTAGGTCAAGCCGGTCGATGGCGTGGCGGTCGTAAAACAGTCCGTCGACCAGGCGCTGCAGGTCACCGAATTCCTCGGCCTGGAACAATCCGTACTCCATAGTGCCTCCTTGGGCGCCCCACGCCGGCATGCGCGGCGATTCGTAATTTATTGCGATGGACTTAATCTATCACGGCTTCATAACGTTGCGGCGGTGGCGGTCTATACTTAGACGAACTGCAACGTCCCGCTTCGCGAAAGGTCGCACCCATGCAGACGATCTACCAGAAGATGGAAACCACCGAACTCGATGCCGCCATCGAGGCGCTCAAGGCCGAGGTCGCCGAGGTCAAGGCCAAGGGTCTGGCGCTCGATATGGCCCGCGGCAAGCCGTCGCCCTCCCAGGTGGACATCTCGCGCCCCATGCTCGATATCCTCAACGCCGATGCCGATCTGCACGACGGCAGCGTCGACTGCTCCAACTACGGCTGCTTCGAGGGTATTCCTTCGGCACGCAAGTTGGCAGGGGAGTTCCTGGGCTGCCCCGCCGAGCAGACGCTCGTGCTGGGTTCGTCGAGCCTTTTGATCGAGCATGACATCGCCGGCATGTTCTGGCGCTGTGGCTCGTGCGGCAGCGAGCCCTGGGACGCCTACGAGGCCGCGCACGACGGCAAGAAGGTCAAGTTCCTGTGCCCCGTTCCCGGCTACGATCGCCACTTTGGCATCACCGCCGACTTGGGCATCGAGAACGCCCCCGTCGCGATGACCGACAACGGCCCCGACATGGCCGAGGTTGAGCGCCTGGTTGCCACCGACGACTCCATCAAGGGCATCTGGTGCGTGCCCAAGTATTCCAACCCCACGGGCATCACCTTTAGCGAGGACACCGTGCGTCGCCTGGTCGAGATGCCCACGGCCGCGCCCGATTTCCGCATCTTCTGGGACAACGCCTACTGCGTGCACGACCTGTACGACGAGACCGACGAGCTCGCCAACATCTTCGATCTTGCCCGCGCGGCGGGCACCGAGGACCGCGTGGTGGCCTTTGCCTCGACGTCCAAGATCACCTTCCCGGGTGCCGGCATCGGCTTTATCGGTGCGAGCCCCGCGGTCATCGCCGAGTTCTCCAAGCGCCTGAAGGCTGGTCTTATTAGCGCCGACAAGCTCAACCAGCTGCGTCACGTGCGCTTCCTTCCCACCATCGAGGCGGTCAAGAAGCACATGAAAAAGCATGCCGAGTTCCTGCGCCCGCGCTTTGAGGCCGTTGAGCGCAAGCTCACCGAGGGCCTGGGCGACACGGGTTGCGCCACCTGGACGCATCCACGCGGCGGCTACTTTGTGAGCTTCGATGGTCCCGAGGGCTCGGCCCAAAAGGTCGCCGCGCTCTGCGCCGACTTGGGCGTCAAGCTCACGCCGGCCGGTGCCACCTGGCCTTATGGCAAGGACCCGCGCGACACCAACATCCGCATCGCGCCGAGCTATCCCACGGTCGAGGACCTGGAGGCTGCGCTCGATGTGCTGGTGCTGGCCGTTAAGCTTGTCGCTGCCGAGCTTGCGCGTGCCGAGCGCGCCTAACGCGCGGCTTCCCGTACTATCCGCACTTTCGATACGTAAAGGAGCGTATACATGGATTTGGGTATTTTCACCAACCCCACGCCAGAGCTCTACACCATTAAGGTGACCGGTGAGATCGATATCTCTAACGCCGATAGCCTGCGCAATGCCATCGACCTGGCGCTCGAGCAGCCCACTGAGGCCGTTGAGCTCGATTTTGCCCAGGTGAGCTACATCGATTCGACGGGCATTGGCGTGCTTGTGGGCGCCGCACACCACGCAGCTGATCATGGTAAGCGTTTTAGCTGCGTCAACGTGCAGCCCCCGGTGATGCGCGTGGTTCAGCTGTTGGGCGTCGACCAGGAGATTTCGATCACCGCTGCATAATCTTTGCCCCCAAAAGGGCGTGCCGTTTGGCATATGTTTGTGATGCGCTCGGACGTTTTGGCGTCCGGGCGCTATACTTGACCGAATGAATAGACGAGTTCCGGCCGAATGGCGCGGTGCGGGCTCGAATCACATCGAGCCTTGGAGGTATGTGTGTTTGGTATTGGAGAAGGTGAGCTCGCGATCATCGTGGTCTTCGGCTTTTTGCTGTTTGGCCCGGATAAGCTCCCGCAGATGGGCCGCACGATCGGCCGTGCCATCCGTCAGTTCCGCGAGACGCAGGAAAAGATGACGGCCGTTGTTCAGTCCGAGATTATCGATCCGGTGAGCGAGGCCGCGTCGGCCCCGGTCAAGCCCAAGAAGACTGCTGCGACCGACGACGATTCCGATGTGGACGAGGATGCCGCCGAGACGGCAGCGCCCGCCAAGAAGGAGACCTTTGCCGAGCGTCGCGCCCGTCTTGCTGCCGAGAAGGCCGCAAGCGAGGGTGCTGCTGAGGGCGAAGGCGCTGTTGATGAGGCCGAGGGTACAGAGCCTGCTGCTGCCGTCGAGCCCGAGCCTGCTGCAGAGCCCGAGCCCGAGCCGGCAGAGCCCACGACGGCTGACCTCTACGCCCGTCGTCCCCGCAAGCGCAAGGCCGTCGTCGACCAGCTCGCTCGCGAGCTCGAGGTCGAGGACGATGCCGAGGCTGCTGCCGCCGACGCCCCGAAGGGAGGCGATGAGTAATGCCGATCGGACCTGCGCGCATGCCGCTCTTCGATCACCTGGGAGAGCTCCGTCGCCGCCTGACCATCGTGGTCGTTTCGGTGTTTGCCGCCGCCATCGTGCTGTACTTTGCCACGCCCGTGGTGCTCGATATTCTTGAGGACCCCATCCGCTCCTTTGTGCCGGACGGTAAGTTTTACATCACCACCACGCTCGGCGGCTTTGGACTGCGCTTCTCGCTGGCCATCAAGATGGCCGTGGTCATGTGCACGCCCATGATCATCTGGCAGATTCTGGCATTTTTCCTGCCGGCACTGCGTCCCAACGAGCGCAAATGGGTCGTGCCCACGGTGCTCGCCTCGACGGTGCTGTTCTTCCTGGGTGCCATCTTCTGCTACTTCATCATTATCCCGGCAGGCTTTGAGTGGCTCATCGGCGAGACCTCGGCCGTCGCCACGGCGCTGCCCGATCTGGAGAACTACGTCAACATGGAGCTGCTCTTTATGATCGGCTTTGGTGTGGCGTTTGAGCTGCCGCTCATCATCTTCTACCTGTCCGTCTTCCACATCGTGTCCTACGCTGCTTTCCGCAGTGCCTGGCGTTATGTATACGTTGGCCTGCTTGTGGGCTCGGCTGTGATTACGCCCGACGGCTCGCCCGTTACGCTGGGTCTCATGTATGGCGCCCTGCTCTCGCTCTACGAGATTTCGCTCGCCATCGCTCGCGTGGTCATTACCGCGCGCGAGGGCAAGGAGGGCCTGTTCGTGAGCCGTCTGGACCTGTTCTCGGACGACGAGGACGACGAGGAGTAAATCGGTATGCACGAGGTTGGCATTGTCAACGGCATACTCGATACAGTGATTCGCGCGGCGCGTGGGGCGGGGGCCTCGCGCGCCGTTTTGGTAACGCTGCGTATCGGGGATATGACCGAAGTTGTGCGCGAGGCGCTCGACTTTGCGTGGGAGACGTTTCGCGACGAGGATCCGCTCACGCGCGGCTGCGAGCTTGCCGTGGAGGAGGTCCATCCACAAAGCGAGTGTCTGGACTGCGGCGAGGTTTTCGACCACGATCGCTTCCACTGTCGCTGTCCCCAGTGTGGTGGTGCCAACGTGCGCCTACTGCACGGCCGCGAGCTCGATATCGCAAGTATCGAAATCGAAACCCCCGACGATTAGCCCGCTAGCCATCTGGTGATGGGGTATAAAGGGGCCAAAGTAAGGAGCGCTAAGTATGGCCGAGAAAACGATTGATATTGCATCGCCGATTCTGTCGCGCAACGAGCGCCTGGCAGATCAGCTGCGTCAGCGATTTGAGCAGACGAACACCTACGTGATCAACGTGCTGTCGAGCCCCGGCTCGGGTAAGACCACTACGATTCTGGGCACCAACGAGCGCCTGCGTGACAAAGCCGGCCTGCGTTGCGCCGTCATCGAGGGCGATATCGCCTCGGATGTCGACGCCATCACCATGAAGGAAGCCGGCATGTCCGCCATCCAGATCAACACGGGCGGCCTGTGCCACCTCGAGGGCAACATGATCATGGAGGCCGTCGATGCCTTCGACCAGGCTGTGGGTCTGGAGAACATCGACGTCATCTTTATCGAAAACGTGGGTAACCTGGTCTGCCCGGTCGACTTTGACCTGGGCGAGAACCTGTCCATCATGATTCTCTCGGTGCCCGAGGGCGACGACAAGCCCATCAAGTACCCGGGCATCTTCCAGCACGCCGGCGCGCAGCTGCTCAACAAGGTCGACGTGGCTCCGGCTTTCGATTTTGACATGGATAGGTATACTAAGACACTCGATGACCTCAATCCGCAGGCGCCGCGGTTTGCCGTGAGCGCGCGCAAGGGCGAGGGCATGGATGCCTGGTGCGATTGGCTCATCGGGCAGATTGAGCAAGCAAGGGCGTAAGTCGGCCGCCATACGGGCGGGCGTAGCCGCAGAGATACGAGATAGGAGCCTCTTTTGAAGCTCATCATCGCCGAGAAAAACGACGCCGCGCGTCAGATTGCCGAGCGTCTGTCCACGGGCAAGCCCAAAAAGGACAAGGTGTACAACACCGCCATCTACCGTTTTGAGTGGAAGGGCGAGGAGTGCGTGACGATCGGCCTTGCCGGTCACATCCTTGCGCCCGATTTTTGCGACAGCGTGCTGTTCGATAAAAAGCTGGGCTGGTATTCGGTCACCGAGGACGGCGAGATGCTGCCGGCCGATATGCCCGATGGCCTGGCACGTCCGCCCTACGACACCAAGCGCAAGCCGTTTCTTGCCGATGGTATCTCCATCAAGGGCTGGAAGCTCGAGAGCCTGCCTTACCTCACCTGGGCGCCCGTCATTAAGCTGCCGGCCGAGAAGGAGCTCATCCGCTCGCTCAAGAACCTTGCCAAGAAGTCCGACAGCGTCATTATCGCCACGGACTTCGACCGCGAGGGCGAACTGATCGGTTCGGACGCCCTCAACAAGGTGCGCGAGGTTGCGCCCGACTTGCCGGTCGCCCGCGCCCAGTATTCTTCGTTTACCAAGGCCGAGATTACGCAGGCCTTCGATAATCTTGTCTCGCTCGACCAGAATCTGGCCGACGCCGGCGAGAGCCGCCAGCACATCGACCTCATTTGGGGTGCGGTGCTCACGCGCTACCTGACGCTCGCCAAGTTTGGCGGCTTTGGCAACGTGCGCTCCGCCGGCCGCGTGCAGACGCCGACGCTTGCCCTGGTGGTCGAGCGCGAGCGCGAGCGCATGGCGTTTGTGCCCGAGGACTATTGGCAGATTCGCGGCATGGGTGCCGCTCAGGGTGCTGCCGAGGATGACCGCTTTAAGATTGCGCACAAGACGGCACGTTTTACCGACAAGGATGCTGCCGAGACGGCGTACGGCCACGTCGACGGCGCTACGACGGCAACCGTCGCCGCGGTGACCAAGCGCTCCCGCAAGCAGCAGCCGCCCACCCCGTTTGCGACGACCTCGCTGCAGGCTGCCGCCGCGGCCGAGGGCATCTCACCTGCACGTACCATGCGCATCGCCGAGTCCCTCTACATGGCGGGCCTCATCAGCTATCCGCGTGTCGACAACACCGTGTACCCTGCGACGCTCGATCTGGGCGCCGTGGTGAGCGACCTGGCAAAGATCAACCCGGCGCTGGCGCCCGTGTGCAAAAAGGTACTCGCCGGCCCCATGAAGCCCACGCGCGGCAAAGTCGAGACCACCGACCACCCGCCCATCTACCCCACGGGCGAAGGCGATCCGTCCACGCTCGATGGCGGCCAGCGCAAGCTCTACGACCTCATCGCCCGTCGCTTCCTGGCGACGCTCATGGGTCCCGCGACTATCGAGAACACCAAGCTCGAGCTCGATGTGAACGGTGAGCCGTTCGTGGCTTCGGGCGATGTGCTCGTGACCCCGGGTTTCCGCGAGGCGTACCCGTACGGACTCAAGCGCGACGAGCAGATGCCTCCGCTGGAGCAGGGCGACACGGTCGACGTGTTCGACATTAAGCTCGAGGCCAAGCAGACCGAGCCGCCCGCGCGCTACAGCCAGGGCAAGCTCGTGCAGGAGATGGAAAAGCGCGGCCTGGGCACCAAGTCCACGCGCGCGAGCATCATCGAGCGCCTGTACGCCGTGCGCTACCTCAAAAACGATCCCGTGGAGCCGAGCCAGCTGGGCATCGCCATCATCGACGCGCTGACGCAGTTTGCCCCGCGCATCACGAGCCCCGATATGACCAGCGAGCTCGACGGCGACATGACCCGTGTGGAGCGCGGCGAGGACACCGAAGAGCATGTCGTGACGCACTCGCGCGCGCTGCTGGCCGGCGTGCTCGACGAGCTGCTCAAGCACACGCAGGAGCTGGGCGACGCCATCAGCGACGCCGTCACGGCCGATGCGCGCGTGGGCGCCTGCCCCAAGTGCGGCAAGGACCTGGTTATGAAGACGAGCGCCAAGACCCGCGGCAGCTTTATCGGCTGCATGGGCTGGCCCGACTGCGACGTGACCTATCCGGTGCCGAGCGGCGTCAAGGTGAGCCCGCTCGAGGGCGAGGCCGCCGTGTGCCCCGAATGCGGTGCGCCGCGCATTAAGTGTCAGCCGTTCCGCCAGAAGGCTTTCGAGATCTGCGTGAACCCGACGTGCCCCACCAACTACGAGCCCGACCTTAAGGTGGGCGAGTGCAAGGTGTGTGCCGAGGCCGGACGCCATGGCGACCTGATCGCGCACAAGAGCGAGAAGAGCGGCAAGCGCTTTATCCGCTGCACCAACTACGATGACTGCGGCGTGAGCTATCCGCTGCCGGCGCGTGGCAAGCTCGAGGCGACGGGCGAGACCTGTCCCGAGTGCGGCGCCCCCATCGTGGTGGTCAACACGGCGCGCGGTCCGTGGCGTATCTGCGTCAACATGGACTGCCCGACCAAGGAGAAGAAGCCCGCCCGCGGCCGCAAGACCACAACCAAGGCGAGCACGGCAAAGAAGACGACCGCTGCGAAGAAGACTTCGACGGCGAAAAAGTCGACTGCCAAGAAGTCGACCACCAAGAAGACGACGGCCAAGAAGGCCGCCGACAAGTAACGGCGCAGTCGAAACATTGCCCAAAAAAACGAGCGAGGACCCCGCGATCCTCGCTCGTTTTTTTGACCGGCAGTTAGGGACGTTCTTTTTCTGCCGGCAGTTTAGGAACGTCCCTAACTGCCGGCTCGGGAACGACAAAGCGCTAGTTCACCTCGACAGGCTTGGCGCCGGGATAACGCTCCTCAAAGTCTAGGCGGTACTTATTGTCATTGGTGCCCGCCACGTTGTCGCGCGACAGCGGCGCCACGATCTCATTCTTGTGGTCCGCAGGCTTGGCGTATTTCAGACTGATCTCCCAGGCATCACAGATTGCGTCAATGCGGTGATCCAGGTCGTCGTACAGGGCGATGATGTCCTTCCAGGAGCTGTAGTTTTTGGAGCTCGTCGGGACGTCCAGGTCCTCGACGATGTCGTAATACTGCTCGATGGTGTCCTCCGTGCGCTCGGCGACGTCGGCGAGATTTTGACGGGTGGTTCGATCCTCTTCCAGATAGTTGCCGTTGAAGTTCTGCGCGCAGCCACGGACCTGGCTGTCGAGATCTTCGAGCAGGTCGTAGTATTCGCTCAGGCGACGGTAGAGGTTCTGCTCAGAGAGCGTTGCTTCGCCGCCATCCTCGTCGTCATCGTCATCATCGTCGTACAGGCTGTTGGGATTGCCGAGAGGCTTTAGGTCATCGTCGTCGACGTCATGGTGCAGCTTAGCTACCTCGGCAGTCGTCTGCGTGGCGGCGTTGTCGAACGGTCTGATCGCAAAGAAGATGACCAGGGCGATGATGATCGCCACCAGCACAACGATAACGGCGATAAGCGGCCCGGTGCCGCTCTTTTTGGGAGCGGGGGTCTGTGGCGAAGCGGGCGCGTATGCGGGAGCCGGCTGCTGTTGGGGCGAGCCGCTCGCGACGGGTATGCGCTGCGTGGTCTCGACGGCTTCGGTCCTTGCGGCGGGGTCGGGGCTATAGGCGAGGGGGTCGTCCGCCTTGGCTTGCGGCGTATCAAGGGAGCCGGTCTGCTCAAAAGCGGGCTGGCTATCGCTCGCGGCTGTTTGCTCAACGGGTGCACCGCACGAGGTGCAGAACTTGGCATTATCTTCAAGAAGCTTGCCGCACGAGGCGCAATACCGAGACATTGCCACTCCTTTCGCCACATTTCAATGCAATACGACGATTATACCCAGCATCCAAAATTCCCCATCATACGTTGCGGTGAAATAGGGACTGTTTGGCGGTCTCAGAGCTTCAATCAGTCCCTATTTC
>CAJJPN010000084.1:0-8629 GCA_905193635.1 Coriobacteriaceae bacterium
GTTGCGCATGGCGCTCGCCTGCTTGGGCGGGATGCCGCCGGCCTTGAGGATCTGCACCTCGCGGTCGGTGAGCTCGCGCCACGAGCCCTTGGCCACGTCCTTGAGCTCCAGGCCGGCAAAGTTGCAGCGATGCAGGCGGATTACCGGATGATGGATCTTGCTCAGCATGCGCTTGACCTGGTTCTTGCGCCCCTCGCGAATGATGAACTCCACGGCGGTGGTGCCGGGCTTGACGCCTTGTGGAGCCACGGCCACGGCCTCGCGCGCGTTGATGACGCGGCAGATCGCCGGCTGGCACAGGCCGTCGTCGAGCTCGATGCCACGGCGGAGTGGGTCTAGATCGCGGTCGGACAGCTGGCCGTCAACGAGTGCCTGGTAGGTCTTGTAGACGTGTTTGCTCGGGTGGAGCATATCCTGTGACAGGTCGCCATCGGTGGTAAAGAGCAAGAGGCCCGTGGTGTCGCGGTCCAGACGACCCACCGGAAAGAGTCCCGGAAAGCGGTCGCGGGGGACCAGGTCGGCCACGCAAGGGCGCTCCTGCGGGTCACTCATGGTGGTGAGGTAGCCAGTTGGCTTGTAGAGCATCAGGTATACGGCGCCCTGGTTGAGCTTGACGGGCATGCCGTCGACCTCGATATGGTCGCGGTCGACGTCGACCTTGGTGCCCAGCTCGGTCGCGACTTCGCCGTTGACGGTCACGCGGCCGGCGGTCATCAGGTCCTCCGAGCCGCGGCGGCTCGCCACGCCCGCGCGCGCCAAAAAGCGCTGCAGGCGCATGGTGTGCGGATAGACGGGCTGGGCGTCGGTGGCGGGCACTGCGCTGCCCATGGCACGCGTCTCCCCTACTTCGTTAGTCCTCGTCATGTAAATCCTCCGAGGTCTCGCCGACGACCAGGGATTCCAAGTCCTCGACTGCCTCAACATCTTCAACATCGGTATCGAGCAGTTCGCGCTCTTCGTCCAGGTCCTCGGCCTGCTCCTCGAGCGTGGACTGAATGCTGCGGCCGCTCAGGCGCTCGCGGATAAACTGGCGCGATTGCTCGTCGGGGGCAAACTGCTCCAGATCGGGCAGGTCGCGGGTGGAGCGCAGGCCGAACTTTTCCAAGAAGGCGTTGGTCGTGCCGTAGATGATGGCCTGTCCGCGCTCGGGGTCGCGGCCGAGCTCGCGCACCAGGCCCTTGTCCACGAGCGACGCGATGACGCCGTCGGAGTTGACGCCGCGAATGCCCTTGACGACCTCGCGTGTGACGGGCTGGTGGTAGGCGATGACAGCCAGGGTCTCGAGCGCCGCCTGCGACAGTTTTTGCGTGTCCCAGCTCAGCACGTAGGCCTCGACCACATCGTGGTAGGCGGGATGTGTGAACAGGCGCCAGCCGCCGGCGACCTCGCGCAGCTGAAAGCCGCGGTTGGCCTCCTCGTACTCGACCTTGAGCTCGGCCAAAAGCGACGCGCACTCGCCAGGGGCGATATCCAGCGCACCGGCCAGCGCAGGCGCGCTTACGGGGTCGCTCGACACCAGCAGCAGCGCCTCGAGGGCGCCTTTGAGGCTGTTAGCCTCCAGCGTGGAAAGGGTTGACATGGTTGCCGCTCCTATTCGGTGAGCTCGGGGCCCTCGCCGGGCACGTATGCCTCGGCGCCCTCGACTCGGTTGATGCAGATGGTTCCAAAGATCTCGTCCTGGCTCAGCGTGAGCGAGCCGCGTTTGGCAAGCTCGAGCATAGCCAGGAAGGTGACGACGAGCTGCTCGGTGGTGGCGTCGCCGTCCAGCAGCTCGCGGAAGGTGCAGGTTTGGTGCGCCATGGTAAAGCGGTCGACCGAGGCCACCGTCAGGTCGAGCGGCACGCGATGCGGTGCCACGTGCTCGGCTTCCAGCAGGAAGGTCTGTCGCTTGCCGTCAAGGTCGGCACAGATGACGGCCAGACCGCGTAGGGTGATGCCGGCCAGGTAGTCGGGCATGAGCCCCAGGAACTCGGGGTCGGGGCCGGCCACGCGCGGGTGCATGCGGCTTTCGGCCTGCATGCGGGCACCGAGGGCCGCAGCCGCGCCTTTAAACTGCTTGTAGGCAATCAGGCGCTGGATCAGGACCTCGCGCAGGGCGTCGCCGTCGAGCGTGCTGAGCTCCTCGAGGTCTTCGTCGAACTCGTCATCGTCGTCATCGGCTTTGCGCGGGGCCTCCTGCGGCACCAAGGAGGCGGCCTTGATGTCCAAAAGGGTTGCTGCGACCAACAAAAAGTCGCTCGCCACGTCCAGGTCCAGCGCCTCGATGCGCTCGGCCTCGGCAAGGTACTGCTCGGCCACCTCGCTGATGGAGATGGCGCCGATATCTACTTTTTGGCGGGTTACCAGCTGCAGCAGCAGGTCGAACGGTCCGCTGTAGACCTGCGTCGACACGCGATACGACATCTTCGACCTCCTTTGACGGCGCCTTCGCGGCGCGGTTTGGGTGCATATTACGACCGTTTTGCACGGTCGACCTGTAAGTTTACCTTAGATGCCGGCGATTGCGAAGTTGAGCAGCTGCTCAGCAAGCGGATACACGGTAACGTCGAAATAGCGGCCGATCACGTCGATGCCGGTCCACATAGGCAGCAGGTACAGCACAATGATGAGGATGGGCATGGCGTATTGCTGCAGGTGATAGTAGTTGTTGAGCGCCTTGCCTTTGAGGAATGGCACGATGATCGACGAGCCATCGAGCGGCGGGATCGGGATGAGGTTGAAGAACGCGAGTGACAGGTTGACCACGATAAACGTGGCGCCGAAGTTCATGATCTGTGACGCCAGGGCAAAGGACATGCTGGTGTAGAGGTTGCCGTACGTTGCGTGCATGAGGGCGGCCGCGAGGCACGCGAGGGCGATGTTCGACGCGGGGCCGGCCACGCTCACCAAGACCTCGTCACGTTTGGGGTGCTTGAGGTTGTTGAGGTAGACGGGCACGGGCTTGGCGAAGGCGAACACCGGGCCGCCGGCGGCAAGCATGAGCAGTGGCAGGATGATGGTGCCAAACGGGTCGATGTGGTTGAGCGGGTTGAGCGAGACGCGGCCGCGCGAACGGGCCGTCTTGTCGCCGAGCGCCCAGGCCGCTGCGGCGTGTGCGCTCTCGTGGATCACGATGCCCACGATGACGGCGACGGCGCTGGCGAGCAGGTTCATGAGGTAGCTGCTGGACATGGCGCTCCTCTAGCGGACGCGACGCGAGGCGCGCGTGAGAAGGTAGTCGATCACAAACAGGATCACGGCGACGATGGCGTAATCCAGGCGGAACACACCGCCAAAGGGCGACGTGATGACGCCGTAGCCGGCGATGGCGCTCGGCAGGGCGCGCGAAAGCTCGACGACAAAGCCCACGATCTGCAGCTTGGCGGTGAGGCCGCTAAAACACAGCAGCACGGTCATCGCGCTCATAAAGATGCCGCAGATGCGACAGGCGATGGCGATGATGCTCATCGCCACGGCAGCGGCCTTACGAGAGTTCACGCGCGGTCTCCTCTTCGATCTGGGTGGAAAGCTCCAGCCATTCGTCCTCGAGCTTGGGCAGCTCTTGCTTAAGGCCGTTATATTCCCCCAGCGCGGCGTTGAACTTGTCTTGATCGGCATAAAGCTCTTCGCTTGCCATCAATTCCATAAGCTCGTCATAGCGGGCACGCTTTTTGTCGAGCTCGGCCTCGATCTTCTTGAGCTGGTTGCGCACGTCCTTGAGCTTTTTGTTGAGCGCAGCGCGGGCCTGGGCCTCGGCGCGCTTTTGCTCCTTGGTCTTTTTACCCTCGGCCGGCTTGGGGGCGGCGGGCGCATCGGACTGGGCCGCGGTGACCTTAGCGGACTTGGTCGCGGCCGGTGCACTCTCCCCCGCCGCCTCGGCGGCGGCGCGGGCTGCGAGGTCCTCGCGCTTGTAGAGATAGTAGTCGTAGTCGCCGTCATAGACCGTGACCTTGCCGTCGCGGATGTCGATGACGCGGTTGGCAACGGCGCGCACCAGGTGCTCGTCGTGGCTGATCAGCACGATGGTGCCAGGGAAGTTTTGCAGGGCGTTCTCGAGCATGTCCACCGAGTCGATGTCTAGGTGGTTGGTGGGCTCGTCCAGGCACAGGAGCGCCTCGGGGGCCACGAGCATCTTGGCCAGGGCCAGACGCGCTTTTTCGCCGCCGGAGAGGACGCGAACCTGCTTCTCGATGGAATCGTTGTCGCTAAACAGGAAGGCGCCCAGTAGGCTGCGCTGCTGTGGCACGGTCCACTTGGGCGTGACGGTGTCGATCTCTTGCAGGACGGTGTTGGACTCGGTCATGCCCTCGAGTGCGTGCTGGGCGTAATAGGCCACGCCCACGTTGGTGCCCAGGTCGCGGGTGCCGGTGGTGGGCGGCTCCAGTCCGGCGATGATCTTCATGAGCGTGGACTTGCCGGCCCCGTTGGGGCCGACGAGCGCCACGTGCTCGCCGCGGTAGAGCTTGAGGTCGATATCGCTGTAGATGTGTTTGTTGCCGTAGGACTTGGAGACGCCCTCCAGGCCCACGACCATATCGCCGGAGCGCGGTGGGTCAGGGAACTTAAAGTCGATGTGCTTGTGGCCCTCGGGTAGGATGACAAGCTCCTTTTTGATCTGCTCGATCTTGCGGATGCGCTCCTGGGCCTGGGCTGCCTTGGTGGGCTTGTAGCGGAACTTGTCGACGAAGACCTGCATGTGGGCGATGTCGCGCTCCTGGGCGGCGCGCTTGGCGCGCATCTGCTCAAGGTTGTCCTCGCGCTGCTTGAGGTAGCTGCTGTAGTTGCCGGTGTAAGTGGTCACGCGACGATTTTCGAGTGCGGCGACGTGGTCGACGCAAGCGTCCATGAAAACGCGGTCGTGGCTGACGATGAGGACGGCGCCGTCATAGTTGGCTATAAAGCCGCGCAGCCACTGGACGCTTTCGAGGTCCAGGTGGTTAGTGGGCTCGTCCAGAAGCAGCAGGTCGGGATGGCGCAGGAAGAGCTTGGCGAGCGCGATGCGCATCTGCCAGCCGCCCGAGAACTCGGAGCACGGGCGCTCAAAGTCGGTGACCTTAAAGCCCAGGCCGGACAGGATTTTGCGGGCGTTGCTCTCGAGCTCGTAGCCGCCCAGGTGCTCAAAGCGGTCCTGGACCTGGCCGTACTCGTTGAGGAGTGCGTCGACGTCCTTGCCCTGCTCGGAGAGCTCGGTGATTTGGGCCTGCAGCTCGTTAGCGCGCTCGCCCATGCGGCGGATTTCCTTGGCGGCGGCCATGACCTCGGCGAGGATGGTGGTGTCCTTTTGTTCCAGATTAGTTTCCTGCTCTAGGTAGCCCACCTGGCAGTCCTTTGCGTACTGGACCTGGCCGGAGTCAGGACTGTCGATGCCCATGATGATTTTGAGCATGGTGGTTTTGCCGGCGCCGTTGGGGCCCACGAGCGCGAAGCGCTCGCCGGGGTTGATCTGGAAGGACGCGCCGCTAAAGAGGACGCGTGCGCCGAAGCTTTTTTCGATCTTGTCGACCAGGAGGATCATGGTGCCGCCTTTGACCTTGTGTGCCTATATGAAAAAAGGCCCCAACTTGCGTTGGAGCCTCATTCAATGCTCGGGTGGAGACGAGGGGGATCGAACCCCTGACCTCTTGACTGCCAGTCAAGCGCTCTCCCAGCTGAGCTACGCCCCCGTGACGTCGAAATACTATAGGGGAAGTTGGCGCGGCGTGCAAGGACTTTTTGAGTCAGATTCTAAATGCCTATCGATATAGGTAAGTGATGGCGGTGCCGGTGTGGACTTGGATCGTGGCTGTTGACCTGACGACGTTAGAGATGCCCGTGTCGGCTAGTAGAACTAACGAAGCGTGATCTAGTTCCCACTCCAAGCCATGTTCGCTTACCTCGGTGTTGGGGGCTATGGCGATGATGGAGAACGTCTTGCCTTCAGCGCCTTCGATGGTCCACGATTCGCCTGCGCGAAGGATGCGGGAGATCACCTTGTCCTCGGCAATCCAGACTGGGGCATCCTCGTAACCCGCGAGCAGGCCCAGTACGGAAAGCGCCATATCCGGACGACCGCCGGTGGCGCAGGTCGCAACCACTTCGGCACCCGGCCAGCGACGGCGGACGGAATCGAGCGCCAGCGCCAGATCGGTATAGTCCTTGTACGGGTCGTGGCACTCTACTTCAAAGGCTTCGGCGGCATCGGCCAACGCACGACCCGCATCGCTAACCGTGTCGGCATCCCCCACATACACATCGCAGCCCAGACCGGCGCCCAGCAGCGCGTCGAGCCCGCGGTCCACTGCGACAACGTGGTCGCACTCCCCTGCTAACCTACGCAACAGATCCGCGCTCGCCACCACGGGCGAGCCGCAGACCACTAATACCTTACAAACCACAGCCCTCGCCTAGCCCTCAAACGAAAGCACACGGGCCAGGTCCAGCTCTTCATAGCTGTCGATGAAGATGTCGCAGTTGGCACACACCTCGTCGTGCTCCATACGGCCGTGCGGGTCATAAATGCCCACACGCTTAAAACCGGCGGTGCCAGAGCTCTTAAGGCCAAAGACGGCGTCCTCAAACACCCACGCGCGCTCAAACTTGCGCCCGTGGCGCTCCTCCAGACGGCGCAGCGCCAGCTCGTACACATCGGGGAACTGCTTGGAGCGCCCCGCCTCGCCCGTGGTGGTCACAAGCTCCATGTAGACATCGAGTCCGGCGCCCGCAAGCGCTGACGTAACCAGCTCGGACGGCGTGGACGTGGCAACGCACATGGCAATACCGGCAGTCTTCGCCTGCTCCAAAAACGCCAGCAGACCCTCGCGCGGCGGCACCTTGGAGTAGCCATCGATCAGGATGTCGCTCAGCTCGCGATACAGCTCCTCGCCATTTTCGCCAATGCCCCAGATGTCGTGGTAGGCCTGGCACTCGTCCTCGAGCGACAAATGCTCAAACTGTGCAAAATCGTCGACCGTCACGTCAATACCGTGGCGGTGCAATAACTCGGGCTGGGCATAGGCCCAAACGGGGGTGCTATTAACCAGTGTGCCGTCGCAATCGAAAATAAAAGCAACACTTGGGGCAGCGATGTGGTCCATAAACGAGCCTTTCGATGTCAAAGGGTAAACAACCTGCTAAAAACGTTTTACCAAACGTCAACCTAACAATCTAGAAACGCTAATTGGTAAAACTGTCAAGAGTTTTACCACGGCAATTCTGCAAGTGGTATAAACATGGCGCTTACCGATTAAACGCCCCCGCAAATCCTCTTTCGTTCATAAAAGTAACGTACAGGTGTTATCGTAGTTTTTGTCGAAAGTTCCACCGAGCACGCGAGGTGGAACGAATCATAGAACTATCGCCGTCCCTTCGATTCGTGCAGCCTTGGACCTTTCGCATCTAGTCACCAAGGCAACACGCTGCCGCGTCATGATGGGATCAAACGTGAGCGATACAAAGCTAAAGCCAGCAACCAAAAAGCCTGCTACCCGTAAAGCCGCCCCGCACGCACCGGAGCTCACCAAAGACGATGTCTACCTGTTTGGCGTCGGTACGTGGGAGCGCAGCTGGGAAAAGATGGGCGCGCATCCCGACACGCAGAACCGTACGCGTGGCTGGCGTTTTTGCGTTTGGGCGCCCGACGTAAAGAGCGTCCATGTCATTGGTGAATTTAACGACTGGGATGAGCAAGCCAACCCGCTGGTGCCCGTGCATACGAGCGCTATTTGGGAAGGCTTTATTCCTGGCGCCGAGCAGGGCCAGCTCTATAAATACCTTATCGAGACCAACGAGGGCGAAAAGCTCTACAAGGCCGATCCGTACGCCTTTAAGGCCGAGTGCCCTCCGGGTACCGCGAGCGTGCTGTGGACCCTCGATGGCTACCAGTGGAACGACGCCGCATGGCTCAAGCGCCGCGCCAGCCATAATCACATGTCGCAGCCCCTTAACATCTACGAGGTGCATATTGGCTCGTGGAAGCGCCACGGCGACGCGCCGCAGGGCGAGCCCGACGAGTACGGCAACTACCCCGGCCCCATGGATCCCTTCCCCGCGCAGCGCGGCGAGTTCTATACCTACGACGACCTATCGGTGGAGCTCGTGGACTACGTGCGAGATATGGGCTACACGCACATCGAGGTCATGCCGCTTATGGAGCATCCCTTCGACGGCTCCTGGGGCTACCAGACGACCGGCTACTACGCCGCCACGTCGCGCTACGGCAACCCGCAGCAGCTCATGCACTTTATCGATGCGTGCCACGAGGCCGGCATTGGCGTGATCATGGACTGGGTGCCTGGCGGTTTTTGCGCCGACTCCCACGGCCTTGCCACCTTTAACGGCCACATGCTGTTTGAGCACGAGATTCACCCCAACTGGGGCACGCACAAGTTTGACTTCGCCCGCGGCGAGGTCCGCTCCTTCCTGGTCTCCAACGTGCTGTACTGGCTCGAGAACTTCCATGTGGACGGCATTCGCATGGACGGCGTGTCCAGCATGCTCTACCTCAACTTTGGCATCGACGATCCCGTCCAAAAGAAGTTCAACAAATACGGTACCGAGGAGGACCTGGACGCCAGTGCGTTTATCCGCCAGGTCAACTGCGCTGTGGAGGCGCACTACCCCGACGTGATGATGATGGCCGAGGAGTCCACCGCGTGGCCGCTCGTGACCTATC
>CAJJPN010000085.1:0-8556 GCA_905193635.1 Coriobacteriaceae bacterium
GTAAGGGCCTAAACATCGTTGGCTTCCTTTCTGGCTGTGCATGGTGGTTAAACGCAAACTATAGCGAAACAGTTCCGTTTTTCTTGATGCGGGCGAGTATGTTTTTGAGCTTGTTAAAGTCGAGCGGTTTGGGCAGATGGGCGTTCATACCGGCATCGTGTGCCGCCTTGGCGTCCTCGTTGAAGGCGTTGGCAGTGAGCGCGATGATGGGGATGTCGGCTGCATCGGCCTTTTCGCTCAGACGAATCGCGCGGGTTGCCTCGTAGCCATCCATGCCCGGCATCATGATGTCCATCAGGATCGCATCGAAGCTGCCGGCGGGACGACTAACGTATAGGTCGACTGCTTTGTTGCCGTCGGCGGCGCGCGTTACGACGATGCCTTCGCTTTCGAGTAGAGCCTGGGCAATTTCGGCATTGAGCTCGTTGTCTTCTGCCAAAAGGACGTTCATGCCGGCAAGCGAGCAACTGTATGTCTGCTTGGACGCACGTTCTTTTGCCTGAGGGTTCTTGTCGATATCGAGCGGTATCTGGACGTTGAACGTGCTTCCCGCGCCAACCTCACTCGAAATCTCAATCGTGCCGCCCATCATATCGATGAGCGATTTGACGATAGACATGCCAATGCCGGTTCCTTGGAACTTGCTACGCGCATCGTCGCCTTCCTGGGCAAACGGCTCGTAAATGTGCGTCAAAAACTCGGGCGTCATACCAATGCCGGTATCCGAGACGCTAAAGCAAAACACGGCGTGCTCGTCGTCGACCGGTTTGATGGTCGATGAGAACGTGACGGTGCCTCCGTGCTTGTTGTACTTGATGCTGTTGTCGAGCAGGTTGACAAGGATCTGCCGAATATGGGTGGGGCTGCCGATCATATATTGGTCGACAGCGTAGGGCTCGCTGGTGTCGAGCATGGTTATGCCGCGGTCCGATGCGCGGAGCTTGCACAGTACGAGCGCATTGTCGCACAGCTCTTTAAGGTTGAATGATTCGTGCTCGAGCGTCACTTTGCACTCCTCGATCCTGCCCATCTCGAGGATGTCGTTAATCAGTGACAGCAGGTGATTGGCGGCAACGCGCGCCTTGGCGCGGCTTTCGCGGGCGACCTGCATGTCGCCTTCTCTCAATTCCTCAATTTCGATAAGGCCTAGGATGCCGTTGAGCGGCGTGCGGATGTCGTGGCTCATGCGCGTGAGGAAAGCGGTTTTGGCGGCGTTGGCGGCATCGGCTTTCTGCCGTTCCTCCTGTGCGCGGTAAAGCGACCAGACAAGGATGACGATGCCGGTGAGCAAAATGCAAATGACGACTGCCGCAATGACGATGCGGTTGCGGTAGAGAAGTCGGAACGCATCCGATTCTTGCGCCGAGTACGATGTGGGGAAATAGCTGTTTGCAGAGAGCGATTCACCTGCATTGACGATGCCCTTATTGATGATTCCCAGCAGCTCGGGCTTGCCGCGCGAAATTAAACACGATAGTTGTGCCGTGTTGGTGAGTTCCTGTGTTTCGAAATCCTCGATGTCGTAGATGTCGCGGAGAGTTTCCAGGCGCGTGCTGGGGACAATGATGCAACGTGCCTTCCCCTCATCGAGGGCTTTGAGCACCTCGCCGTCATTCGAATACTCGGTTACCGTTGCGTTCGGAAAGAGACTTTCGAGCTCAAAACGGTTAACGATTGTGCTCTTTGTACAAGCGATGTTCTTAAGGTCGCTGTTCAGGTTTTTGCCACTGTGAATGGCGGTCAGCGAAACCGTTCCCATCGAGTTTGACTGGATGACCCCTGTCTGCTCGGCGAGCCAGTAGTCGCGAAACAACGGCAGAGCGACATCGATGGTCCCGTTGGAAAGGGCTTTGATCATTTGTTTGTTGCTCGAGAGTGCGATTGTTTTGACCGTAATGCCAAACTTGTCGTGCAACGTCGTTGCAAGCGAGGCGAGCGACCCTTCCATCTCGCCGTCGTCATTTTGCGTACAGTAGGGAAGTTGGTTTTTAAGATAGCCGATCGTGATGGTATTGCCGTTTTCTTTGAGCCAGGTGGTCTCGGGGCCGGTGAGCGATGACGAGCCACTGTTTTGGGTCGAGTAACTCGATTTGACTTCCTCGTTATAGCGCGGGTTATCGCGGGCGATGGTCGTCATGGCGGCGTTGATGTCGTTCATCAGATCAGGGCGGCTTTTGGGAACGGCAAAATAGTAGTCGCTCGAGCCTACGTAGAACATGGGTGACGCATCGGGCGACGAAATGGTGTCGTTCATGATGACGGCGTCGACCTCGCCGTCTGCAAGCGCCTCAAAGAGGGCACTGCCGGTGTCGATTTCTTTATAGGTGCAGGTAACGCCTTCGTCGGCGAGCCACTGCTGGCCGACGATAGTTTGCATAACGCCAGAGTTGCAGCCGATGGTGAGGCCTTGGAGCGCCTGGGGGTCACCCTTGGCCAGGTCGTCGCGGTCGGGCCTGGCGTAGATGTAGTAGCGCTCGGTGCCCTCGGGGTTCGAGGAAAAGAGCAGCTTCTGCTCGCGTTCTGCCGAATACGAGATGTTGGGCATGAGGTCGATTTCGCCTGCCTCGAGCATGTCCATAAGCTCGGAGAAGGTGCCGCTAACGTATTCGTATTGCCAGCCCTTTGTGTAATACGAGAGGGTCTGGAGGTACTCGTAGCCCCATCCCGAGAGGCGCTCGCCCGGCGTGCCTTCCTGGAAGCCTTTGTTGTTGACGAGCCAGCCAACGCGAACCGTCTTGACCTGCTGGTCGGAGTCGGCGGCAAAGGCTGGGGTGGGCATGACGGCGCTCAGTAGTGTGAGCGCAGCAAGCGCGACAGCTAGGGTGCGATATAGAGCTAAGCGAAGGACGGCGGAAGGTTTCACAGGCAATCCTATCGAGTCGAGATAATACCGCATAAGGATACCAGCTCAGCTTGCCTAACATCCGGCACTTAGGGACGTTCCCAATCTGTCCGGCAGTTGTAGTAGTCATTGGGGACGTTCTTAAACGACTAGTCGCCGGGGACACTCTTTGCCGGAGTTGGCACTTAGGGACGTTCCTTATGTGCCGGCAGTTGGGGACAGTCCCTTTCTGCCAGCACAAAAGGAGCGTCCTCGAGTGTCGAGTGTGGGACAATACCGAACGAACATGATTGGGCGCTTGGGAAAAGGGGTCGCGATGAACAAGTTGAGGACGCTTGCCGACGTGTTGCGCCAGGCTGGCTTTGCGCGCATCACGGGCCTGTTTCTTGTGTTCTATCTGCTGTGCTCGACGGCCGTCTGGCTGTCCGAGCCCACGACCCTCACCTTTGGCGATGGACTTTGGTTTAGCTTTGAGACGGTCTCGACCATCGGCTTTGGTGACATTCCGGCCGAGACACCGGTTGCCCGCGCGATTACCGTCGTCTTGAGCGTCATCAGCATCTTCTACATCGCCATGCTTACGGGCGTGGCGGTGAACTACTGCAATACGCTCATCAAGATGCGCCAAAAGGACACCATGGCGCGCTTTATGGACGATCTTGAGCATTTGGAAGAGCTCGATCGTGACGAGCTCGCCGATCTTTCGCGTCGCGTGCGCGAGTATCGTCGACGCCAGCGCTAGAACGGGCGGCGTCACGATGAGGGGGACTGAATATGAATATCACCGTGTATCTGGGTGCCAGCGTCGGTAATGACCCGGCGTTTCTGCCCGCGGTGCAGGAGCTGGGCAACTGGATTGGCGCTAACGGACACGCGTTGGTATACGGCGGGTCCAAGTCGGGCTTGATGGGCGCGCTCGCCGATAGCGTGCTCGATGCCGGTGGACACGTGACGGGCGTGGAGCCGAGCTTTTTTATCGAGGCCGAGTTTCAGCACGATGGCATCGACGACCTCATCGTGACGAGCGACATGGCCGAGCGCAAGGCCAAGATGATCGAGCTTGGTGATGCCTTCATTGCCTTTCCCGGCGGGACGGGTACGCTCGAGGAGATTGCCGAGGTCATGTCGGCCGTGTCGCTGGGGCATCTGAGCGCGCCGTGCATCCTGTATAACCTGGACGGTTACTACAACGATCTCAAGGCGCTGCTCGGACGCATGATTGATAAAGGGCTTTCGAGCCCGAGGCGCCAGCACGGCATCTACTTTGCCGACGATTTGCGCGAGATTGCCTCGATTATCAGCGGATAAGTCTTGAGCCTGCCCCACTATGACTCCCAATGGTGCCGTTTGCGGCGCAGACGGTTGGCTCGTTCGGGTAACGCTCGCTCTACAATAAAACGTATCTTTGCCGAATTTGACCACGGGAGGTCCCGATGGATAGTCTTGCAAAACCCAAAAACCGTGCGCTGTTTTTAGTTAGCGTTGCCGTGACCGGTGCGTTCGCAGGCGCCGCGGTCTGGCTGTTCTTTTTTGCGATGGAGCACGGTGTCGACTATCTATGGACCGAGATTCCGCACGCGCTGGGCGTCGCTTCGCCTGAGCTCGCGAGCGGCCCGTTCGGTTTTCTGCCGTACCCGTTTTTTGTCTGCTTGCTGGGCGGCCTGCTGATCGGTCTGTACGAAAAGATTACGGGCACCAAGACCGATGACCTCAACCAGGTGATGGCCAAGGTTAAACAAGACGGTCGCTACCCGTACGACAACCTCGGCAAGCTTTCGCTTGCGGCATTGCTGCCGCTGCTGTTTGGCGGAAGTATTGGACCGGAGGCCGGCCTGACCGGAGTTATCGCGGGTCTGTGCAGCTGGGTCGGCGACCGCATGCGTCGCTTTGGCGCCGAGTTTAGGGAGCTCACGCTGCTGGGCACCCAGGCTGCCCTGACGGCGCTCTTTACCGCGCCCGTGTTTGGCTTTGTGGCGCCGCTCGCCGGTAGCGCCGACGGCCAGGGCGCTGGCGAGGACTCCGCGTCCGATGAGATCACCATCAAGCTGCCCAAGGCGCAAAAGACCGTGGTCTACGGCATCGCGATTGCCGGCGGTCTGGGCACCTATCTGCTGCTCGGCCAGCTTATGGGCGGCGGCATGGGCATGCCCAGGTTCGAGGCCGCCCAGGTGGGTAACCTGGAACTTGTCTGGCTCATTCCGCTGGCGTTGGTCGGCACCGTATGCGGTTGGCTGTACTTTGTCTCTGAGCATGCAAGCGAGGCACTGTCCCATGCAATAGGGGAGCGCCCGGTCGTCAAGGCCATGCTGGCCGGCCTGGCGCTCGCCATCTGTGGCACGGTCCTGCCCTACACCATGTTTGCCGGCGAGACCCAGGCCGATGTGCTCATGGAAACCTATCTGACCATTCCCGCTGACGTGCTTATCGCGACCGGTCTTGTTAAGGCCATGCTGACGCCCGCCCTCATCAACCTTGGTTGGCGCGGCGGCCACTTCTTCCCGGTTATCTTCTCGGGTGTGAGCCTGGGCTATGGCCTTGCCATCCTCACCGGCGCAGATCCGGTCTTTTGCGTCGCCGTCTGCACCGCCTCGACGATGGGCGCCGTCATGCGTCAGCCCGTCATGGTCGTGGGCCTGCTGCTCATGTGCTTCCCGCTCAAGGGCATCGTCTGCATGATCATCGCCGCTGTTATCGCCGCCGGCATTCCGCTTCCCAAGCCGCTGCGCAAGTAGTACGGTGGCGCACGCCGGGGACATGCCGTTTGCCATGGATTTGCGGATGGGCGATTGCGACCGATTGCGGCCCGCGTGGGTCGAGATTTGCTTGCCTACAGGTCGCGTGCCCGATAGACCTTGGTGCTGACGGTGCAGCTGATTGCACATAGCGTGAGGGCCAGTACGGCAATTCCTGCGCACAGGCAGCCGAGGACGGCGGGATCGGGATTCGCCCCAGCAATCGACATGAGCCAGTTGCTGATGGGGTTGGAGGAGCTCAGCGTGGCCATGGCAAGGCATCCGAGCAGGGCAAACAGGCCGACGGAAAGGCGCAGCGCCTCCATGTGTCCAAATCGAAAGAACAGCGGCTGTGCCAGAAACACCATCATGAGGGAGATGAGCATCGATGCGGCGGAGGCTATTGTGGTCTCAAAGACGATCTGTCCCGTCGAGGGCATGCCCGTGTGATCGAAGAACGGAAGAGTGATGGTGCTCAAAAGCACGGTCGCGCACGCCATGATGGCCGAGAAGGCAACAATGCAGAGGTAACGTGCGCAGATGATGTCTTTGCGCGAGAGGGGCAGCGTTGCCCGATAGCGCTCCCATCCGTTTTGATTGTCGTAGCCGGCCAGCGAGCTCATGACCACGATGGGCGACATGGCACTGACCGCGCAGGCGCCGGCGCTCATACTGGCATCGCCATCCGATGCGTTGGCGAGGGTTAGTACGACGAAGATGAACAGGCCGACGCCCGCGATGCTTGGGACAAGCGTGCGGACGATGGCGAGCTCAGACATAAAGGCGCGTTTCATTTCGAAGCCCCTTTCAGTATGAGGCGAAGATAGTCATCAATGGTTGCCCGGTCGCAGGGAATCTCGGGGAAGGCCTCGAGCGCCTCGCGACGGTTGGGTACGAGCACGTCCACGCTATAGGCGTGGTGGGCGGCACGGGCACCTTCGACGCAAGCCATAAGCTCTGCGGCCTGTGCTTGGGTGCAGTGGGCGATGCCGGCTCGGTCGGTAATGTCCTCGCGCGGCAGGTCAAACACAATCGAGCCGTTATCGATGCAGATGACGCGGTCGGCAGTGCGATCGAGGTCGGATGTAATGTGGCTCGAGAGCAGCACGCTGTGCTGGCCGTCGGCGACAAAGGCAAGCAACTCGTCGAGCAGTTCCTCGCGCGCCATGGGATCGAGGCCCGCGGTGGCTTCGTCCAAAACGAGCAGCTTGGCATTGTGGCTGAGCGCACAGGCGAGCTGCAGCTTCATGCCCATGCCGCGGGAGAGGTCCTTGACCTTCGTCTTGGGATCGAGGCCAAATCGGTCGATGAATCCGGCGAACGTTTCGCAGCTCCACGTGGGGTATGCCGGGCCTACGAGTTTCTCGACCTGGCCCACCTTGAGCGTGGAGGGGAAGGGACACGTGTCCAGGACAAGCCCGATGCGGGAGCGCAGGTGGCGCTGCGTCTCGTCGGGCGCGTTGGCGTCGCAGCGCTGTCCAAGCAGATGCACCTCGCCGGCATCGGGCTTTATAAGCCCAAGCGCGGCGCGAATGGTCGTCGTCTTGCCGGCGCCATTTGCGCCCACAAAGCCAACGATCTGGCCGGGCTCCACGGCAAGCGTGACGTCGCGCAGCGAAAAGCGATCGCTCACATGGCGCGACGCACCTTTGATTTCTAGCAAATATTGCATGGTATAGCCTTTCTTGCAGATGGCTACTGCATGGTTTCGGGGGCCACCAGGTCGAGCATTTCGTGCAGTTTGTCGCGCGTGACGCCCAGGGTTTCGGCTTGGCTCGCCGCTTTCGCAAGCAGCTCTTCGATATGGCAGAGCTGGTTTTCGCGCAAGAGCTTCTGGTTGCCCTCGGCGACAAAGCAGCCCTTGCCCTGCACGGTGCAGATAAACCCGAGTTGCTCCATGTCGGCGTAGGCGCGCTTGGTGGTGATGACGCTCACACCCAGGTCGCTCGCGAGTGCACGGATGCTGGGGAGTTTGGCTCCCGCAGCGAGTGTGCCCGAAAGGATCTGAGCTTTGACCTGCGAGGATATCTGCTCGTAGATGGGCTTGTCGCTCGAATTGGATAGGATAATGTCCACAGCGGCTCCTTAGCTGTTGTGCTACACGTGTATATAACCGGTAAGCACAGTATATATACACTATGCACAGTTACGCAAGAGACAAATTCGGATTGGGCCGGCTACCCAGGCCCCAACTGATGAATTTGTCCTGATAGGTGCCCTATGGCGGGATTTCGCGGCTACAATGGTGCGGTTACAACGACGTAATGCACTCAATGCAAGAAAGGATCCGCATGGCAAGCCTGTCGGATGAAATCTCGTCGCGCCGCACATTCGCGATCATCAGCCACCCGGACGCCGGTAAGACCACGCTTACCGAGAAGCTGCTGCTCTATACCGGCAGCATCCAGACTGCCGGCTCGGTCAAGGGCAAGAGCTCGGCCAAGCATGCCGTTTCGGACTGGATGGACATCGAGAAAGAGCGCGGTATTTCCGTTACCTCCTCGGTGCTGCAGTTCACCTACAACGGCGCCTGCGTCAACATCCTCGATACCCCCGGCCACCAGGACTTCTCGGAGGATACCTACCGTACCCTTATGGCCGCCGACGCCGCAGTCATGGTCATCGACGGCGCTAAGGGCGTCGAGGCCCAGACCAAAAAGCTCTTTAAGGTCTGTACGCTGCGCCATATTCCCATCTTTACCTTTGTGAACAAGCTCGACCACGAGGCTCGCGATCCGTTTGAGCTCATGGAAGAGATCGAGAATGTTCTGGGGATCAATACGTATCCCATGAACTGGCCGATCGGCAGCGGCCGCAACTTCCGCGGCGTGTTCGATCGCCAGACTCGTCGCGTTATCGCCTTTGAGGGCGACGGTCACGCCAACGCCACCAAGAAGGTCGCCGAGGTCGAGGCCGAGCTGGGCGATCCGGCCATGGATGAGCTTATCGGCGAGGAGAACCATAAGAATCTGATGGACGATA
>CAJJPN010000086.1:0-8523 GCA_905193635.1 Coriobacteriaceae bacterium
CAACACAGGCTGAGACTCGCCCCACATATAACGAGCAACCTTAGGCTCAGAAATGACCTGACGATTGTGGTGCAATCCATCGGAATACTTCATATCCGTGAGTCCGGTATTCCTAAAATCATCCAGAAGATTCAATTTGTCTAGCAAGCGAAGATGCCCGTAGCAACTGACATTAATTAAAGGAGAGACAAACGCTGGTTTATATAAGGTCTTTGACTCAAGCTCCTTGTAGGTATCAAGCATTGCCTCAAAGAAGCCCTTAGTCAAAAACATATCCTCATCAAGCTTATAAATCCACTTAGCCCTCGGATGGCATTCAATCGCAATATTCTGAACAACAGATAAATGATTGACAGAAGTCGACAGATAGGACCAGTCGTGATCAGCGGCGATCTGCTTAAGCTCTTCATTCACAAGCCCGCTGGTCATAACGCATACGTCAACATCGGAAGGCACATATGCCGCAATACGCCCAAAAACGTCTTCCCATAATGTCGGCTTATATCCCGCGAGAATAATGCAGAGCTTATCGCTGCCCTTGCTGCGGTCGACAAAGTCATGGGTACCAGACTGAATAGCCCGAACTGCCTCATCGCCACGGAGATCGCGACGAGCCTTTAAGAACGCTTTACCAAACTTATTTGAGTTAACGGCATCATAAACGGTGTTTTTTAGAGACATGCAATACTCCTACGAATCAGTAACATCAAAAATAATAAGCCACCCGCTTATCGACGAGTGGCTTATCGCGAAGCTCTAAAAATGAATAGAAACGGAACTTTGCCTTAAAGACTATTAAGAGGATGCTTTGACCAAAACGAAAAGAATAATTAACTAAAAGAAGAATAATCTATCTCATAAAGTCGCATATCGTCTTCCGACATAAGAAGCTTGAGCCCCGGAGTCGAATCTTTGATCGAATTAATGCCTTGCCATTTGTCCCAAGTATAGTAACCGTAGTAGCAACGCTCGTCGTTGATCTCACCGCCATAGTCCAAATTAAGAATGTACTTAATACCATTCTCTTTAAGGATGCGTTGAACATCTCTATTTGTAGCAAGCTTGTCGAGATGCAACCTCAGCGTTTGGTTATCACACGTCTCATTACCGAGCATCTCTGCAGCAGACCGACGGTAAAGAAGGTTTAAATCGTATAAAGGATATGCGAAAGCGCTGCCGTCATCTGCGTTGTTATATATCAACCCATCATCATTTTCGAGAAACTCAGCTACACGCTTACAAAAAAGTCGCTCTCTGGGATCAAACAAGTTGTCGCGCTTCGAATCATTCGAAAGCATAGAACAGGCGTGATAATCACCCAAACCCGTGTATACCCGTCCAAATCCGGGTAAATCGAAATCATTAATATAAAGAGCACACCAAGTGAAAATAAGACATACAGCGCAGGCTAAGAACTTCGCCCAAAGTTCGTATCCAAGTCTGTCAAATACCTTCACAGCAAGCGAAAAGAAAGTCGCAAGGCCAGCAGCAGCCAAAGGAATTGCCATAAGACCGGCACATGCGCCCAAACGGTACGGATCGGTATACCAAAAACCCGCAAGGAAGTGCTTTATAAAACCCGAGGATGATGCTCCGACTATATAAATGGCGGCAGCAATCAGATATGAGAAACAAAGCCACGAGCACTCGTTGTTGCGAAGCAAGACAAAGAAACCAATTGCCACGAATATAGCAAGAAGATAATTACCAGCCGGAAGTCGAAAAGAAAGCGACAGAACATTAACTATGGCCTGTAAATGCGAGGCGGTTATACCCCAAGTAAAAGAAACGGTGTTACTTAAAGCTGGATTAATAAAACAGACGATCCAAATAACTAGAATAAATAAAGAAGGAATCGCGAGGGAGATTAATCTCACAGAAAGAGACACGGCAGAATCCCCATGTTGTTTCTTTCCAATATACCAACTCGAAAACCGCAAAACAACATAAGGCGCAAGAAGGACAGCCATTGTAAATACTGCATTTGGATGAGAAAAATAAAGCGTAAGTACGCCAGCTAAAAACGCAAAGACATAACTCAGGGCGAACTGCTTCGTACATCCACTGAAGAAATTAATAAATATGGCTGCACAAGCCGGTACGAACATGAGACCCAAAGTGTTAGGGAACAAAGGGCCCGACACTGAAATTAAAGTACCCCAGGGAAAGCTATTAAATGCGAACAGAACCAGCGCCCCCGCAACAACAACACCAAGGTCATCGCGAAATACCGTTTTAAAAAACAACAACACGCTTGATGGAAAAACGAATAGTACCATTACATAATTAGTAACGTTAGCCGCAAACGCAACATCCTGTCCAGAAAAGCTTGCAACAAGAGCAGCAAGCAAATGCCAAGCCGCAGGATAAAAGCCGTTAGCAATTGAAAGAATAGAGCTAGACGGCACATCATGATATAGGCCGACATTGAAAGTCGAAAAATCACCGACATCTAAAAAAGATCGAATAACAGCGAGATGAAATGAGTTATCAGAATCTTGAATGAAAGATGATGGCCCGTCCAGTGGTAGTAGAAAAATTTTCGTTGCAACAACAAAAGCTACGCCACAGTACAGAAACAAAACAACCCAATTTGAATGACCAAAAAAGGACTCTGTCATAGTAGCTTTTCGAGAGCAATCGATTAATCTGCAAGACAAGAATATTGCAGCAAGAATAAAACTGATAAGACACAGGTTCACCCAAGTGGCGAATATTCCAAGCTTTGAAATAACAATACTCACTATTTCAAGCAAGGCGATTGAAAACAACGGTGCGATTAAGATCGAATCAAGTCGGCAGAATCGCATCATGCGTGAAAGCACAAAACCTGGAGCCTCTAAGAGAAGCAAGAGAAATAGTGAGGATATAAAGAAAGGTATCCACATAAATAAATTACCAGCCTAGCAATGCATACGTTAGACGACACGTTTTCATGATTTGAGTCAACGAGAAAGACAGTTTGGCTACCGAATATAAAACGAAACACTCGTTATTAATAAGTCAATCCTAAGAATCATCGCTATCAAGCGCAATTGACTGAGCCAGGCCATTAATGCGCTCCTCTTGCTTCGAAAGGCGCAGACAATTCGAAAAGTCCCTTACCACGAGGACAGCAATAACATAAAGAAATACAAAATTTGAAGCTGAGACAAAGCCAAGTTCAGAAGAAATAAAAAGCGCTATCTCAGGAAAAATGCCAAATAACACAAAGCTTAAGCTGAATAAAAGCCAGAACATGGAATCAAGAACCCGCATCTGGGACTTCTTCAATTTGCGGATAACGAAAAAGAACACCAGGGCAGCAAAAAAAATAAGCAGCGCCCGCAATGTAAGAGTCATTTTATATCACCTAAACCATTGAACTACTAGCAGCGTAGCAAACACTCGAAGCATATACTGAATCGACTTAACTGGATTTAAATAGCTCTCGCCACCTTGGCGCTCACGCATTGATACTTGGACCTCGGAAACCAGGTACCCTTGCTTTAAAAACAACGCGATTGATTCTGGCTCAGGATTGAGAGTGTTGTCGTAATAGTATTCTTTGAGTACAGAACTACTAAATAACCTAAAACCTGATGTGGGATCGCTGATACGACGACCGGTCAACATCTTGATTAGAACGGTAATCATTCGCGAACCTATCATACGCATCGATTTGTCTTTGCGAACAGTTAGGAACCTCGAGCCAATAACAATATCGGAACCAGATGTTTCAGCTTTCTCAACTAAAGCAGCTATATATTCCGGTCGATGTTGCCCATCTGCATCAAACTGAATCATATAGTCGTAACCATGATCGATGGCATATCGAGCCGCAGTCTGAAAACCAACGGTCAGCCCGCAGTTAATTGGCATTGTAATAACCTTGCAGCTCAACGAACCGCAAATCTCACCCGTTCGATCGCGTGAACCATCATTGATAATAATGAAGTCAAACCCTGAAGCAACCGAACGGAGCTCGTTAACCGTGCTTTCAATGCACTCCTCTTCATTATATGCAGGAATCGCAATAAGCACATTCGATTTAGACGACAATCAAACACCATTCTCTCGTGACAAATCAATAGAACCTGAACATCCATTCAATATATCTTATGAGAAACCAAGTCATACGATAATTATAAATAGGTGGAGGCTGCATTACACCAGACGAAAGGATGCGCACGGACGCCCGCATAGTAGATATCATCTCTTCGCCTCACTTACATTTGCCAGGCTAGTATCAAAGAGATTCCGAACAAGCACTCAAAGATGGCTGCAACTCAAAGACGGCTGCAGGATGGACGTCCGAGTTTAAAGAACATGCGTAACAACAAAGAGCTGGCTCACGAACATAATTCGAGCTGAAGATAATTTCAATTAGTGAGTAGAACTACTAATTGAAATTAGCAACAATCTGTTAGATTGCTAGAAACTGTTTTTACGCAGAAGAGAGTGATAGACAGAGAAACCTGGAAAACATAAACGCTGATGAGTAGCCACAGCTCGGTTCACCAACCATTCAGAGCGGCTGGGCAAAGGTTTATGTCAGTTCCGACCACAACAAGAGCCATGAATTACTTGAATAGAATCGAGTGAGATTGCATCGTTGAACAATCAATTTAATTCGCACTATTAAAATTGGTATAGGGGCGAGCCAGCCTCATCCCTATACCAGAAGTTCAAGATAATCGAAATGTCAAACTAACACAGCTTGAGATACTCCCCCAGCTCTTCCTCCCAGTCGGGCATGTGGAACCCGACCGACTCGAGCCCGGACAGGTCGAGCGCGGAGTGGACCGGGCGCGGTGCGACGGGGCCCTCGGCGCTCGCGTAGTAGTCGGCGGTCGATACCGGCACGACCTTCTCCCCATTGCCGTTGGCGGCCTCGAAGACGGCGCGTGCGATGTCCGCCCAGGACTTCACCGCGCCGGATCCGGTGCAGTCGTAGGTGCCGTAGGGGGCGTGCGTCCCCAGCACGTGGAAGATGGCCTCGGCCATGTCGCGCGTGAAGGTCAGGCGGCCCAGCTGGTCGTCGACCACGGTGACCTGCTCGAGCTTGTCGTCCGGGTCGGCGACGCGGTCGGACAGGCACTTCATCGTCTTGACGAAGTTGTGCCCCTCGCCGATGACCCAGGAGCTGCGCATGATGTAGTGGTGCGGGCACCCGGCCACGGCGATGTCGCCGGCGGCCTTGGTCTGGCCGTAGACGGACAGCGGGGAGAACGGCTCATCCTCCGTGTGGACCTCGGCGGTGCCGTCGAAGACGTAGTCGCTGGACACGTGGACCAGGGTGATCCCGTGTCCGGCGCAGGTACGGGCGAGCAGGGCCGGCCCGGTCGCGTTGGCCTTCCAGGCGGTCACGCGGCCCTCGGGGGCCTCGGCCCTGTCCACGGCCGTGTAGGCGCCGCAGTTGATCACGGTGCCGTAGAGCGACCAGTCGTACTGCGAATAGGCGTCCGGGTCGGACATGTCGAAGGTGTCGATGTCGCAGAAGTCGAAGTCCTTGGCGACGCCGCGCTCCTCGGCGAGCGCGCGCACCGCATGGCCCAGCTGGCCGTTGCAGCCGGTGACCATCGTGCGGCGCGGGGCCATGGGCTTGGCGTCCCTGAGCATCGGGTGGTGCAGGTCGGCCTCTGATACGGTGGCCTGGTCGAGAGGGATCGGCCACTCGATGGCGAGCTCCGGGTCGGCGAGGTTCACGAAGGTGTAGGTCTTCTTCAATTCAAGGGACCAGTGGGCGTCCACCAGGTAGGTGTAGGCGGTGCCGTCCTCCAGGGCCTGGAAGGAGTTGCCCACGCCGCGCGGGACGTAGATGGCCTTGCTCGGGTCCAGGGTGCAGGTGAACACCTTGCCGAAGGTCTCGCTGCCCTCGCGCAGGTCGACCCATGCGCCGAAGACCGAGCCGCGGGCCACCGAGATAAACTTGTCCCAGGGCTCCGCGTGGATGCCGCGGGTGACGCCGCGGCTGTCGTTGTAGGAGACGTTGTTCTGGACGACGCGGAGGTCGGGGATGCCCAGGGCGGTCATCTTGGCGCGCTGCCAGTTCTCCTTGAACCAGCCGCGCGAGTCGCCGTGGACGGCGAGGTCGACGACCTTCAGGCCCCCGATGCCCGTCTCGGTGACGGCGAGGTCCTTCTCGAATGCGATGTCAGCCATGTCTCTCCCCTCCTACTGCCCCTGCGCGCGGTAGCGGGCCTCGGTGGCCTCCTTGGCCGGGCGCCACCAGGACTCGTTCTCGACGTACCAGTCGATGGTGGCCTTCAGGCCCTCGGCGAAGTCGGTGTGGGCCGGCCTCCAGCCCAGCTCGCGCTGCAGCTTCGTGCTGTCGATGGCGTAGCGGCGGTCGTGGCCGGGGCGGTCGGCGACCCAGTCGAAGTCCTCGGGGTCGCGGCCCATGGCCTCCAGGATCATGCGCAGGACCGTGATGTTGTCCTTCTCCCCGTTCGCGCCGATGAGGTAGGTCTCCCCCGTGCGGCCCTTGGTGAGGATGTCCCAGACGGCCGAGGAGTGGTCCTCGGTGTGGATCCAGTCGCGGACGTTCTCGCCGCGGCCGTAGAGCTTGGGGCGCACGCCGTCGATGATGTTGGTGATCTGCCTGGGGATGAACTTCTCCACGTGCTGGTAGGGGCCGTAGTTGTTGGAGCAGTTGGAGATCGTGGTTCGCAGGCCGTAGGTGCGGGTCCAGGCGCGCACGAGCATGTCGGAGCTGGCCTTGGTCGAGCTGTACGGCGAGCTCGGGTGGTACGGCGTCTCCTCGGTGAACCTGGCCGGGTCGTCGAGCGCGAGGTCGCCGTAGACCTCGTCGGTGGAGACGTGGTGGTAGCGGATGCCGTACTTCCTCACGGCCTCCAGAAGGCGGAAGGTGCCCTCGACGTTGGTGCGCAGGAATGGCTCCGGGTCGGCGATGGAGTTGTCGTTGTGGGACTCGGCCGCGTAGTGCACGATGGCGTCGTGGCCCGGGACGATCCTATCGAGCAGCCCGGCGTCGCAGATGTCGCCCACGACGAGCTCCACGCGGTCGGAGGGCAGCCCGGCGATGTTCTCGGGGTTGCCGGCGTAGGTCAGCTTGTCCAGGACGGTGACATGTACGCCCGGGTGGTTGTCTACGACGTAGTGCACGAAGTTGCTGCCGATGAAGCCGCAGCCGCCCGTGACGATGATGTTCCTGGGCTCGAAGAGCTCTTCAGACATGTTTCTATCTCCCATTTAATCGGATTAGTATTCGCGCGGGCTGTTGACGATCTCGCCGGCGGCGACCTTCTTCAGGTGCTGCCCGTAGACCGACTTGCCGTAGGCCTTCGCGGCCTCCTTGAGCCCCTCGGTGGAGATCCAGCCGTTCTCCCAGGCGATCTCCTCGGGGACCGAGACCGGCAGGTCCTGGGAGTGCTCCACGGCGCGGACGAACTCCGCGGCCTCGTGGAGGCTCTCCATGGTGCCGGTGTCCAGCCACGCGTAGCCGCGGCCCAAGGTCACCACGGACAGCGTCCCCTCCTCCAGGTACATCTGGTTGAGCGTGGTGATCTCCAGCTCGCCGCGGGCCGAGGGCTCCACCCCATGCGCCTTGGCGGCCACGTCGCCCGGGTAGAAGTACAGTCCGGTGACGGCGTAGGAGCTCTTGGGCTCCGCGGGCTTCTCCTCGATGGAGACGGCCCTCCCCTCGCCGTCGAACTCCACGACGCCGAAGCGCTCGGGGTCGTCCACGTGGTAGCCGAAGACCGTGGCGCGGCCCGACTCGGCGTTCTGGACGGCGCGCGTCAGGTGGCGGCTGAGGCCGTTTCCGTAGAAGATGTTATCGCCGAGCACCAGGGCGCACGGCTCGCCGGCGATGAACTCCTCGCCGATCGTGAAGGCCTGGGCCAGACCGTCGGGGCTCGGCTGCTCGGCGTAGAAGAGGTTCACGCCGTAGCGCGAGCCGTCCCCGAGCAGGCGCTCGAAGTTGGGCAGGTCGGTCGGCGTGGAGATGACCAGGATGTCCCGGATGCCCGCCAGCATGAGGGTGCTAAGCGGGTAGTAGATCATGGGCTTGTCGTAGACCGGAAGCAGCTGCTTGGAGGTCACGAGCGTGAGCGGGTACAGGCGCGTGCCAGACCCGCCGGCGAGGATGATGCCTTTCATATAAATACCTCCGCTGGAACAATTTTATAAAGTATTACTATTTTGGCCTTTCGAGTATAAAACATTGATTAAACGCGCGATCTTATCTGGCCAAAACTTTCGAAGCATCAAGTAATCTTCCGTAGTGCGCGTATTATCTTTAATAAGTGCAGACGTTTCAGATTCAGAATGAATTCTATGCCTTGTGAGTTTTTCAGAACAATAGCAGAAGTCTCCATCCAGTTGAGAAATATGCTCCCATGCTTCCCAATCCAAATTCGATTTAAAGCCTTCCTTAAAAATCGGAGTTTTTAAATTGGGCAGAACTAAGGTCACCGATGGACAACAGATTGATGACCCAAAAGAAAGAGAAAGGCGTTTTACAAACTTTTTCGAAGATAATTGTTTACTTTTCAGGGGAAACAATAAAATCCTTTTTAT
>CAJJPN010000087.1:0-8483 GCA_905193635.1 Coriobacteriaceae bacterium
CGTAGCCCGAGACGGGCCCGGGCTGACAATTTCGACTGTAATGGACGTTCTTAAATGACTACTCAGGATGAGTGTCCAAAAAACCGCGCTCGTTCGATTGGCGCATGTCTACGCAGCGTAGGTTGTCGAGCCTGGCCTTCAAATGGATACTGACTGTCGAACCGGTTCACTCCATTTCTTCAATTTGATTGGACAGCCCATGAACCAGACACGGCAAACCAATGCCTCCCATACTTTTTTGGCAGCGCATGCCATCAAGCAGCTGCGCGAAGAGCGCGGCCTCACCCAGCGCGCCCTGGCGGAAAGCCTTGGCGTGACCGATAAAGCCGTCAGCAAGTGGGAATCCGGCCGCGGCCTTCCCGACATTTCCCTCGTTGAGCCTTTGGCCCAGAGACTCGGCATAAGCGTGGCTGAGCTTTTGGCTGGTGACATCCGGGCCAACGCCAACCGTGCAGGCAATATGCTCAAAGGCGTCTTTTACGTTTGCCCTATCTGCGGAAACGTTGTGCACGCGCTCGGAGAAGGCAGCTTTAGCTGCTGTGGCTCCACGATGTTTCCCCAGGAGGCCGAAGAGCCGGACGCGGACCACGCCTTTTCCATCGAGCGCATCGAGGACGATTGGTACGTCACGCTCGATCATCCCATGACCAAGGATCACTACATTAGCTTTGTGGCATATGCGACTATGGACGGCATCTGCTTTAAGAAGCTCTATCCAGAGCAATCGGTGCAGCCGCGCTTCCATATTACCGGGCGCGGCAGGATATATCTTTACTGCAACCAACACGGACTCTTTACGTCGCTGACGCCTCGCAAATAACGGCTGTCTATCCGCCCTCCTCACGCGTTCCCGGGGGACCCAAAATGAGCGTGGATAATCTCCCGGTTTTGGCCTGTGTGCGGGCTCAAAGTGGGAGATTATCCACGCTCGTTATCTGAGTGTCCAATAATCCTCGCTCGTTGTTACTTGAGTCCGGGGAGGCGGGTGTAGGGGAACGAGCGCTCTAAGAACTCGGAGCAGCGGGCGTAATCTTTGGCAAAGTAGCTGCTATAGAGCGAATCGAGTACGTATTGCACGGCGATATGGCTGGCGAATTGCGTGATGCGGTGCGTCATGCTCTCGTGGTCGCTTACCGTGAGATAGGCGGCAAAGCCGGGGTGAATGCGGGCACAGTACGGCGTGCCGATGACGATGACCGGGACATGTCGACTGCTAAGGATCGGCAAGATCTCCTTGAGGTTGGGGGCAAGGCCGCTGTAGGAGATGACGATTGCCACATGGTCGGGACCCGAGGCGAGCGCCGTGCGCACCTGCGCCTCGACGCTGTCGTGGCACGTCGCGCTTTTGCCGGCGGAAAGCAGGCGATCGCGGAACATTCCCGCTGGATACAGGTTATGCGAGCCCGTGTAGATGTCCACGGTGCCGGCGCGCATGATGAGCTTGGCGGCGTGGTCGAGCTGTGCAGGGTCGAGCAGCTCCTGCGTTTCGGCCAAGGTGGTCTGGTAGAGCCCCTCCATGCGCTCCATCACCTGCGCAGGGGCGGAGGTGGCATCGAAGGGAAAGTTGATGTCCACGTCGCGCCGGTTGCCCGCCTCGGTCGCCTGGCGGATGAGCTCGACCTTGAGGTCTTTGAATCCCTCGAGGCCGAGCTTTTTGCAAAAGCGGTGCACGCTCGCGACCGAAACGTTGGCGCACGCGGCAAATTCCTTAATGGAAAGCCCGCGCACATCCTCGCCCATGGCGAGGGCCGTTCGCCCAAGTTGTTGCTCGGTGGGGGTGAGGCTTTTGCCCTGCGTGATCTTTCGCCTGATATCCATATGGCTCCTATGCGTTTGCGTCGCGATAAACCAATCATAGCGATAAATAAAACGTTCGGCTTGGCTGGGAGTTTTGGTCCGCCGGTCTATGAACGACGGACCGCTCGACGCTGTGCGGGCTCAACATAGGGGCGCTGTCCTTGTTGGGCCGTTTGCGCCCGGGGCGTTACCCGAGCACGCGTACGGGCCCCAAGAGACCGCTGGGCTCGGAGGGCTCGGTCATGCCGAACACGTCGGGGACGGCGTGGTCGAGGGTGTTGATGATATCGATCGTGAGCGCGTGCTCACCGGCTAAAAGTGCGGCGGCCTCAAAGCGGTAAGGCGGACAGATGCGGGTGCCGAGGGATTTGCCGTCGAGGGTGACGGTTGCGGTCTCAAAGACCTCCCCAAGGTCGATGACAGCGCGGCTGGCCGCTTCGCCCAGGACAAAGGAGGCCTGGTAGCGGAACGTGCCGGCCTTGCCGGGGAACTCGGCCGAGGAAAGGTCGTGCAGGTCTGCAAGCTCAACAGACTCGCCAAAGGCATCGGTACCAGGGGCAGAGAAGGCAACCGCCCAGGGCTCGTCGACGCATGTGGCTTCGTCTCCAGCAGTTGCCGCGCCGGCGGAACCTGTAGCCCCAAGGACCACGATGCAGCTCTCGTAGGGAGCCAGCTCGAGCGTGCCGTCAAAGGCGGCGGGATCGGTGCCGTTGAGCAGGTCGAGGCGCGCGCCTGCAACGGGTATGCCGTCGGCAAGCGCAATCTGAGTGGAGATACCCTGCTTGGGATGCTCGTTGACGAGCATCAGATAGGTCTCGCCCGCCCGCTCGTAGCGCAGTGCGCGCAGCCAGGGCTGGGACTCGGCACAAACCACGGTCTGCATACCGGCGTCGGCAAGCGTGCCTGCGAGCTCGGCGGTTGCCAGGAGCTTGATGCCGGCGACCGCGGCTGCATCCACGGAGGCAAAGCCCTCGCGGGCTGCAATATCACCGTCGTAGCGCTTGCTCGGCAACTCATCCAGCGCGTACACGGCAACACCTGCGGCTGCGGCGCGCGCGGCAAAGTCGAGCACGGCTCCGCCGACAAACTCGGCTCCGGGCATCACCAGGCAGCGGTATGCCTGGCCGTTCACGCCAAAGCCGCTACCGTCTGCGGCAATTTCAACGGCATAGCGCCCTGCGTCCTCAAATGCCTCTGCCGGCACGATGTCAAAGTCGACCTGCGCGCGCATAAGCTCGGAGGCGGCATGCTGCATAAAGTTCGCCTCGCCTGTCCACTCGGCGTCCGCATGGTAGAGAAGCGCCACCGGGGTCGTTGCGCGCCCGCCGCTCAGCAGGCTCGCCGTACGGTTCATGTAGCTCATGAGCTGCCCAAAGTGTGCAAACTGGGGGTTTTGGCCATGCGCATAGAAATGCGGCGGGCAGTCCCAGTCGGGGAAGGCGGCCATGCTAAAGGCATGCGGCACAAACCAATTGACGCCGCGCACCAAAAAATGATCGGCGATCCACTTCATCTCGCGTAGGCCTTCGTGCCATCCAAATGCGCCAAAGACCTCGGCCATGCAGCGCCCCTGCTTTTTGGGGTCGAGGTGTGCTGCCGAGGAGCCCAGCTTGGGCAGCACGTAGTTATAGAACTCGAGGTTCCACACGCCGCGTCCGTAGCTGTGAAGGCCGCGGTCCATGCCGGGTACCAGCTGGTTGATCACGATGTCGACGCCCGCCATGTCCTGACCGCCCACGGCGCGGAAGTAGTGCCCGGCGCCCACGCCCAGGCGCGCGTGGCAGTCCTTGTCCTCGATAACGTGGCCGATGTACTGCACGCCGCGCGCGCGGCACCAGTCTCCGAGCTGGTCGCAGAAGCACTCCTTATAGAGGGTGCTCGCGATGTCCATATAGACGTGGCGTACGTGCGCGCCGGCCGGCTCGCGGTCCCACAGGTGCGGGAGCTCGGCCAGGTAGCGCTCGCCCAGTGCCGCGCGTAGGCGACGCTCAAGCTCGGCCGACCAGGGTAGGGGCGCGGTGGCCTTGCCGATGAGCGTGTCCGAGATGCCATCGGGGCCCGTGGTGCCCTTCTCGTTGGCAAATCCGGGCTCATCGGAGAAAAAGCCCAGGATCGTCTTGCCAAACTCATCGCCCAGATGCTCAAAATGCGGCTCGTAGACAGCATCGATGAGCTGCGCCACCGAGGCGCGGTCGACCATATTGATGTAGTCCTCGTTGTAGGAGGTCTTGCCGCTCGTGAACATCACGCATGCCTGCGTGAGGCCCGCAGGTGCATCGAAGACCAGGCGGCTGGGGTTGCCGTCTGCATCGTCGATTACTCGGTAAGCGACGTCGACGGGGCTGCCGTCCTGCATAAATGTCACGCCGTAGAAGCGCTCCGTTTTGTCGAGCATGTTGGCGAGCGCGATGCTCGCGGCGGACGTGGGGCCCACGATGTCGAACGTGCGGTGCGTGAGCACGATCTTGCGGAGCTCGGGCACGGCCTCCTTGACGGCGCCGTTGGCAAAGCCCGTGGGGAAGTGCGCGTCGTCCAAGATCCAGAGCTTAAGGCCCAGCTGCTTGCACTCGTCAATGACAAAGCGCAAGTCGCGCCACCAGCCCTCGCCGCAAAAATCGGGGTGTGGGCGGCTTTCGAGACAGACCTCGTGGATGTCGGCGCCGGCGATCTTTTCCAGATACTCGGCAATGGTCTTATGGCTCTCGCCCTTCATCCACAAAAACGGAAGCACATGGTTGTCGTATGTACCCTCGAGCACCTGCTGATAGTGCGCGGTCATGGATCCTCCTTGGCTCGATCGATCTGCTGCATAGCACAGATTATGGACGCGTCGGCGCGTTCTGCTAATATCTGAATCACGACGAACTATGACTAAATCAACGATTGGCAAGCCATGGAGATCGACGAGCTTGAGCGTAGGCTCAGCGAACTGAGCGCCAGTGAGATCGCTTATAAAGACGGCATGGCATTTGATTGGTCGATTATGACCGAGCATGTCGAAATCGACGGATGCCCAGTGCGCAAGATTGGGCAGCCAGGGTTTGCCTATGCCCAGCCCGGCATGCCGCGTGGCCTGACGATAAGAAAAAACTCGCGCTTTAATGCAGTTCCCGAGCACGTGCATGATTACGTGGAGATGAGCTATGTGTATCGCGGGCGCTGCCCGCAGACGGTGGCGGGGGAGAGGCTTTTGCTCGACGCCCTTTGCCCTCATGCCGTGGCGGCGCTCGGCGAGGACGACATCATGCTGAGCATGACCGTTTCACGCTCTTTTTTGCGCCGGAGTCTCGAGTCGAGCCTCTCGCGCGAGAGCGCGGTCTCGCGGTTTTTGTTCAACGCGCTCAACAGCGAGACGGACCATCGGGGCCATGTCCGTTTTTACTGCGGCGAGAGCCGTCGGATTCGGCGCTACATGCAGGAGATGCTCTGCGAGCTGTACGACCCGAGCCCCAACGGTCCCGAGATCGTCTTGCGTCTGTTTCAGCTGTTTTTGGCCGAGCTCATGGATTGCTACGAGCGCGAGCTGGTGCGCGGCGCGGCGGACGGCACGGCGGGGCCCACTGCCCTGGTGACGGGAATGCTTGGCTATATCGATTGTGAATTCGCTGCATGCTCCCTCGAGGGGATGGCGGCGGAGTTTGGCTTGAGCCCTAATTATGCGACGGCGCTTCTCAAGCGCCATGTGGGCAAGACCTTTAGGCAGCTTGTGCAGGAGCGACGCCTGGTACGTGCGGCCGAGCTTCTGCGCGGCGGCGCCACGGCCGGGGCGGCTGCGCATGCGGTGGGCTATGAAAACATGAGCTTCTTCTACCGTAAGTTTCACGACAAGTATGGCTGCACCCCCGCGGCATACCGCCGGTAAGCGCGGGGCGGATCGTCTTCGCTCCTTCGGTGTCAAAAAGTTTCAGCTGCAGCGCTGTTGCAGCGCGCGTCTGCGAAAAGAAGTGTCGGGTTTGGCACCCCTGCCCCTGCCTGTCGCGTGCGTGGGCGATACTCGGCCTATCGACCCGCAATGCAAAGGAGATGCTCATGGCAAACATCAAGTTCCCCGAGGGTTTCTATTGGGGCGGCGCCACGGCCGCCAATCAGTTTGAGGGCGCTTGGAACGTTGACGGCCGCGGTCCGTCGGTCGACGACCACTTCTTGGGTGGCAGCTACAAGGAGCCGCGCCAGATTACGATCGACATCGACCCTAACCGCTTCTACCCCAACCATGACGGTATCGACTTTTACCATCACTACGAGGAGGACATCGCGCTGTTCGCCGAGATGGGCTTTACCATGTTCCGCATGTCCATCTCTTGGAGCCGCATCTTCCCCAACGGTGACGACGCCGAGCCCAACGAGGCCGGCCTCGCCTTCTACGACCGCGTCTTCGACTGCCTGCGCGCTCACAATATCGAGCCGCTCGTGACCCTGTCGCACTACGAGATGCCCTATCACCTGGTCGAGAAATACAACGGCTGGGCGAGCCGCGAGCTCATCGGCTTCTTTGAGAAGTACTGCCAGACCGTCTTCGACCGCTATCAGGACAAGGTCAAGTTCTGGCTCACCTTCAACGAGATCAACTGCGGCACTCAGGACATGGGCAACCTCTTTGAGACCAGCATGATTCAGGGCTTTGAGGGCCCGGCTTCGGCGGTCCATGCTACGCCGCAGGCTCGTATGCAGGCGCTGCATCACCAGTTTGTCGCCAGCGGCCGCGTCGTGCGCTATGCCCACGAGCATTACCCGCAGTTTAAGATGGGCAACATGGACTGCTTCATCCTTTCCTATGCCGCCACGTGCGATCCGGCCGACGTGTTCGCCGCGCAGCAGGAGATGAATACCATGAACTGGTACTGCTCCGACGTGCAGGTGCGCGGCAAGTATCCGTTCTATGCCAAGCGCTTCTGGGCCGAGAACGATGTCGAGCTTGTGATGGAGGACGGCGACCTGCAGGATATCGCCGACGGCAAGGTCGATTTCTACACCTTTAGCTACTACATGTCCGGCACCGTGGGCACCCACAAGGATCACGAGATGACCGAGGGCAACATGACCTTTGGCGGCAAGAATCCCTATCTGGAGTCCACCGACTGGGGCTGGCAGATCGATCCGCTGGGTCTGCGCATCGCCCTCAACGAGATTTACGCCCGCTACGAGATTCCGCTGATGGTGGTCGAGAATGGCATGGGCGCCTACGATGAGGTCGAGGAGGACGGCTCCATCCACGACCCGTATCGTATCGCCTACTTGCAGAGCCACGTCAAGGCCATGGGCGAGGCCATTGCCGACGGCGTCGACCTGATCGCCTACACCTGGTGGGGCCCCATCGACCTGGTTTCCGCCGGCACCGGCGAGATGCGCAAGCGCTACGGCTTTATCCACGTCGATAAGTACGATGACGGCACCGGTACCTACGAGCGCCGCCGCAAGGACAGCTTCTACGCCTACCAGAAGATCATCAAGTCCAACGGTGCCGAGGGCCTGGATTAATCGACAATATGAGTGCCACCGGGGAAAAGCGTTGGGATGGGCTCGCGATTCGAGTCCCCACCTTAGCATTTGAACCATTTGGCACTATAATCACCATAGGCATGCGCACAACGTTGCGCTTAATCAAGAGGAGAAAACGTATGGGTCTGTTTGACATGTTCAAGAAGAAGGCTGAGCCCGCGACTGCCGCTGCTCCGTCCTCCATCTCTGCTTCTGCCGGCGCCGACGTGCTGTGCTCGCCCGTCAAGGGCAAGGTCATCAAGATGGCCGACGTGCCCGATCCCGTCTTTGGCGGCGAGGTCCTGGGCAAGGGCTGCGCCGTGTGGCCCGAGGACGATCTGGTCTACGCTCCCTGCGACGGCAAGGTGACCGTCACCATGGGCCACGCCGTGGGTCTGCAGTCCGATAGCGGCATCGAGGTTCTGGTGCATGTTGGCGTCGATACCGTCAACATGAACGGCGATGGCTTCGAGGGCTTCGTCAAGGCCGACGACGTCGTAAAGGCTGGCCAGCCCATGCTCAAGATCGACCGCGCCAAGATCGCCGCTGCCGGCTACAAGGACTGCGTCGTCGTTGCTGTGTCCAACACCGCCGAGTTTGCCGATGTCGAACTCGCCGTCGAGGCCGACTCCGCTGTCGCCGCCGGTGACGCCATCGTTAAGGTCGTCCGCAAGTAAACTGCGGCATCCAAAGGATGTGCAAGGGTGGTCGGGTTTTCCGGCCGCCCTTTTTTAATGGGCCGAGTGGGCGCATTTTATTGCAGGGGGCTTGCTTTATAGGCCGTTCGTTCGTCAAATTGAGCCGCCTGCGCTTTTGTGACGCAGGGGGTTGGGCCTGGCCGCTAATATGGACTTGCTGTTACGACGTGCGCTGCGCAGGGAACGCGGCGCCGCTTGTTTGGAGGAACAACATGAAAAAGAAGCTGCTGCTTGCGCCCCTCATGGCCGTCTTGGTTGCGTGCGTGGTCCTGCTTTCCGGCTGCGGAGGCCCTTCGGTCGAGGAACTCATCACCAAGGACCTTACGACTCAGTTTGATGAGGTTAAGAACGGCGGCGATGACTTCCTTTCCGGTCTGGAAGAGGCTTCGGGCGACGAGTTTGAGCAGCTGGGCATCGATCCCAAGGAATACGCCAAGAGCTATCTCGAGGGTTTTGATTACAAGATCGGTGATGTGACGGTCGATGAGGACAAGGGCACCGCGACCGCCG
>CAJJPN010000088.1:0-8467 GCA_905193635.1 Coriobacteriaceae bacterium
ATTCGAAACGGCGAGCCCCGCACAGCGCGCCCACGTATCCACCGCCCACACGCCGCGGACGTCGGTCGCCGTGGTGATGACGGGGATGGCCCCTGCCGCGCGTGCCACAGTTTGCGCAAGCTCGTTCGCACCGCCCAAATGCCCCGACAAAAGCGGGACGGCAAAGCGCCCCGCCTCGTCGATCGCCACAACCGCGGAATCGCTTGCCTTCGAGGCGACATGCGGCGCGATCGCCCGCACGGCGATGCCCGCCGCGCCCACGAACAGGAGCGCGTCCGACGCTTCCCACGCGAGCGCCGTCCATGCGCGCAGGTCGGCCTTCCCCTCGCCGAACCCGCGCGAAACGGAAACGTCCCAGCCAGGGTCATCTTCACCTGTCTGCGCACAATCGGAAAGCGCGCGTGCGGTGCGCTCCGCCAACGCATGCCCCCTCTCGGTGAACGCTATGCAGGAAACCCTCATCTAGCGCACCACCATCGTCGAGAAGTAGCTGCCCCGATCGGGCACATCGTCGAGCGAGCGGTACACGCGCTCGCCCGGAAGCCCACAGTCCTCTACGAGCTCGGCACCGTCGAAGGCGCCCTCCTCGCGAAGGATGCGCTTCGTGTCCGCAAGCGAGCGGCGCGCCTTCATGACCACCTTCGTCCCCGGCCAGCCGATTGCGCGGCGCACGTCGTCGTAGCCGCCGGGCACGATGTGCAGAGGCAACGACATCTCGGGCGTGAGGTCGCGCTCGAGCGCTGCGGCGACCGCGCAGAAGCTCGGCACGCCGGGAATGGCGCGCGCCTCGAACCCGCGGGCGCGCACGTCGGGCGCTATGCGCTGGAAGGTGGCGTAGATGCTTGGGTCCCCCAGGTTCAGCAGCGCGACGTCGCGGGCCGCATCCAGGTGCGCGACAAGCTCGTGAACAAGCGAGGCATGCTCGGCCGCGCGGCGCTCGGCGTCGCGCGTCATCGAGAATCGCACGGGGATCACCGTCTTGCCTGTAAGGTCGACGGCGCCGCGCACAATGTCAAGCGCGACCATGACCCCGTCCGCCGTTTGCGGTGCGGCGATGACCGGACACGATTCGATTGTGCGGACGGCCTTGATCGTGAGCAGCTCGGGGTCGCCAGGCCCCGTGCCCACCCCGTACAGCACGCCTTTACTCATACGTCGCCCCCAATTCCCCAATAACAGCATCGGCGCCCGACGTGCGGAAAAGCTCGCGGCGCCCGGCGTCGAACACGACCGCGGCGATGTCGCATGCGCCCGCCGCGCGGCGGCGCAACCTGTCCTCGATTGCCGCAGCGAGCGAGGCGCGCACAGCGTCCCCCACGCCAGCGGCCTCGATTACCTCAAGCGCCGTCGTGGTCGTGACCGACGACATGATCTCGTGCACGGTCTTCGCGCCCGCGCCGGCCAAGGCCGCGTGGGCGGCCAGAATCTCCGCGCGGCAGTCGGCGGTACGCGAATGGGTGTCCATGATGCCGCCCGCGACCTTCACTAGCTTGCCGATGTGTCCCACAAGAAGGACATTGGTAAATCCCTCGCGAACGCAGCAATCAATCGCATCGCCCACAAAGTTGGAGATGAAGACCACCGGCGCACCGTTTAGGTGGAAATGCCCCGAGATGAACTGCCCGCCGTAGTTGCCGGGCGTGAGCACGACTCCGCGCCGCCCCATAGCCGCATGCTGCCGGATCTCGAGCTCGATGCTGTCGCGCAAGGCAGCGAGGCTGCGCGGCTCGACGATGCCCGTCGTGCCCAGGATGGAGATGCCGTCCTCTATCCCCAGGTGCGGGTTGAAGGTCTTTTCGGCAAGGGCAACACCCTCGGGTACCGAAATCGTCACAGCAATATTTCCAGAAAAGCCGTGCGCGGCGCACACCTCGCGCACCGCCGAAGTGATCATCGCGCGCGGCGTCGCGTTGATGGCGGCCGCCCCCACCGGCTGCTCGAGCCCGGGCAACGTCACGCGCCCCACGCCCACGCCGCCATCGACGGAAACTTCCGATTCGCGCGCGGGCACGCCCTTGCTGCCCGCAGCGCCCGTGCCCGGCCCCGCATGTTCCACGAGCGCGTACACGAGCACGCCGTCGGTCACATCGGCATCGTCGCCTGCGTCCTTTCGCACGGCGCACTGGGCGCACCCCTCGCCGATGCATACGTCGACCACGTCCGTCTCGACGGGCAGCCCGCCGGGGGTGACGATCGACACGCGGCCCACGGTCTTTCGTGACAAGAGCATCTCGCAGGCCGCCTTCGCCGCGAGAGCGGCGCAGCTCCCCGTGGTGTAGCCGCAGCGCAGGCGGGTCGTCCCGGTATATATGTAGTGCTCGAAGGCCACGCTAGCTGCTCGCCTTCCGATACCCCGTGGCAAACGAAGGGTCGTAAAGCTTGCTGCGCTCGTACGACTCCGCCTGCGCGCCGTCGTGCGCAAGCCCGCCGCGAGCTCCGAGCACGCGGCCCACCACCACGAGCGCCGTGCGGTCGATGCCCTCTCGCGCGCCCGCATCGGCGAGCGTGCCCACTGTGCATCGCACCACGCGCTCCTCAGGCCAGGTCGCCTTATACACGAGCGCCGCCGGCTCGTCGGAGCTGCGGCCCGCGGCCAAAAGCTCGGCGGAAAGCTCGGCGAGCATACCCGAGCTCAGGAAGATGACCATAGTCGAGCCGCTTTCCGCCATGGTGCGCATGCCCTCGCCCGCAGGCATGGGGGTGCGCCCGGAAAGCCGCGTGATCACGACCGACTGGCTGATTCCCGGCAGCGTGTATTCCTGGCGAAGCGCCGCCGCGGCACCGCAAAAGCTCGACACGCCGGGCACCACCTCGTAGTCCACGCCGCGCGCGTCGAGCGCGTCCATCTGCTCCTGGATGGCGCCGTACAGGCACGGGTCGCCCGTGTGCAGGCGCACCACTTCCTCGCCCCGCGCATCTGCCGCGCACATCACGTCGAGCACTTCCTCCAAGGTCATGTGCGCGCTGTCGTAGACGACGCAGGATTCCTTGCACTCGGCGAGCAGCTCGGGGTTCACAAGGCTCCCCGCCCAAACGACCACGTCGGCCGCGCGCAGAAGACGAGCCCCGCGCAGCGTGATAAGGTCGGCGGCGCCCGAGCCTGCGCCAACGATATGAATCATCCGAGCCTTCCCTTCCCGTTTCTCATCGCAACCGTTTACGCCGCCATTCGCGCAGCGGGCAAAACACGGCGCCCGAAGCGGCAATCGGCGCAAATACGCAGGCAGGAGGCGCAATGCCGCCCGCCCTGGCTTTGACACGTTCACAAGTGCCCACTATCATAGTAAAAGATTCGGCAACGAGCATATGACAATCGGATAAAAGGAAATGACCGGCGCGGCGTCCGCACAGCCCGCGCTGGCTTGCGGAGGGAACCAGGTGGGAATCCTGGGCAAGGGACATTACTGTATAGGACGCGCGGGCGAACCGCCTCGCGCCCCAAGCCAGACTGCTTCGCCTTTTCCTCACGGCATCGCCGTGGCGTTAGCTCCTTGTGAACCCCGAGGGGTGCGCTTTTCTTTCGCTTGTGCCGACAAGCAACTGTCGCCGGGGGACCGGCAAACCGAGGAAAGGAAAAACCATGTCCGACCAGATGTCACGCCGCAGCTTCATGGGCGCCGCAGCAACCGGAGCCGTCGCACTCGCCGGAATCACGCTCGCGGGCTGCTCCAGCACCTCCGCAAGTTCCGAGAAATCGAGCGAAAAGGAGAAGGCCGTGAAGCCGGTCATCCTCGTCACGAGCTTCGGCACGAGCTACAACGACTCGCGCCACATCACCATCGGCGCCATCGAAGACGCTATCCGCGAGAAGTACTGGCAGGACTACGACATCCGCCGCGCCTTCACCGCGCAGATCATCATCGACAAGCTGAAGAAGCGCGACGGCATCACGATCGACAACATGACCGAGGCGCTCGACCGCTGCGTGAAAGACGGCGTGAAGGAAATCGTCGTGCAGCCGACGCATCTCATGGGCGGCCTGGAATACACCGATGTGAAAGACGAGCTCGACAAGTACGCCGACAAGTTCGACAAGATCTCGCTCGGCGACCCGTTGCTCACCTCCGACGACGACTACAAGAAGGTGGCCGCAGCCATTAAGGAGAACATGGCGTCCTTCGACGACGGCAAGACGGCGCTGTGCCTCATGGGCCACGGCACCGAAGCCGATTCCAACGCCGACTATGCCAAGATGCAGGAAGTGTTCAAGAACGAGGGCTTGACGCAGTTCTTCGTCGGCACCGTCGAGGCTGAACCGACCTGCGAGGATGTTATCGCCGCCGCGAGCGCCGCAGGCTACAAGAAGGCCGTGCTCGCGCCGTTCATGGTGGTCGCGGGCGACCACGCGAACAACGACATGGCAGACGAGACCGACCCCGACAGCTGGGCTGCGAAGTTCGTGGCCGCCGGCTTCGAAGTGACGTGCCTGCTCCAGGGTCTGGGACAGAACGTCGCGGTCGACGACATCTACGTCTCGCACGTGGACGACGCCATCGCCAAGCTGTAAACTCGCCGCGCACGGGGGCACCGGTCGCGTCCCCGTGCAACGGGCATGCGCCTTTCCCCGACTGACGACGCATGCCCGTTGCATTCGCATCCCGCCCGCCCACCGCACGGCGCGGGCGGTCGAAGCGATTGAAAGGAACCCCTCCATGTTGAAGAAAACCCTCGTCTTCGCCCTGTCGGCGGCGCTTTTCGCGTTCTCGCTCGCCGGCTGCGGCGGAAATTCAAGCGGCAGCGCAAAGGCAAGCGATGCCGATTCCCAGGAAAAGACCGAACAGGCGGCCGATGCGCCCGAGGGCGCAAGCGCTGCCCCCATTACCGCCGACAAGGTGGCTGACGGCACCTATCCGATCACCGTAGATTCCAGCTCGAACATGTTCAGGATTGTGGACGCCCAGCTCATCGTGGAAAACGGCTCCATGCACTGCGTGATGACACTTTCCGGCACGGGCTACGGCAAGCTCTTCATGGGCACGGGCGACGAGGCTGCCGCCGCGAGCGAGGCCGACTTCATCCCCTATGTGGAAAACGCGGAAGGCAAGTACACCTACGACGTGCCCGTTGATGCGCTCGACGAGGACACCGCCTGCGCCGCGTGGAGCATTAAAAGGGAGCGGTGGTACGACCGCACGCTCGTATTCGAATCCGCCGGCGTCGATCTGCGCGCCGACGCACTGAAGTAACGCCATGCGGTCGATTCTTCCCAAGGGGGAAAACAGGAAGCGCCGCAGCATCGCGGCGCGCGTAATCGCCTGCGTTCTCGTCGCCCTACTCGCGCTTCCCTTCGCGGGGTGCAGTGCGAGCCCGAACGCGACCGGTGCCACGGCGGGCTCTCAGGAATACACTGTGAGCGTCTCGCTTTCCGGCGGGTCAGGGCGCGCAAGCATCGCCTCACCAACCACAATTGTGAAGGATGGCGACACCTACACCGCGACCATCACCTGGTCGAGTTCGAACTACGACAAGATGACCGCCGACGGCGTGGACTACGCGCCCGTAAACGACGGCGGCAACTCCACGTTCGAGATACCCGTCACACTCGACGAGGACATCGCCGTGTCGGCCGAGACCGTCGCCATGTCGACGCCGCACACCATCGACTACACGCTCCACTTCGACTCATCCACCATGAAGGAGAAATCGGGCAACGATGCAAGCGGCGGCTCCCCTGCGGGAACGGCTTCAAGCGCCGCGGCCGACTTCCACAACGCCGATTTGGGCTGCGGCTGGGAGCCGACGGGGGCGCTTCAGCTTGAATACGCCAAGCACTTCACTGTCGACGAGTACGAAGGCGGCCTGCGGCTTATCTGCATTTCGAACGGGGAGCGCTTCCTCGTGGTGCCGCAAGATGCGAAGGTACCTGATGGGTTGAGCTCCGACATCGCGGTCATAAGGCGCCCCGCCAACAAGGTGTACCTCGTGTCGTCGGCAACGATGTGCCTGGTCGACGCGCTCGATGCGAACGACAATATCTTAATGTCGGGCACGAAGGCCGACGATTGCTCGGTCGCGGGCTTCAAAAGCGCGCTCGAAAGTGGGGCGATCGCCTACGGCGGCAAGTACAGCGCGCCCGACTACGAGCGAATATCGGCCTCGGGCTGCACGCTCGCCATCGAGAACACCATGATCAACCACACACCCGATGTGAAGGAAAAGCTGCAGAAGCTCGGGCTCGTCGTGCTCACCGAACAGTCGTCAAGCGAGCCCGAAGCACTCGGGCGCGTCGAGTGGATTAAGCTTTTCGGCGTCCTGTTCGACAAGGAAGAAGAGGCCGCGAACCTGTTCAACGAGCAGAAGGCCCGCGTCGAGCAAACGTCGGGGCTCGCGTCGTCAGGTAAAACCGTGGCGTATTTCTACATTAACTCGAACGGGGCCGCCGTCACGCGGCGGGCGGGCGACTACGTGGCGCAGATGATCGAGCTTGCAGGCGGCAGCTACGCGCTCGATGACGCGCAGACGGCGTCGACGTCAGGTTCGTCAGTAACGCTCGAAATGGAGCGCTTCTACGCGACGGCGAAGGATGCCGACATCATCGTCTACAACGGCACCATCGACGAATCGGTTGCCACCTTGAACGACTTCGTAGGCAAAAACGCGCTATTGTCGCAGTTCAAAGCCGTGAAGAACGGCAATGTCTGGGTCACAAGCGCCGACATGTACCAGCAGATGACTTCTACCGCCGACATTATCGACGAGCTGCACTGGGCGTTCACCGGCGATGACGCGAGCGACTTCCATTATCTGAGGAAGCTCGGTTAGCGCCATGAGAAGCCGGCTTTCCATGGCATACGACGAATCGGGGCGCGCCGCGCGGTGTCGCGTCGTGACGGCGCTGCTCGCTGTTGCCCTCATCGTGCTCGTCGGGGCCAACCTGTGCATCGGGAGCGTGCTCGTGCCCGCAGACCACATCCCCGGCATCCTTTCGGGCGGCGCGGCCAATTCCATGGAAAGCCAGGTCATCTGGGAGATTCGCCTGCCGCGCGTGCTTTCAGCCGTGCTTCTCGGCGGGGCACTTTCGCTTTCCGGGTTCCTGCTGCAGACGTTTTTCAACAACCCCATCGCCGACCCGTTCATCTTGGGCGTCTCCTCGGGCGCAAAGTTCGTCGTCGCGCTTACGATGATCGTACTTCTAGGCGCGAACATGGCCATGTCTTCGCCGGCCATGGTGGCCGCAGCGTTTCTGGGCTCGCTTATCACCATCGGCTTCGTGCTCCTCATCGCACGGCGCATAAGTTCCATGGCCATGCTCATCGTGGCGGGCGTCATGGTGGGATACATCTGCTCGGCGGCGACGAACTTCCTCATCGCCTTCGCCGACGACCAGTCCATCGTGAACCTGCACAACTGGTCTTTGGGTAGCTTCTCGGGTTCGAGCTGGGACGACATCGCGGTCATCGCGGTCGTGGTGATCACCGTGAGCGCATGCGTATTCGCGATATCGAAGCCCCTTTCCGCCTTCCAGCTGGGAGAAGCCTACGCGAAAAGCGTCGGCGTGAACGTCGAACGCTTCCGCGTGGTGCTCGTCCTTCTAGCGAGCATGCTCTCCGCCTGCGTGACCGCGTTCGCTGGTCCGGTGTCGTTCGTAGGCATCGCGGTTCCGCATCTCGTGAAGTCGGCGCTAAAGTCGTCGAAGCCCATCCGCGTGATTCCTGCGTGCTTCTTGGGAGGCGCCATCTTCTGCGCGGGCTGCGATTTGATCGCGCGCACGCTGTTCTCTCCCGTCGAGCTTTCCATCAGCGCCGTCACCGCCATCTTCGGCGCTCCGGTGGTTATCGCGCTCATGTTGAAGAAGCGGGTGAGGTAGATGGGGGAATTCGTGCCGCGGCCCAAAACGCTCGGAGGGGACATTCCATGCTTAGACAGTCCTGAGCTCGCACGAAAGCGCCAGAAGGCACTTTCGGCTCGTGCGGAACTGCGCGCGGAACGCCTCCTCCGAGCGGAGCCGAACCTCGAAACTACGGTCGAAACGCAGGCTGACGGAGCGCCGCTTTTCCACATAATCGACCTGTCGGCGGGCTACGACAAGAAGGTCGTAGTCGAAGGCGTCGATCTGGAGGTTCGCGCGGGCGACGTCGTGGCGCTCATCGGGCCGAACGGCTCGGGCAAGTCGACCATCTTGAAAACCATCACACGCCATCTGGCACCGCTTGCCGGCGCAGTCGAGCTCGACGGGCGGGAGATTTCCCGATGGAAGACGGCGGAGTTTGCAAGGAACCTTGCCGTTATGCTGACAGATCGCCCCCGGACCGAGCTCCTCACCTGCCGCGATGTCGTAGAGGCGGGAAGGCACCCCTACACCGGGCGAATGGGCACACTCTCGCCCGACGACCATAGTCGGGTCGACGAGGCCATGAAAACCGCACATGTGGAAGAGCTCGCCGAGCGCGACTTCATGCAGATAAGCGACGGGCAACGCCAGCGCGTCATGCTCGCACGCGCCATCGCGCAGGATCCGCGTGTGCTC
>CAJJPN010000089.1:0-8466 GCA_905193635.1 Coriobacteriaceae bacterium
AGGCCGTGCGCCGCAAACCCTATTCGGTCGTGCTGCTCGACGAGATCGAGAAGGCGCACCCCGATATCTTCAACATCTTGCTGCAGGTGCTGGAGGAGGGCCGCCTGACCGATAGCCAGGGCAAGACGGTCGACTTCCGCAACACCGTGATCATCATGACGTCCAATGTGGGCGCCCGCGAGATTGCGCAGGATGCGAGCGTGGGCTTTGGCACCACCGGCGAGCAGGGTCTCACGTCGAGTGAGATCCGTGGTCGCGCGATGGGCGAGCTCAAGCGCCTGTTCCGCCCCGAGCTGCTCAACCGTATCGACGACATCGTGGTGTTCCAGAAGCTCTCGGGCGAGAATCTCACCAAGATCGCGCACCTGCTGGTGGACGACCTGCGCCAGCGTCTGATTGCCAACGGCATGAACATCAAGCTCACCGATGCGGCCTATGACAAGATCGTGGCCGAGGGCACCGACCTCACCAACGGTGCGCGTCCGCTGCGCCGTGCTATTCAAAAGCTCATCGAGGACCCGCTGTCCGAGGAACTTCTGGCCGGCGAGTGGGGCGAGGGCGATACCGTCCTGTGCGACGTGGCCGATGGCAAGTTTGTCTTTAGCCACGGCACGGGCGAGATTCCGGCACCGCGTCCGGCAGGTACGCTCGGTGGCGATACCACCCCGGCGGCACCGCACACTGGCAGCGCCGCGCCCGTGAGCGGCGGAGTGAGTTCGGGCCCCGGCGGCATGATGCAAGCCGGTTCCGGCGCGCTGTAGGGCGTAACAAAACCTTGTGTCCACGAGGGCGTTCCAAAGGAGCGCCCTTTTTCTGTTGGAAAGCCCCCTTCGTTCAAAGTAGATCTCATTAAACATACCAATGGCGTATGCATAAACGCTGATCAAGCGTTGAGGTTGGTTGAAGGGTCCAACGTCCCTTCGGCACGGCCCGTCTAGCCTGCTTTATCTTAATAAAGTGGCGTTTCCCCGCCGTTAGCCGATGATGCGAGGGCGCTCGGCGTTTTCGACTGGTTTATGCACGCAAAGTCTGGGAATATACAAGTCGCATGTCTTACTGTCTAACCAGTTGCGCCAAGGAGGCACCATGGATTACAAGATCACCGGCTACGAGCCCGCCCAGCTGTTCCATTTCTTTGAGGAGGTCAGCGCGATCCCCCGTGGGTCTGGCAACGAGAAGGGCATCAGCGATTTCCTGGTTGCGTTTGCCAAGGAGCGCGGCCTCGACGTGTACCAGGACGAGGTCTACAACGTCATCATTCGCAAGCCTGCATCTGCCGGTGCCGAGAATGCCCCGACCGTGATGCTGCAGGGCCACATCGATATGGTGTGCGACAAGTTGGGCTCTGTTGAGCACGACTTTACGACCGACGGTATCGACCTGGTCGTCAAGGACGGCGTCCTCACCGCTAACGGCACCACCCTGGGCGCCGACAACGGCATTGCTGTCGCTCTGATGCTTACCGTGCTCAACGACGATTCGATTGCTCATCCGGCCCTCGAGTGCGTATTCACCACCGACGAGGAGACTGGTCTGGTTGGCGCTGAGACGCTCGACAAGTCCCAGATCAGCGCCCGCACCATGATCAACCTCGATTCCGAGGAGGAGGGCGTGGCCACCGTCAGCTGCGCTGGCGGCGTCGTCGTTACCTACACCTGCCCGATCGTGCGCGAGCACAAGACCGGCAGCACCCTTACGCTCGACATTTCCGGCCTGCTGGGCGGTCACTCCGGCTCCGACATCAACCTGGAGCGCGGCAACGGCAACCTCATCATGGCCCGCATCATCGACCGCCTGATGGTCGCCGGCGAGCCCGCCATCGTCAGCTTTAACGGCGGCACTAAGGACAACGCCATCAACCGTGAGTGCAAGGCCGAGCTGGTTTACGTCGACCACGCTGCCGCCGAGGCAGCGGCCGAGATCGCAAAGGGCATCATCGCCGACGTCACTGCCGAGCTTGAGGTCTTCGACCCCGGCTTTACCTGCACCGTCGAGATTGCCGATAACGCCGAGGTCGAGGCTATGGACGAGAAGTCCGCACTTGCCCTCATTCGCGCTCTGCGTCTTGCCCCCAATGGTGTGATTCGCCGCAACGTCGCCACCGACGGCTCCGTCGAGGTTTCCTCCAACATCGGCGTGGCTGCCACCTCTGACGACCAGGTCAAGATCATGCTGTCCCCGCGCTCCTCGATCACCTCGCTACAGAACGAGTTCAAGGACCGCCTGCAGACGCTGGCCGATGTCTTGGGCTTCGACGCCAAGTTTGAGTTCGAGTATCCCGGCTGGAGCTATGCCGAGCATTCGCCGGTCCGCGACATCTTTGTCGAGAGCTATCGCGAGCTCTTTGGCTCCGAGCTGCGCATCGAGTCCATTCACGCCGGCCTTGAGTGCGGCCTGTTTGCCGAGGCCCTGCACGGCCTGGACGCCATCGCCGTGGGCCCGACGCTCTCCGATGTTCACACCCCGGACGAGAGCATGGAGCTCGCTTCTGCCGAGCGCTTCTACGAGCTGCTCATCGACGTCCTCAAGCGCCTCGCTGCGTAAAGGTCACGCTGGCAGCAGTCCGAGCCACGTGCTAGCGGATTGCAGATGACATTATGAGAGGGGGCACCCGAGCTTTTGCGATGGGTGCCCCCTCTCTTCTTTTGGGAAATGGGAAATTGCGGCCACCTAGCCCATATCCGCCTTAATGAGGTCGAGGGTGCGCTGGCAGTTTTCGCGGACGGGGCCGAGCATATGCTCGCGCAGGTCCGCCATGCCGGGTAGGTCGGCGTATTCGTCCATGACCTCTTCCATGCAAATGGGCACCTCGTAGGCGAGGTCCATCATGGTCGCAAAGCAAAACTTCTCAGATAGCCCGGCATCGGTGAGCGCCGCCTCCAGTGCGGGGTCGCCCATACCGTGGTATCGGCGGATGGCACCTGGACCGATACGCCCCACACGATTTTCGCCGCCAACGCTCATAGCAAGGCGTGCCCGACGTCGCATGCTCTCATACGCCAAGCCCGATGCGACATCGTACATGGGTGCGAGTGCCGCGTTTGTGCCTTTGCCTAGGATGAGCGAGTAGTTTTTAGCGTGTGCGTCAGGCGCTCCGATAATGGCGTTATAGAACAACATATAGGTAAAAAGCACAAGATTCATGTGGTGGGGGACTGTGTTAATCAGTCGTTCTTGGATGTCTCGTGTGGTTGGTCCTCCGTCGGCGGTGTATTTCTGGCTTGGCAATACACCGAGCGCCTGGCAAAAGTCCTCCTGATGCAGCCTTTCGATACTTCCGCTGTTATTGACCATTCTGTCGTACCGTTCAACGACGAGTGCGGCTTCGTCTTCAAATGTGCAATAGGAGACGTTGGCAGTTGGAATGCCAACACGCCGAGCCGTTTTCATGCAGACGAATTCGTTTAAGGCCTGATGTTTGAACCCGACGACACCATTTTTGAAGATATGGGTAGTGGGGGATGACCCTAGACATTCGTACCATTGGCCATCATGCCAAGCTAGTGCAAATTTGCCTTGGTTGCCGCCCAGGGACCAGCTTTCGTTGGAGCCCATCCATGTCTCTCTTTCGTCATCGCGAATTGCTTTAAGCTTGTGAGCGATTTGAGAATTGGTAAGCGGGCGGTATGCGGAGACCCTGCCACGGACGGCGTCTAATTGATCGGCTCGACAAAACTGAACGGCCCCCGCGCAGTCAAGACCGATATGGCACAAGAGGGCGACGGGGTTGTTAGATGCAACATCATGCTCGGTGGCAATGGCGCGACGCTGCTCTTGACTGTCGGGCAAAAGGCCAAATAGGAACGGGCGGACGATGTTATGGCCATACGTGCGATTGGAAAGCGGCATTGTTAGCGATAGCGGTGCCCCGCGATAGGTTGGGGCGTATACAAAGCTGCAGAGTCCATGCTCGTCTTGCCGGAGAGTGCCTGCGATTTCGCCACAAATGAGGGTCGCAAGCTCCATTTCTGCCATTTATTTCACAACCTTACAGCCAAAGGAGAGGTCTGAAGTGTCGGTAAGGCCTTGCTCGGCTGCGATTTGGGCCAGCAAGGCACCATAGGAAGATGGCGCTCCTTGTCGAGCGGGTCGTCTGCCTACGCTTGGCTTTGGCAGGGCATTCGAGTTCGCGATAGGGAGGTCCGCTATCGTCGTTGGATGTTCGGAGGGCGATGCGATGGAGTCGTTATCGCTTTGCGCAAAGAGGCCTATGCCGAGTGCGTTAAAGACAGTCAGCAACTTGTCGAGCCGAATACCCGTGGCGTCTCCTAGCTCGAGCGATGCGAGCAGGCGCTCCGAAACACCGGCTTTTTTAGCGAGGGCGGCACGGGTGAGACCCTGAGCCTCGCGTGCCTGACGCACATAGATGCCAGCTTGCCGCGGTGTGGTGATGGGAAGGGTATCCATGGCGATCTCCTAACGTGCAGACTTTTGCATATCAGTATGACATGCAAAAGTCTGCACGAAAAGGCATTATGCAAAACTCTGCATGAGACCTCTACATTGACGTTGAGCTTATGAGAGGCGTTTTTTATATCGCGAGAATCCCCAGATGCTCAAGCAAGATCTTAAGCCCGATGAAGATGAGCACGACGCCACCCACGATGGTGGCAGGCTTTTCGTAGCGCGCGCCAAAGGTGTGGCCGATCGCTACGCCGGCGACGGAGAAGATAAAGGTCGTGATTCCGATGAGCGACACGGCGGGCATGATGTCGACCGAGAGCGCGGCAAATGAGATGCCTACGGCTAGGGCGTCGATTGAGGTGGCGATGGCGAGGATCAGGTACTCGCCCAGGTCAATCTTTTCGGCATCCTCGCCGTCGCCCTCATCCTCGTCCTCGGTAAAGGCCTCCCACAGCATTTTGCCGCCAATGAAGGCGAGCAGGATAAAGGCGATCCAGTGGTCGATGGGGCCGATGATGCCCATAAACTGGCTGCCAAGCGTCCATCCGATCACGGGCATGCCGGCCTGGAAGCCGCCAAAGAACAGGCCGAGCACTACGGCGACCTTAAGGTTGATCTTCTTCATGCCAAGGCCCTTGCAGATGGATACGGCAAAGGCGTCCATCGAAAGGCCAACGGCGAGCAGCACGAGCTCTGCGAGTCCCATAGTCTGGCTCCCTCTCTGCGGGCGGGCCCGCGTGTACCTCTTGGGGGAGCAACAAAAAGACTAACCTTGGCACATGGTTGAGTGGGTAGTCAAAGAGCCCGTCCCAAATTAGCTATCTTAGCGGTGTTCGCTCATTCTGTAAGCATCGGATTTCGCAAGCGCTGCGGGGACAAACCGTGAGAAACTATTTAGCGTTTATGGAGCGTATACGATGGGAGCGATGCCTTGGATAAGAACGAGCTGCAAAAGCGTATGGAACAGGCTATTCGCCTGACTGCCCCCGGCCAGCCGATCCGCACCGCCCTCGACATGATCATTGCTGGTCACCTGGGCGCTCTTATTTGCGTCGGCGACACCGAAAACGTGCTCGCTGCTGGTAACGACGGCTTCCCGCTCAACATTTCGTTTACCTCGAACCGCCTGTTCGAGCTTTCCAAGATGGACGGCGCCATCGTCATCGACGGCGACCTCACCCAGATCCTGCGCGCCAACTTCCACCTCAATCCCGATCCCTCACTTGCCACGAGCGAGACGGGCATGCGTCACCGCACTGCCGCTCGCATGTCGGTGCTCACCGATGCCATCGTGATCTCGGTCTCGGCCCGTCGTGCCGTCGTCAACGTGTACGTTCACGGCAAGAGCTATGAGATCCAGCCCGTCACCACCATCATGAGCTCGGTCAACCAGCTCGTCGCCACGCTCCAGACTACCCGTCAGTCGCTCGATCGCTCCCTGCTGCGCCTGACGGCCCTCGAGCTCGATGACTACGTTACGCTCGCCGACATCACCGGCATTTTCTCGAGTTTCGAGATCATGCAGCAGGCAAAGACTGAGCTTAAGGATTGCATTGTCAAGCTGGGCAACCAGGGCAAGCTCGTGCAGATGCAGCTCGAGCAGCTCGCCGGCTCCAGCATGGATACCGAGTACGACCTGATGATTCGCGACTATGCGAGCGATTCCTCCGAGGCCAATGCCGAAAAGATCCGCGCCAACCTGAGCCGTATGACGCCTAAGGACCTGTCCGACCCACAGCATGTGGCGGCGGTTCTGGGTTACGACGACCTGGACGAGGACTCCGTCATGACGCCGCTGGGCCTGCGCACGCTTTCGCGCGTGTCCGTCGTGCGCGACGGCGTGGCCGAGAAGATCGTCGACGAGTACGGCTCGCTGCAGGAGCTCATGGATGACATCAGCGAGGATCCGGAGCGCCTGGGCGACTTTGGCGTCAACAACCCTGCCATTCTTGCGGACTCCCTGTACCGCATGAAGGGCACCAAACAGGGGAACGCATAATGGCGCCCGTATGCGCCGTGGTCGTTGCCGGCGGCAGCGGCCAGCGCTTTGGAAATCCCGGCGGCAAGCAGCTCGTTAACGTGGCGGGCCGTCCGCTCATGAGCTGGTCCATCCGCGCGTTCGATCGTAGCGACAAGGTCGGCCACATCGTGGTGGTGTGTCCTGCCGAGCGCCGTGCCGAGATGCGCCGCCTGGCCATCGACCCGTTTGACTATGACACGCCCATCAGCTTCGCCGATGCCGGCGATACCCGTCAGGATTCCACCCGTGCCGGCGTGCATGCGGTTCCGGCGGGTTTCGAATATGTCGCCATCCACGACGGCGCCCGTCCGCTCATCACGACCGAGGCCATCGATCATGCGATCGACGTGCTTGTGGGCGACCGCTCGCTCGACGGTGTCGTATGCGGTCAGCCCGCGATCGACACGCTCAAGATCGTCGACGGCGACAATATCGTCGAGACGCCGCCGCGCGAGCTGTACTGGGCCGCGCAGACGCCGCAGATTTTTAGTGTCGACGCCATGAAGCGCGCCCACGCCGCAGCCATCGCCGAGGGCTTTATCGGTACCGACGATTCATCGCTGGTTGAGCGCATGGGTGGACGCGTCCGCTGCGTCCAGAGTCCGCGCGACAACCTTAAGGTTACGGTGCCCGAGGACCTGCGTCCCGTAACCGCGATTCTGCTTGGCCGTATGGCCGAGGGAGAGGACCTTCCCCATGTTCAGTAACCTGCGCATTGGCCACGGCTACGACGTCCACCGTTTGGTGGAGGGGCGTCGATGTATCATCGGCGGGGTCGACATCCCCTACGAGCGCGGCCTGCTGGGCCACTCGGATGCCGATGTGCTTGCACACGCGCTGGCAGACGCCATTCTGGGAGCCTGCCGCGGGGGAGACATCGGCAAGCTATTCCCCGACACCGATCCCGCCTACGAGGGTGCCGATTCGATGGTGCTGCTCGCTCGCGTGATGGACTATGCGCGCGAGCTGGGCTTTGAGTTTGTCGATGCCGATTGCACCATTGCCTGTCAGCAACCCAAGATCACTCCGCACCGCGATGCCATGCGCGCCAACCTTGCCCATGCCCTGGGCGTCGACGTGGAAAACGTGGGCGTCGCCGCCACCACGACCGAAAAGCTCGGTTGGGAAGGCCAAGGCGAGGGAATTGGCGCCTGGGCCGTCTGCCTGCTACAGAAAACCGTTAAGGAGTAACGAATGCGTATCTACAACAGCGCTACCCATAAAAAGGAAGAGTTCCAGCCCATCGAGTCCGGCAAGGTTCGCATGTACGTGTGCGGCCCCACGGTCTACGACAACATCCATATCGGCAACGCCCGCACGTTCATCAGCTTTGACGTGATTCGCCGCTGGCTCATCGCGAGCGGTTACGAGGTCACGTTCGCCCAGAACCTCACCGATGTCGACGACAAGATCATCAAGCGCGCCAACGAGCAGGGCCGTACGGCCGCCGAGGTCGCGACGGAGTTCTCCGACAAGTTCATCGGCGTCATGCGCGCCGCCAACGTGCTCGATCCCGATGTGCGCCCTCGCGCCACCAAGGAGATCGGCCCCATGATCGCCATGATCAAGACGCTTATCGAGCAGGGCCACGCTTACGCAGCCGATAACGGCGATGTGTACTTTGCCGTGCGCAGCGATCCCAACTATGGTCAGGTCTCGGGCCGCAACATCGACGACCTTATGGTTGGCGCGCGCATCGAGGAGAACGAGGACAAGAACGACCCGCTCGACTTTGCCCTGTGGAAGGCCGCCAAGCCCGGCGAGCCCAGCTGGCCGAGCCCTTGGGGCGAAGGCCGTCCCGGTTGGCACACCGAGTGCGCCGCCATGGTGCATCGCTACCTGGGCACCCCGATCGACATCCACGGCGGCGGCTCCGACCTTGCCTTCCCGCATCACGAGAACGAGTGTGCCCAGGCCACCTGCGCCTGGCACCAGGGTTTCTCCAACACCTGGATGCACACGGGCATGCTGCTGGTAGACGGCGAGAAGATGTCCAAGTCGCTCGGCAACTTCTTTACGCTGGCCGAGGTGCTCGAACAGCA
>CAJJPN010000090.1:0-8404 GCA_905193635.1 Coriobacteriaceae bacterium
GTAGCTTCCTCAAGCTTCTCGACCTCACCACCGAGGAGATCGAGTACCTGCTCAAGCTCTCCAAGAACTTCAAGGACATGAAGCGCGCTGGCGTTCCGCACCGTTATCTCGAGGGCAAGAACATCGTCCTGCTCTTCCAGAAGACCTCCACTCGTACCCGCTGCGCCTTCGAGGTCGGCGGCATGGACCTGGGCATGGGTGTCACCTACCTCGATCCGGGTTCGTCGCAGATGGGCAAGAAGGAGTCCATCGAGGACACCGCTCGCGTTCTCGGCCGCATGTATGACGGCATCGAGTTCCGTGGCTTTGCCCAGGATGACGTCGAGGAGCTCGCTGCTAAGTCCGGCGTGCCCGTCTGGAACGGCCTGACCACCGAGTGGCACCCCACCCAGATGCTCGCCGATATCCTGACCGTCCAGGAGAACTTCAACTACGACATCAAGGGCAAGACCCTCGTCTTCATGGGCGACTGCAAGAACAACGTCGCTCGCTCCCTCATGGTTGTATGCTCCAAGCTCGGCATGAACTTCGTGGCCTGCGGCCCCGAGGAGTGCATGCCTGCTGACGACGTCATCGAGGCCTGCAAGCCCATCGCCGAGGCTAACGGCTGCACCATCAAGCTGACCACCGACGTCAAGGACGGCGTCACCGGTGCCGACGTCATCTACACCGACGTGTGGGTCTCCATGGGCGAGCCCGACGAGGTCTGGGCCGAGCGCATCGCTCAGCTCACCCCGTATCGTGTCACCTCCGAGGTCATGGCTATGGCCAACCCGGGCGCCATCTTCCTGCACTGCCTGCCCAGCTTCCACGACACCAACACCACGATTGGCGCCGAGAAGTGCGAGCAGTTCGGCATCACCGAGCAGGAGGTCACCGACGAGGTCTTCGAGAGCCCTGCTTCCAAGGTCTTCGACGAGGCCGAGAACCGCATGCACACCATCAAGGCTGTCATGTACGCTACGCTCAAGTAAGAGCATCTAGCATCTCGCTCGGGGTGCATTGCTGCGCACCCCGAGCGCTTTTGTCTGGTAAAAATCTCGCACCGAGCGACATGCACGGCACGGAAGAGCCGCTTCGGGCGAGATCAGTAATTGATTTATGAAGGGGGGATGAGAACTATGACTGAGACCGCTAAGAAAAAGCGCGGTATGCCTTCATCGTTCACCATTCTTCTTGCTCTGCTGGCAATTGTCGCGGTTGTTACCGTTATCGTCTCCGGTACGTCTGGCGGCGCGGTTACCGCTGCCCGCCTGAGCGATTTCTGCACCGCCCCGGTCAAGGGCTTCGCTGACGCTCTGCCCGTCTGCCTCTTCGTTATGATCCTGGGTGGCTTCCTCGGCATGATGACCGAGACCGGCGCCCTGGACAACGGCATTGCCGTTCTGGTGCAGAAGCTTAAGGGCAATGAGATCATGCTCATTCCCGTGCTGATGCTCATCTTCTCCCTCGGTGGTACCACCTATGGTATGTGCGAGGAGACCGTTCCCTTCTACGCCCTGCTCGCCGCTACCATGATGGCTGCTGGCTTCGATCCCATGGTCGGCGCTGCTACCGTCCTGCTCGGCGCTGGCTGCGGCTGCCTCGGCTCCACGGTTAACCCGTTCGCCGTCGGTGCTGCCGTCGACGCTCTGACTGGCGTTGGCATTGAGGTCAACCAGTCCATCATCATCGGCCTCGGTGCCGTCCTGTGGATCGTTACCACTGCCATGTCCATCTTCTTCGTCATGAGCTATGCCAAGAAGGTCAAGGCTGACAAGGGTTCCACCATCCTTTCGATGCAGGAGCTCAAGGACGCCGAAGAGGCTCACGGCAAGGCTGCTTCCGAGGTCCACAAGGAGGTCAAGCTCACCGGTCGTCAGAAGGGTGTTCTGATCGCCTTTGCCTTCACCTTCGTCGTCATGATCGTCGGCTTCATCCCGCTGGCCGACCTCAACGAGGGCGTCGCCAACTTCTTCGATGCTGGCGCTGTCTATGACGCCGACGGCAACGCCGTCGTTCAGGGCTGGTCTGCCCTGATCACCGGCCTGCCCATTGGCCAGTGGTACTTCGACGAGGCTTCCACCTGGTTCTTCCTCATGGCCGTCCTGATCGGTATCATCGGTGGCCTGTCCGAGAAGCAGATCGTCAACACCTTCATCACCGGCGCTGCCGACATGATGTCCGTTGTTCTCGTCATCGCCCTCGCCCGTGGTATCTCCGTCCTCATGGCTAGCACCGGCCTCGACGTCTACGTCCTCGACGCTGCCGCCAATGCTCTGGCTGGCCTGTCCGGCGTGATCTTCGCTCCCATGAGCTTCCTGGTCTACTTCGGCCTGTCCTTCCTGATCCCCTCGACCTCCGGTATGGCTACTGTCTCCATGCCCATCATGGGACCGCTGGCTGTTAAGCTCGGCTTCTCGCCCGAGGTCATGGTTATGATCTTCTCCGCCGCCATCGGCGTCGTGAACCTGTTCACCCCGACCTCTGGCGCCATCATGGGCGGTCTTGCCCTGGCCAAGATCGAGTGGACGACCTGGCTCAAGTTTGCCCTTAAGCTTATCGTCGCTCTCTCCGTCGTCTGCGCCATCATCCTGACCGTCGCTTGCGTGATGCTCTAAGTACCCAACGGGTACCCCACGGAAACCTTGACGATCCTGTAGAGGATCATCTGGTCATCGTCTGTCCGGTGGGGTCAACCCACCGGTAGACTCCTACCTTTAGCCTCCTCCCGTTCCGTGCGCGGGAGGGGGCGCTCTTATGTTGCGCGGTTCTACGAACCGCGCAACCAGTTGACGCTGCGCGCCGCCCAGGACGACAATTTGTCATTCAAAAGGTAAAGCATGACCAAAAGGTCTATGCCTTGCCTTTTTCATGCCAACTTGTACGTCCTGGACGGCGCTCGCTGTCCGTCCTCTGCCTGCGGCGCTTTCCATTGTTGGTGCGGGGGCACCTTGCCTACTCTGGCGGGCTTTCGCTGACTTATGCTCAACCTGCGGCGTTGCCATTGTTGGTGCAGGGGGCTGCTTGCTCGTTCTGGCGGGTGCTCGTTGGGTTTGGCTCTGCCTGCGACGTATTCATCGTTGGTGCCGAGTGACTTCTTTCCCGTCCCAAATGAGCTACCCCGGGTCCCCGGTGGTTGCGGTAGGCGTGTTTGGTTGGTGCCTGTTGATGGTTTGGGTATCGGGGAGGGCGGGCTCCGTTATAATCGCCTAGAACATTAAATGGAAACGGGACGGGAGCCATATATGCGCCAGGGTTTCGACAATGCGAAGTATATCGAGCTGCAGGCTGCTCACATTAAGGAGCGCATCTCGCAGTTTGGCGGCAAGCTGTATTTGGAGTTTGGCGGCAAGCTGTTTGACGACTATCACGCGAGCCGCGTGCTGCCGGGTTTTGAGCCGGATAGCAAGTTTCGCATGCTCAAGAGCATAGCCGACGACGTCGAGGTCATCATCGCCATTAACGCGAACCACATCGAGAAGAACAAGGCTCGCGGTGACCTGGGCATTACCTATGACGAGGACGTTTTGCGCCTGGTTGACCTGTTCCGCGGCAACGGCTTTGCCGTCGCGGCTGTGGTTATCACCCAGTACGCCGGCCAGCCTGCTGCCGATGTGTTCCGCAACCGCCTGAACGCGCTCGGTATTCCCGCCAAGCTGCACTATCCCATCGAGGGGTATCCGCACGATGTCGATCTGATCGTGTCCGACGATGGCTACGGCAAGAACGAGTTCGTCGAGACCACGCGTCCGCTCGTTGTCGTGACGGCACCCGGCCCCGGCTCGGGCAAGCTCGCCACTTGCCTCTCGCAGCTGTATCACGAGCATAAGCACGGTACCGCCGCCGGCTATGCCAAGTTTGAGACCTTCCCGGTCTGGAATCTTCCTCTGACGCATCCGGTCAATATTGCCTACGAGGCCGCCACGGCTGACCTCGACGACGCCAATATCATCGATTCGTTCCACCTTGAGGCCTACAACAAGACCACGGTCAACTACAACCGCGACGTCGAGGCCTTCCCGGTAGTCCGTGCCCTGATGGAAAAGATCCTGGGCAAGAGCCCCTACCAGAGCCCTACGGACATGGGCGTCAATATGGTCGGCTTTGCCATCACCGATGACGATGCCTGCCGCGACGCTTCCAAGATGGAGATCGTCCGCCGCTACTTTACCGCGGTCGAAAATGTGCGCCGTACCGGCGTGGGCGATGAGCAAGTCGACCGTCTCAAGATTATTATGAAGAAAGCCGGCATCGATAAGAACTACTCACCGGCGCGCTCGGCGGCCCTCACCAGGGAGCAGCTGACGGGTGGTCCCGTGGGTGCCATGGTCATGCCGGACGGTTCTGTGGTGACCGGTAAGACCTCAACGCGCCTGGGTGCCGCGAGCTCGCTGATCATGAACGCTCTCAAGCATGTCTCGGGCGTGGACCTAGAGCTCGAAGTCATCAGCGACGAGGCGATTGAGCCCATCAGCAAGCTCAAGACGCATTTCCTGGGTAGCAAAAACCCTCGCCTCCATACCGACGAGACGCTTATGGCGCTGTCGATCACCTCGGCCACGAGTGAGACGGCCGCTCGCGTCCTTTCGGGCCTGGAGCAGCTGCGCGGTTGCGATGCCTTCTTTAGCGTGATTATCTCGCCGACGGACGAGACGGTACTGCGCAAACTGGGTATCAACGTGTGCTGCGAGCCCAAGTTTGAGCGCCGCGGTTTCTTCCACCGCTAAACCTGGATAAATTGGTCTGAAAGGGGCGCATCGGATATACATTCGGTGTGCCCCTTTTATCAACAAAGCCACCGTTTAACCTAAAATTAGCCCGTTTACCTGCCTATAAGCGATTTGCGCGGTATACAATAACGCTAACTGTTTCATCCTTTGCGGGGGATGCCGCATGATGGATGTTGCCGGCCATCGTGGGGTGTGCCGGTCGTGCACGGTGCAGGCGATGCCCGTGCTCGGTTTGAGGAGGCTGCTATGGCGGGCAAGGGTCGTGCGAGTGTCAACGATATGAAGCGTGTCGAGGTGCTGGTGTTGATGGAGATCGACCAGCAAACCGAAGACAATGGCGGGCCGTATGGTTTCTCGCGCAAAACGCTTGCCGAGCGCGTGGGGGTTTCGCCGTATCGTGCCCGCGCCGCAATCGATCGCTTGGATTCCGAAGGCATGATTGTTGTTGTCTCGCGTTATAGCGACGACGGCGGTCAGCTTGCAAATGGCATTTGCCTCACCGAACATGGCAAGTGGTATCTTGAGGGTGTCCGTACCGGCATGCTCGTTCAAGAAATGCTCGAGGGCGAGGTTGCTGATCGATAGCAGCATGTAACCCTTGCCATAGCGACGCCGCTTGGGAAACTGGGCGGCGTTTTGTTTCAAGATTGAGAAATGCAATCGCATGCGAGAAAAATTGCGAACGGTCCGCGGCGCGAGTATTACAATGAAGACCCGTAAGATGTGGATAAACAACTTCTACGGGAAGTGCAGGTAACTCAATATGACCAAGCATGTGTTCGTAACCGGTGGCGTGGTTTCGTCCCTGGGCAAGGGTATTACCGCGGCCTCGCTGGGCCGTCTGCTCAAGTCGCGTGGCTACAAAGTAACGATGCAGAAGGCCGACCCGTATCTGAACGTCGACCCCGGTACCATGAGCCCCTTCCAGCATGGTGAGGTCTTTGTAACCGAGGATGGTTACGAGTCCGACCTGGACCTGGGTCATTACGAGCGCTTTATTGATGAGAACCTGACCCGCGATTCCAACTTTACGACCGGTGCCATCTACAAAAGCCTAATCGCCCGCGAGCGTCGCGGCGACTTTTTGGGCGGTACCGTGCAGGTGATTCCTCACGTCACCAATGCCATTAAGGATAAGTTCCGCCGCATCGAAGAGCAGACCGGCTCCGATGTAGTCATCACCGAGCTGGGCGGCACGATCGGCGACATCGAGTCCCAACCGTTTGTCGAGGCCATTCGTCAGTACCGCAAGGAGGCCGGCCCCGAGAACGTTTGCTACATCCACGTGTCGCTCGTTCCCTATATTGCCGCCGCCCACGAGGTCAAGACCAAGCCCACGCAGCATTCCGTCAAGGAGCTCCGCAGCTTTGGCATCCAGCCCGATATCATCGTGCTGCGCTCCGACCACCATATCGATGACGCTATCCGCGGAAAGATCGCAAGCTTCTGCGACGTCGACACCGATTGCGTCTTTACCAATGAGGACTGCGCGAGCATCTACGACGTGCCGCAGCTGCTTGCCGAGCAGGACTTTGACCTGCGTATTTGCGAGCGCCTGGGCCTGGACCCGCGTGAGCGCGACATGAGCGAGTGGAATGAGTTCCTGCGTAAGCAGAACCATGCCAACCATCACGCCGATAAGGTTAAGATTGCCGTCGTGGGTAAGTACACGCAGCTGCCCGATGCGTACCTGTCGGTTATCGAGGCCCTGCACCATGCGGGCGTCTTCTACGATCGCCATGTGGACGTCCGGCTGGTCGACGGCGAGAGCCTCGACGAGCAGAATGTCTCCGAGGTTCTGGGCGACGCCTCGGGCATCCTGGTCCCCGGCGGCTTTGGCAAGCGCGCCCTGGAGGGCAAGATCCTCGCGGCCGAGTTTGCCCGTGAGCACAAGATTCCGTATCTGGGCATTTGCCTGGGTATGCAGGTCGCCGTGTGCGAGTTCGCCCGCAACGTCGTCGGCCTTGCCGGCGCCAGCTCCTCTGAGTTCGATCCGGACGGCCCGTTTAGCGTCATCGATCTGATGAGCTCGCAGGAGGACGTGACCGAGAAGGGCGGCACCATGCGCCTGGGCGCCTATCCGTGCAAGCTCGCCGCCGATACCCTTGCTCGCGAGGCATATGGCGAGGAACTCGTCTACGAGCGTCACCGTCACCGCTTTGAGTTCAACAACGCCTTCCGCGACCAGCTCGAGGATGCCGGCTTGGTTATCTCTGGCCTCTCGCCCGACGAGCGCCTGGTCGAGATGGTCGAGCTGCCGCGCGACGTGCATCCGTGGTATGTGGCAACCCAGGCTCATCCCGAGTTCAAGAGCCGCCCGACCAACCCGCAGCCGCTGTTCCGCGAGTTCGTGCGCGCTTCGATCGGCCAGCACGAGGGTGTCGACCGTCTGCAGGTGACGCCCATGAACCTCGCTACGGACTAAGGGTGCCGGCGAATAAGGAACATACCGAAGCTACTCCCTCGTCGCTCGCCGTGGCGGCGGGGGAGTATCTCGATTACCTCGCGGTCGAGCGGGGCTTGGCGCGCAACACGATTGCGGCCTATCGTCGTGACCTGACGACGTACTGCGCCTATCTGGAGCGGGCGGGTATTGTGTCTTTTGAAGAGGTGACCCGTCAGATCGTGGAGGGCTTTGTCGCCGAGCGCCGCGACGGAGGCTATTCCGACGCCTCGGTGGAGCGTGCGCTTGCTGCCGTGAAGGGCCTGCATGCCTTTTTGGTGCGCGATGGGGCCGTGGCCCAAAACCCGACGGCGGCGTTGCGCCTGCCTAAAAAGGCTGAGCGTTTGCCGGAGTATCTATCGGTGGAGGATGTCTCGGTGCTGCTCGATCAAGACTTTCCCGAGGGCGAGATGGGACTGCGCGACCATGCCATCTTGGAAGTGCTCTACGGATGCGGTTTGCGTGTGAGTGAGCTGGTTGGGCTCGATGTGGGCGATATCCATATTGACGATGGCTTTGTACTCGTTCGCGGTAAGGGCTCAAAGGAACGCCTGTCCCCACTGGTGGGAAGCGCGGCGCGAGCTCTGACGCTCTATGTAACTGAGGGGCGTTCTCGCTTGGCGGCCCATGCCCGCGGAACCGAGACCTCGGCGGTCTTTTTAAATAAGAACGGACGTCGCCTGTCGCGCCAGGCCGTGCATGCGATATGCGAGCGGTATGGGCGTCAGGTGGGACTGGTGGGGCTCCATCCCCATACCTTGCGCCACTCCTTTGCCACCCACATGCTCGCGGGTGGTGCCGACCTGCGTGTGCTGCAGGAGATTTTGGGCCATGCCGATATTTCGACCACACAGGTCTACACGCATGTCGACCGAACGCAACTGACCGAGGTCTATCTGGCGGCGCATCCGCTGGCGCATCGTTAACACATCGCTGACCTGTATATTTATAGGTATTTGGGGACGGGCCCCAGATTGCCGTGGCGTGCTTTTGCGCGCGCATGGGCAATCTGGGGTCCGTCCCATTTTTCGTCACTTGGCGTCGCGGTGGTGGGCCGCACGTGCCTTGGGTGGGGGAGTTTGGGGGCGATGTGAACCGCATGTAAAGGGACGCAAAAATCGCCTCAAGGTCAACTTGAAGGTTGAGGTTCGCGGGCGTGGTTCTACAGGTGGCATCCCGCCGTTGCTGCAAACACAACATATTGTGTTTTCGAACATATGCTCGGGGGTGTTTTACAACATATTGGGGG
>CAJJPN010000091.1:0-8315 GCA_905193635.1 Coriobacteriaceae bacterium
CCTGGACAACGCGCTCCGAAAGTAACTAATCGGGGTGTGTGTCACGAAAACGGCCTATTTACTACGTTTAAGCCATAGGGGTCGACCATACCCGCCTATTTCGAAAATTGCCAAGCTGTCTACCAGCGGTTTTATTTTCATAATGTCCGGTATGGTCGAGGGTATTCAGCTAAACGTAGTAGATGGGCCCGTTTTGTGGCACGAGCCTCAATCCGAGGGCACGGTGGACAACAATTCAGTCCCAAAAGGACTACTCTGCATTGATGCTGGCGATGAGGTCGTTGGCTTTGGTGGCGATGACGTTGTTGATGTCGGCCTGCAGCTCCTCGTAGGCCGCTATGGCGCGCTCGCCGGCGGGGGTGAGCGATGATCCGCGGGCTCCGTCGCGCTCGATGAGCTTGCAGCCCAGCTGGCCTTCGGCCTCGTTTACGATGCGCCAGGCCTTGGAATACGCCATGCCCATGCTCTTGGCGGCACGGTTGAGCGAGTGTTCGTGGGCAATACCCTGCAGCAGCAAGACGCAGCCGTGGCCGAACACGCCCGGTAGGTCTTTGTCGCACGCTTGAATGACCAACTTTGCCGTCGTCTTGTACTTCATACGCTCCACGTCTCCCCGCTAAAGTGTTTGCTGGGCAAACGCAAAGCCTGCGTCAAACCCTCGTGTGCTCTTCTTAAATCATGCATTGTAGCAGTCAAAGTGCGTTAAGATACTTCCCCAGTATTGGGCGCCCAAGGTTGGGCTGGGTCCTACGAGGCCTGCAGCCGACCGGTCGCATGGAAAAAGGAGAAACATGGCTACGTTCTTTCCCGGTGAGTCCCACACGTTTTCGGAGTATCTGCTGGTTCCTGGTTACTCGTCCTCGCAGTGCATCCCCAACAACGTCTCTCTTAAGACGCCGCTAACCCGCTTCAAGCGCGGTGAGAAGCCGGCAATCACCCTGAACATCCCCATGGTTTCCGCCATCATGCAGTCCGTCTCGGGCGTCGACATGGGCGTCGCGCTCGCTACCGAGGGTGGCCTGTCCTTCATTTACGGTTCTCAGACCCCCGAGTCCGAGGCTGCTATGGTTAAGGCCGTTAAGGATCACAAGGCTGGTTTCGTTCAGTCCGATTCCACGCTGACCCCCGACATGACCATGGAGCAGGTCATCGAGCTCAAGGAGAAGACCGGCCACTCCACCATGCCGGTCACCGACGATGGCACTCCCAAGGGCAAGCTCCTGGGCATCGTCACCAGCCGTGACTATCGCCCCAGCCGCGATGACCACCAGAAGAAGGTCTCCGAGTTCATGACCCCGCGCGAGCAGCTCATCGTGGGCGACAAGAACATCAGCCTCAAGGTTGCCAACGACGTCATCTGGGACAACAAGCTCAACGCTCTGCCCATTGTCGACGACAACGATCACCTCATGGGCATCGTCTTCCGCAAGGATTACGACAGCCACAAGACCAACCCCAACGAGCTGCTCGACGGCGATAAGCGCTACATGGTCGGCGCCGGTATCAACACCCGCGACTATGCCGAGCGCGTGCCGCTGCTTATCGAGGCCGGTGCCGACGTCCTGTGCATTGACTCTTCCGAGGGCTTCAGCGAGTGGCAGAAGCGCACCATCGAGTGGATCCGCGCTAACTACGGCGAGGACGTCAAGGTCGGTGCCGGTAACGTCGTCGACGCCGAGGGCTTCCGCTTTTTGGCCGACTGCGGTGCCGACTTCATCAAGGTCGGTATCGGCGGCGGCTCCATCTGCATTACCCGCGAGACCAAGGGTATCGGCCGTGGTCAGGCCACCGCGCTGATCGATGTCTGCCGCGCTCGCGACGAGTACTACGAGGAGACCGGTGTTTACGTGCCCGTGTGCTCCGACGGCGGTATCGTATACGACTACCACATGACGCTCGCCCTTGCTATGGGTGCCGACTTTATGATGCTGGGTCGCTACTTCGCCCGCTTCGATGAGAGCCCGACCGAGCGCGTCAACGTCAACGGCCAGTACATGAAGGAGTACTGGGGCGAGGGTTCTGCGCGTGCTCGCAACTGGCAGCGCTACGACCTGGGCGGCGCGGCGAAGCTCAGCTTCGTCGAGGGCGTCGACTCCTACGTCCCGTACGCCGGCTCCCTCAAGGACGGCGTGGGCGGCACACTCTACAAGGTCAAGTCCACGATGTGCAACTGCGGCGCCCTCTCGATCCCCGAGCTCCAGGAAAAGGCGCGCCTGACCCTGGTCAGCTCCACCTCCATCGTCGAAGGCGGAGCCCACGACGTCGTAGTCAAGGACTCCCAACAGAGCGTAACGTATCGATAAGATAAGACCTGCACATAAAGGTTGAGCCTCAACCACGTTATTTAGATAAAGCGAGATGCCTGCAAGTCGCAGGCATCTCGCTTGTTGTATTTGCTATCATCAGTCGAGTTAACGATGTGGCGGGGCGTTCTTACCTTTGCTCGCTGCAAGTTCCGCACGAGCCGAAGAGCACTTAATGTGCTCTTCGTGCGAGCAGGACTGTCCGCAGCAGCGAGTAAAGGTAAGAACGCCCCGCCCCAACCCAGCTAACAAAGGAGCTGATATGTGCGATTGCACAGATCATAAGGATGAGATCCCTGCCTACGACGCGCAGGCCATTGAGTCCCGGTGGATGAAGGCCTGGGAGGACTCCAACCTCTTTGCCGTCGACACCGACGACAGCAAGCCCAAGAAGTATGTGCTCGAGATGTTCCCGTATCCGTCGGGCGACCTGCACATGGGCCACGCGCGTAACTACACCATCGGCGATGCCATGGCCCGTCAGGCCCGCATGCGCGGCTACGACGTGCTGCACCCCATCGGCTTCGATGCCTTTGGTCTGCCCGCCGAGAATGCCGCCATCAAGCACAACACACAGGCTGCCGCCTGGACGTATAAGAACATGGACCAGGCGCTCGCCACGATGAGGCGCATGGGCTTCTCCTACGATCTGGATCGTACCGTTAAGACCTGTAGCCCCGACTACTATCGCTGGGGTCAGTGGATCTTTGAAAAGATGTGGGAAAAGGGTCTGGTCTACCGCAAGAAGAACCCGGTCAACTGGTGCCCCACCTGCAAGACCGTTTTGGCCAACGAGCAGGTAACCGAGGGCAAGTGCTGGCGTTGCGGCACCGAGCCCGAGAAGCGTGACCTCGAGCAGTGGTACTACAAGATCACCGACTACTCCCAGGAGCTGCTCGATGACCTGGAGAAGCTCCCCGGCTGGCCCGAGCGCGTCAAGCAGATGCAGGCCAACTGGATCGGCCGCTCCGAGGGCGCCGAGGTCGACTTTACCCTGTGCGACACCGATGGCGAGCCCATCGAGGGCGACGAGGGTAAGATCACCGTCTTCACCACGCGCGCCGACACGCTCTTTGGCGTTTCCTTCTTTGTCCTGTCTCCCGAGTACGTGCGCCTGCACGAGCTCGTCGAGGGCACTCAGTACGAGGAGGCCGTCACCAAGATCGTCGAGGACTCCAAGCATATCTCTGCCGTCGAGCGCGCCCAGGGCACCCTCGAGAAGCACGGCGCCTTTACGGGCCGCTACGTGGTAAACCCCGTCAACGGCGAGAAGATCCCCGTGTGGGTTGCTGACTATGTCGTTGCCGACTACGGCACCGGTGCCGTCATGGCCGTTCCCTGCGGCGACCAGCGCGACTTTGAGTTCGCCCGCAAGTACGACCTGCCTATCGTGCCGATCATCCTGGACGATGAGGATCGCGCTGCCGTCGAGGCTAGCGGCGAGACCATCGACACCTTCCATGCCGAGAACGTCGACTGGGATTGCGCCCACGCTGCCGAGGGCACGCTCGTCCAGTCGGGCAAGTACACCGGCATGCGCGGCGGCAAGCACTCTGAGGGCGAGGCTGCCATCGTGGCCGACCTCGAGGCCATGGGCTGCGGCCGTCGCAAGGTCGAGTTCCGCCTGCGCGACTGGCTCATCAGCCGTCAGCGTTACTGGGGCAACCCCATCCCGGCCATCCACTGCGAGCACTGCGGCATCGTGCCCGTGCCCGAGGACCAGCTGCCGGTGACGCTGCCCGAGAACCTGGACCTGGGTGCCGGCGAGACCCTCGCCGAGTGCAAGGAGTTCTACGAGACCACCTGCCCGGTCTGTGGTCGCCCGGCCAAGCGCGAGACCGATACCATGGACACCTTCACCTGCTCCAGCTGGTATTACCTGCGCTATACCGACCCGCACAACACCGAGCTGCCCTTCTCCCGTGAGGCCGCCGATCGTTGGATGCCCGTCGATAACTACATCGGCGGCATCGAGCACGCCATTTTGCACCTGCTCTACAGTCGCTTCTTTACCAAGGCGCTGCGCGACCTGGGCCTGCTGAGCGTTGACGAACCCTTTACCAACCTGCTGTGCCAGGGTATGGTCAAGGACGAGAACGGCGACACCATGTCCAAGTCCAAGGGCAATGTCGTGCCCCCGAGCTCGGTCATCGAGCCCTACGGCGCCGACACCATGCGTCTGGCGATCCTGTTTATCGCCCCGCCCGAGAAGGATTTCGACTGGGACCCCAAGGCCGTTGAGGGCGCCAACCGCTTCATCAAGCGCGCCTGGCGTATCGTTTGGCAGCTCGTCCAGTCCGGCGACGCCAGCGTGGCTTTCGACAAGTCAGCGCTCGACGAGGTTGCGATGAAGCTCTATCGCGAGCGTCACCGCACCATCGCCAAGTGCACCGAGGACTTCGATCGCGGCCAGTTCAACACCGCCATCTCGGCCGTCATGGAGCTCGTCAACGCGGCGAGCGCCTACCTCAACGCCACTGAGGTCGCTTTCCGTGACAAGGCGCTGTGCTACGGCGTGGCTAAGGATATCGTGAGCGTCCTTGCCCCCATCTGCCCGTTCTGGGCCGACGAGCTGTGGCATGAGGCGCTCGGCTGCGAGGGCAATGCCTACATCGCCGCCTGGCCCGAGTTCGACTTGGCCGAGTCCATCGAGGACACGGTGCAGATCTCGGCAAGGTCCGTGGCCGCATCGACGTCGCCCGCGACGCCTCCAACGAGGAGATGCAGGCTGCCGCCGAGGCCGCCGTCGCCAAGTGGACCGAGGGTAAGACCGTTGTCAAGGCCATCTGCGTACCCGGCAAGCTGGTCAACCTAGTGGTTAAGTAAACGCCGCACGTATAGCCGGCGTGTAAAAGACGAGGGACGATCCGGCTGGATCGCCCCTCGTTTTGTTTTGTCTGCTCGCGGCGCCCGCGGTCAATTGTCCTATTCTTGTGGAGAAGCTGTGCGCACGCTGACCTGCAGATTCGTACTGTGCTTGCACGTTTTCGCAGCTATTGGTATAGTTTGCTTGCAAATGAAGTTGTAATTGAAAGAAGTGGGGTTTCGGCCCCGCTTCTTTTTTGTATGGATGGAGGTGCCGCAATGGTCAAGACCAAGACCGAGCAGGCGATCATCGACGCGCTCGAGGCCGTTGCTCCCCAGCACGATGTCGACATCGTTGACGTCGAGCTCGTGGGTGCCACCAAGGCCCCCTGCGTGCGTGTGCGTATCGAGGGTGCCGAGGGTCAGAGCCTGTCGCTCAATGACGTCACGGCCAACACCAAGTGGGTCGGCGATGTGATTGAGGAGCTCGACCCCATCTCTTCGAGCTATACGCTCGAGGTGTCGAGCCCGGGTATGGCGCGCCCGCTGCGCCGCCCGTGCGACTTTGCCCGCTTTGCGGGCGAGAACTGTGAGCTCACCTCCACCGCCACCGAGGGCCGTCGCAAGTACGCCGGCAAGATTGCCGCTTCGACCGAGACCGACGTGACCCTCGAGCTCGAGGACGGCGAGTCCGTCACCCTCGATTTCTCTGATGTTAAAAAGTGCAAGTTGAAGCCCACCTACGACTTCAAGCCCGCGAAGGAAGGAAAGTAAGATGGCAGCATCCGACATGATGTCCGCCCTGATGGAGCTTTGCCAGGAGAAGCACATCGACCAGCTCTACCTGATCGACCGCCTGGAGCAGTCGCTCGCCAAGAGCTATGCCGAGATCCTGCATCTTGAGTGGGGCGCCAAGGTGACCATCGACCGCACCACCGGCAAGATCTACGTCTACCGCCTGGAGCCGATCGACGATTCCATGGACGAGGAGGGCAACTTCACCGAGTTCGAGGAGATCGACGTCACCCCCAAGAACACGAGCCGCATCGCTGCCCAGCACGCCAAGGCCGAGATCAACGCCATCGTGCGCAACTCCGCCCGCGAGCAGATCTACGAGGAGTTCTCCGGCCGCATCGGTGACCTCATCAGCGGTACCGTGCTGCAGTCCACGCCCGACTTCACGATTGTCAAGATTCGCGAAGGCGTCGAGGCCGAGCTGCCGCACTTCGATCAGCGTCGTTACGAGAACGAGCGCAACGAGCGTCCGATGGGCGAGCGCTACCTGCACAATCAGCACATCAAGGCCGTGATCATCGACGTTCGCGACCCCAACTCCAACCTGCAGCCGGTTCGTGGCGAGCACAGCCGTCCGCCGATTGTCATCTCCCGTACCCACCCCGAGCTCATGCGTCGTCTGTTTGAGCAGGAGGTGCCCGAGATCTATGAGGGCACCGTCCAGATCAAGTCGATCGCCCGCGAGCCCGGCCAGCGTTCCAAGGTCGCCGTCCACTCCCTCGACGACCGTCTGGATCCCGTGGGCGCCTGCGTCGGCCCCAAGGGCAGCCGTGTTCGCGCTGTCGTGGGCGAGCTCCGTGGCGAGCGCGTCGACGTCATCCTGTGGGATGCCGATCCTGCCGTCTACGTTGCCAACGCCCTGTCGCCTGCCAAGGTCACCCGCGTCCTCATCGACGAGGAGAAGGCCTACGCCGGCGTCATCGTGCCCGATGACCAGCTGTCCCTCGCCATCGGCAAGGAGGGCCAGAACGCCCGCCTCGCTGCGCGCCTGACCGGCTGGCACATTGACATCAAGTCCGAGACGCTTGCCGCCGACATCCTCAAGAACGTTCCCGTTCACGAGGAGCCCGCCGCCGACCTGATCGGTGACGAGGAGGACGAGGACGTCCGTCGCTGCGAGTATGTGTCCGAGGACGGCATCCAGTGCCGCAACCAGGCTCGTCCCGGCTCCCGTTTCTGCGGTGTCCACGACACCGACGCCTTCGATGATGCGGAGGACCTGATCTAGCGCGCGGTCGCGCCGGGCAGGTCCCGGCGCATCTCCCACGCTCGTTCAGTCTCTAGGCACCCAAGGTGCCAGAAAGGGTAGGTGAAGTCATATGGCAAAAGTCCGTGTGTCCACCCTGGCCAAAGAGTTCGGCATGACCTCCAAGGAACTGATGGGTCATCTCGCCGATATGAAGATTCCCGCTAAGTCCGCTTCCTCCACCTTGGAGGACGCCTATGTCGCCATGGTCCGCAAGCAGCTCGCCTCGGTGATTGAGGCCCGCGCTCAGGAAGTCGAGGCCGCCAAGCAGGCCGAGGAGCAGGCAGCTGCCGCCGAGGAGGCCGCTCGCGCCGCCGAGGCCGAGCGCGAGCGCATCGCTGCCGAGAAGGCACGTGAGGAGGAACGCCGCCAGTTTGCCGCAGCCCAGGCTGCCGAGGAGGCCGCCCGCGCCGAGGCCGAGGCCAAGAAGAAGGCCGAGCAGGAGCGCCTTGCCCGCGAGAAGGAGGAGGCTGCCCGCGAGGCCCAGCGCCGCGCCGTTCCCGCTTCCGACTCCGGTTCGCGCTTCCGTTCGCTGCTCGACCAGATTGCCGCACAGGAGACCGTGCTCAAGGAGAAGAAGGACGCCGAGGACAAGGCCAAGGCCGAGCGCGCCGCCGAGCGCGGTAACCGTCGTGGCGGCAACAACGACCGCCGCGGTGGCCGTCGTAACGATCGCAACGCTTCCGACAACAACTCCGAGCGCAACGCTTCCGAGAGCCGTCCGCACAGCCATCGCACCAACGCCAGCAACAACGTCGCTGCCGGCATGGACTTCCCCAACCCCGATAAGCAGGGCAAGGGCAAGAAGCGCAAGGGCGGTCACAACAACGAAGAGGACCACTATAGCCGCATGGCTCGCGAGGCCGAGGAGTACAGCCGCGAGAAGGTACTCGAGGAGGCTCGTGCTGCCGTCGAGGAGGCCTCTCGCGAGTCCACCGGTCGCCGCAAGAAGCGCAAGGAGAAGCGCGAGCGCGAGGCTGCCAAGGCTCAGGAGGAGCGCAAGATAGAGGAGGCGTTGGCCCAGGGCGTGAACCCCGAGGAGCTCGACGCCATCAAGGTCTCCCAGGGCGTTACCGTCCAGGAACTCGCCGAGGCACTTGACGTTCCGGCCAACGACATCATCAAGCGCCTGTTCCTGCTGGGCACGCCGCTCACCATGACGCAGT
>CAJJPN010000092.1:0-8148 GCA_905193635.1 Coriobacteriaceae bacterium
TGTATTGCCTCCCAAGTTTTGGACATTTTGCCCTCCAAACGGCACTACCGCCGGCAACATCCAGCAGATACGCTGAATCTAGCCGTATAGGCCCTATGAGAACGGGAGCAACCATGGCAGCCTTGTTCACGACCCCCAAACGCAATGACACTACCGCCGGAACCCATGTTGCCGAACCCGACGTTCGCCGTCGCATAGGACTCGCGCACGGCAGCTGGCGCCGCGTGACGCGCCGCATCGTCGTAGGCGCCGTGTGCGCGCTCACGGTGAGCTCGCTGCTCATGCCGAGCGTCTCGCTCGCGGCGGAATGGGTCAAGGTCGGCGGCAACAAGTACAACACCGCGGCGAGCGACGAGGCCGGTACCTGGTCGTGGGACGGCGCCGACGACTTGAAGCTCAACAACTATAACGGCGGCGAGATCCAGGCCGCAGGCAAGCTCAACGTGAATTACTCGGGGACCAACATCGTCACTGCCGAATGGATCGAAGGCATCAACGTTTCTCATGGCACTAACGAGAACGCCGAGCTCAATATCCAAGGCGACGCGGGCAGCACGCTCAGCGTGACATCTACTGAGGACGCTATCCTCTCCACGGGTAATATCAACATCGACGGAGCCGGATCCGTCAACGCCACGAGCACTGGGTTTGACGCCATAAATGCCGGGGGTGATCTCGCTATCAAAGGTTCGGGCAACGTCAACGCCACGGGTGCATCGGATGGCATCAGGGCAAACGGTAATATCACGATTGACGACAGCGGAGCCGTCACCGCCAGGGCTACCGAGGACAAGGGTATTGGAACCGACAAGAACCTCACCATCAAGGGTGGCGGGACGGTCGAGGCAAGCTCAGCTGATGGTGAGGCCCTTTGGAGCGGCGGCAATATCAACATCTCGGACGGCAGCCAGGTCAAGGCAAGCTCCGAGAAAGACGCTGCCGTCGAGGCCAAGGGCAGCCTCGCAGCCACAAACGCCTCCCTCAACGTAAACGGTGTTGAATATGGCGTCTATGCCCACAAGGGCATCACCCTCGATCATGCAAACGTGACAGTCCGCGCAAGTAAAGGCAGATACGGTAGCGCCATTGCCCTCTTCACCTACCCAGACGATATCGTCGTCAAGAACGGCTCCACCGTGGACGCGTTTGCGGAAGGCGAGGTTTCGGCTGCATTCTCCACCAGAAGCGATCGACCCAACGAGGAGGGTGGCCACATCTACATCAGCGACTCCGTTGTCAAGGCCATAGCCCGCTATGTCGAGAACGGCGACGGCCCCATCCCCTACAGCGAAAACCAAGATGGCGAGACGAGCCCCGAGCCCCAAGGCGAGAACATCGGCATCATCGCCCAGACCAGCGAGGGCGTCACACCCGCAGTCATCTCGATCATCCGCAGCAAGGTAACGGCCGAAGGAGATACAGCGGCAATCTTTGCCCGTGCCATGAGCGCTGACGGCAAGGCAATCGGCACCATCAAGATTGAGAACGCCGCCATCCAGACGCCCGAAGGCGGCAAGGTCATTGACTATCGCAAGCTCCGTGACGGCATCTACGAGGCAGGCCAAGCCATCGGCACGGGCGACGCTGTGATCGACTCCCCCTATAACGAAGCTGTCGCCAAGAGCATGGTCATCGCACCTCCCGAGGTAGCCAAGCCGGAAGACCCCAAGCCCGACGAGACCAAGCCCGCAGAAAGCAAGCCCGCGGAGTCCAAGCAGAACCCCAAGCCTGAGGGCTCAAAGCCGACCAAGGCCGTTGCGGCTTCAATCACGAAAGCCAAGACTACCGGCGTGCTCGCGGCAACCGGCGACACCTCGGGTGCGGCCATCGTGGCAACCGTCCTTGCGGGAACAGCCGCTATCGCCGCAGGCACCATGGCGAGCCGCAAGCGCTCTTAGACGCCTCTGCGCACATGGCAGCTCCCGCGAAGGCTCCGAGTCCCAGCACCGTTTAACAACGCCACCGCCGAGCTCCCCTCCGGCGGTGGCGTTTTCCATATGCGTCCGCAGGGTATGCACGAGATTGTCTTTGGTCTAGCCCAACCTGCATGAGCCGGCGTGCGACAATGGGGGCCGTCGATATCACAACGCCGAGAGAAGCCCGTCATGGAAGCGCATCAAAAGCAGATAACCGTTCATGCACAGCATGCCGAAAGCGCACCAGTCATCTATCTTCCCGTGGTCATGGGCGACGGCACGGAGGTTTATGAACGCTGCCGAGAGCTCGGCTGTCCACCGTTCACCCTTGTCGCCATTGGCGGGCTCGATTGGAATCGCGAGCTGAGTCCCTGGGAATGCGACGGGACCGTGCGCGATGCCGAGCCTTTCGGCGGCCAAGCTGCCGGTTTTCTTGATGAGTTACTGAACCGGATAATCCCAAAGGTCGAATTATCGCTCCCACAGCCACCTGCTTGGCGTGGCATTGCCGGTTATTCGCTGGCGGGTCTCTTTTCGCTTTGGGCCCTCTGGCAAACCGACGCCTTTAGCCGCGCCGCAAGCGCATCGGGGTCGTTGTGGTTTCCCGACTTTGTCGATCGCGCCAGCACGACCCCTTTTGCCGGCAACCCGCAGGCCGTCTATCTGTCACTCGGCAAAAAGGAAACCAAGACGCCCAACCGCATGATGCGGCACGTACTTGACGACACGCGCGCAATGGAAACGTTGCTCGTTGAGCGCGGCATCCTCACAACACTGGAACTCAACCCCGGCAACCACTTTGCCCAAACCGACCTGCGCATGGCGCGTGGCATCCACTGGGTTCTTGCGCACTAAAAAGCCGGCCATGCGCATCGGACGCATGGCCGGCTTTTTAACTGAGTTGGACACAGCTGCTATTCGGCAGACCCTTCGAGTTCCGAGACATCAAACTCAAAGTCATTACCCGGCAGAATCGCATTGAGCACGATACCCACCAGCGAACCCACGGCAAGACCCGAAAGCGAAATCGTCACGCCGCCCAGCTCCAACACGATGGCGCCGGCGGTGCTGTACGCGATGCCGAGCGAAAGCACGAGCACAAGAGCGGCCACCAGCACGTTGCGGTTGTTCTGGAAATCGACCTGGTTCTCAATGAGGTTGCGCACGCCTACGGCACTGATCATGCCGTAGAGTACGAGCGACACGCCGCCGATAACGCATGGCGGCATGGCGGCGATCACGGCAGCGAACTTGGGGCAGAAGGAAAGCACGATGGCGCAGCACGCGGCAATGCGAATCACGCGCGGGTCGAACACGCGCGTCAGAGCGAGCACGCCGGTGTTCTCGCCATACGTGGTGTTGGCCGGAGCGCCAAAGAGCGAAGCCAGGATCGTGGCGAGACCATCGCCGAGCAGCGTGCGATGCAGGCCGGGATCGGCAATGTAGTTACGCTCGCAGGTGGAGCCAATAGCGGAGATATCACCGATATGCTCGATCATGGTTGCAAAGGCCAACGGCATGATGGTGATGATGGCGGTCGTGGCAAGGCCGCTATCGAACTGCGGCCCAAAGAGTGCAAACACGGTGTTGTCCCACACGATGGGAAGACCGACCCACGGCGCGGCGGCAACGCCCGAAAAATCGACCTCACCCAACGCGGCGGCAACGGCATAGCTCACCACGACGCCCAGCAGGATCGGCACGATCTTAACCATGCCGCGACCCCAAATGTTGCAGATCACGATAACGGCAACGGCAATAACAGCCACAAGCCAGTTGGTCTGGCAGTTGGCAATAGCGGAGCTCGCCAGAATCAAGCCGATGGAAATGACGATGGGACCGGTCACCACCGGCGGGAAGAAGCGCATGACGCGCTTGGCGCCAAACGCGCGGAAGAGTGCCGCAAGTACCGGATAGAGTAGACCGGCGCAGGCAACGCCCAGGCAGGCGTAGGGCAAAAGCTCGGCCTCGCAGTTGGGCGCGATGGCGGCATAACCGGCAATAAAGGCAAACGATGAGCCCAAAAATGCCGGCACCTTACCGCGCGACAGGAAGTGGAACAGCAGCGTGCCCAAGCCGGCAAACAAAAGCGTTGCCGAAACCGAGAGACCGGTGAGCACGGGCACCAGCACCGTGGCACCAAACATGGCAAACAGGTGCTGTAGGCCGAGCAAAAACATGCGCGGGCGGCCGAGCGACGATGCGTCGTAGATGGCATCGGTGACGGCGGGCGTCGAAGACTGGGACATGGATGTCCTTTCGAATGGAAGGGCGATCGGGCATATCGGATAACCTGCCCGAACGATACGATCCGAACCATTGTACGCGATGCACCATGTCTCGCACGCGCCGTCACCTGCAAACGTTACCGCTATTTCCAAACGCGCTCGGCAACGCGCTTGACCAGCGCGATCTTTGCCCACTGTTCGTCCTCGGTCAGTTTGTTGCCAATCTCGCAGCTGGCAAAGCCGCACTGGGGCGACAGATACAGGTTCTCGAGCGGCACGTACTTTGCGGCTTCGCGGATGCGCTCGACGATAACATCCTCGTTCTCGAGCTCTGCGGCCTTGGTGGTCACCAAGCCCAGCACGACCTTCTTGCCCGGGACAACGTAGCTGAGCGGCTCAAAACCGCCGGCGCGGGGTGTGTCGAACTCCAGATAGAACGCATCGACGTTCTCATGTGCGAACAGGTACGGCGCGATGGGGTCGTAGCCGCCCTCAAAAGCATAGGTGGAATGATAGTTGCCGCGGCACACGTGCGTGTTGATGACCAAAGCGTCAGGCTTGCCCGCGATGGCGGCATTGTTGAGTGCCACGCCCAGCTCGGACACCTTTTGCAGGTCAACCGGGCTCATGCCAGTCTTGGACACAAAGTCGGTATCGCAATAGATGCCCCAGGTGCAGTCATCAAATTGGATGTTGCGGCAGCCCGCGGCATACAAGTCGGCAATCACGGTGCGGTATGCTGCGGCAATGGCATCGGCGAGCTCTTCGTCGGTCTTGTAGACGGCGCGTAGACTCTCCTGCTGGCCGTCGCAGCGGTCGAGCGTGACTTCGGAGAACGTCTGGATCGGCGCCGGAATGGTTTGCCGTGCGACCTGGCCCTCTCCCTCAAGCGCCTTGACGAACTTAAAATGCTCGACGAACGGGTGGTTCTCGCCGCTAATGGAACCGGTAACCACGGCGGTGTCGGCGGTAGTCTCCTCATCGTGGAACATGTAGCCCGTGCGCGAGGCGCGGCGCTCAATGCCGTTAAGGCCCCACATAAAATCGAGGTGCCAGTAGCTGCGGCGGAACTCGCCATCGGTGATCGCCTGCAGGCCGGCGGCCTTCTGCTTGGCCACCAAATCGCGAATGGCATCGTCCTCGACGGCCTTAAGGCCGGAAGCGTCGAGTTTACCCGCGACATAGGCGGCACGGGCGTCCTTTACAGCCTGCGGACGAAGAAAGCTGCCGACGATATCGGCGCGAAACGGCGCGTTCGGTTGAATCGAAGTGCTCATAGATATCTCCCTTTGCATTGGTTGCTTTACTGGGACAGAGTATGAGCGCTCATATGACCATCGTAAAATATACGTTTATAACAGTTTGATATAGATGCTTCCTATATCAGTCTGGACTGCCATAAAGAGACTTGAACCGTGCGGAGCACAGCACCCTAGATATGCTGACGAATCGCGTCGATATAGGCCCGACCGTAGCGCGTGAGCGTCGTGTTCTTGCGTGTGATGATGCCAATCTCCATGTACTCGTCCACGTCGAGCGGAATCGAGATAATGCCGGGGCCGTTGAGCTCGTGGCTGATCACGCCCGAACATACCGTGTAGCCGTTGAGGCCCATGGCCAGGTTGAACAACGTCGCGCGGTCGCGCACGCGGATATTCTTGTGGCGCTCAAACGTCGAGGTCAGTTCCTCGGAATAGTAAAACGAGTTATAGCTGCCCTGCTCGTAGGACAAAAACGGGTAGTCTTCCAAGTCCTCGAGCGTCACGCTGGAGCGGTCCGCCAGCGGATGGTCGGCGCAGACGAAGACATGCGGCGTGGCGCAGAAGAGTCCTTCGAACACGAGCTCGTTGGCCACCAGCATGCGCTCGATGACCTCGCGGTTATGCTCGGATAAGTACAGGATGCCCAGTTCGCTTTTCATATGCGCGACATCCTCGATAATCTCGTGGGTCTGCTCCTCGCGCAAGGTAAAGTCGTAGCGCGCGGCATCGAACTCGCGGATCACGTCGACAAACGCGTTGACGGCAAAGGAATAGTGCTGACAGCTTACGCTAAAATGCGGCACCTGTTCGGATGCTCCTTTGTACTTGTCCTCGAGCAGGTCGGCCTGGTCGAGCACCTGGCGCGCGTAACCCAAGAAGGTCTCGCCCTCCTCGGACACAATGACACCCTTGTTGGTGCGCTCAAAGATATGCACACCCATCTCGTTTTCGAGATCGCGAATCGATGCGGTGATCGAAGGCTGCGACACAAAGAGCCGGCGCGAGGCCTCGGTGATGCTGCCGCATTCGGCAACTTTGACGACATATCTGAGCTGCTGAAGCTTCATGGCTTTCTCCCTAGACGTTCGTGACGTCGAAACCCGTCGTGCTCATCTGACGCATAAACGACGGCATCTCCCCCGTCGCGGCGCAGGCGGCAATCTGATGCAGAGCCCCGGCAACCGCATCGTCTGCCGCAGCGCCGATATGCCAGCGCGCGGCAGCCGTGACGGCCTCGTTGGCATTGGCGACTGCAACGGAGTTGGGGACGGCACCGATCATGGGCAGGTCGTTATCGGAATCGCCAAATACGGCCACCTCGTCGGACGTCAGGTCCAAAGCGCGCGCCAGCTCCAGCGCAGCGCAACCCTTGTCCCAACCTGCTGGAAGAATGTCGAACAGGCGCACACGATTGTTGGGAAACACGAGCGAGAGTTCCGGCACCTCGGCGGCAACGCGCTCGCGTAGCTCCGCGAGCTCCTCACGCGAACGAGCACTCCAGATATTCGCCTTGAACACTGGTGCGTCATCGACGACAGGACGGCACGGGGCCTCTTCGCCCTTGAGCCATGCGTTGCCGCCCGACTCCATGGCGCGGCGCACACGCTCGGGGTCGCTCGTTACACAATAGGCATCGTTGCCCCAAAAGTCATCGCCCAGGCTGTAGACCTTCAGATACGTATCGTCGGTCTCTTGCTCCAAGTAGTCAGCCAAGCGCATAAGGGCGGCGTTATCGGTCGCATGCGAGGCTACCACCTCGCCGTCCACAAACATGACCTGGCCGTTGCAAAACGCGCCGGTCGAGAAGCACTCGGCGCGATTGCGGAACATCCAGCCCATCGCGGAGGGCTGGCGACCCGAAACCGGGCCAAAGTGCAGACCCGCCGCCTGCATGGCATGAATGCCCTCGATGGCGTAGTCGCTGGCGCCGTCATGCCCGGCTGGAATCAGCGTATCGTCCATATCGGTCAGCACAAGTTTAATCATAAGGCCCCCTCGGTCATTCTTAATCCCGTCTATTGTACCGACCTGCCAAAAAGAGACAGGTTTATTTTGGCAGGTTTTATCTGGGAAAACGCAAAGCCCCAGTTGTTACCTGCCAAAATAAACCTGTCCCTTTTTGGCAGGTGCGCTAGTATAGGGAACAACAGATTCGATGCGGGAGTGCCGGCGGTGCAAACCACAAGGCTGAGAGGGCATGGGGCCCAATCCTTTGAACCTGTCAGTTAATGCTGGCGTAGGGAGCATGCCGCCTTTTTAGGGGCGCTGTCTATGCACAGCGCCCCTTTTCTATGCCAAGGAGGCATGTGCAGTGATCGATTCGGAACAGCTTAAGCAAAACGTGATCAAGGCCGTGGAGGAGATTCACGCCACCAATCCGATGGCAGGCTCCATCACCAACACGGTGACGATTGACTTTGTCGCCAACGCACAGCTCGCCGTGGGCGGATCGGCCGCCATGGTCTATCTGCCCGACGAGGGCGAGGCACTCGTTGCCGGCGGCGGCGCCATCTATCTCAATATGGGTACGCTCTTCCCCATCTACGAGCAGACGATTCCCCGCGCGGCCAAGGCGGCACACGACGCCGGCAAGCCCTGGGTGCTCGATCCGGTTGGCCTGGGCATCGGTAGCCTGCGCACCCAGTTGGTAAACGAACTCAAGCAGTACAAGCCCGCCATCGTGCGCGGCAACGCCTCCGAGATCATCGCGCTCGCCGGCCTGTGGGGTCTTGAGGGTGAGGC
>CAJJPN010000093.1:0-8121 GCA_905193635.1 Coriobacteriaceae bacterium
AAGTCGATGGACTGCACGAGGCCCAAGTTGTCGCCAACGCGAAAGACGCTCGCATCGTCGGAGGTATCGAACCCCACGAGCAGGTTGTCGTTATGCACATTGGGTAAGTCGCCCAGGACCTGGGCGAGGGCTCCAGGAGCCAACTTAGCGGCTCAACCAGAGGCAGCGGTCATCTGCGTGAGCTTGATGAAATCGTCAGCCATCGATCCCTCCTCTCATAGGTCAATCTTTTCCTCCCAGTATACGCATGGTGGCGCCGCGAGCGGACGGCGTATCGCAACCCCTACGCGACGCAGCAGAAGGGACAAAGGGACTGTCCCCTTGTCACATTTATCGACAAACCAGATGAATTCTCTTGGCATCGAAGTGCATGCGCAGGGTCTCGTCGGCCTGCGGCAGCTCGTCGGAAGCCACGCTCACCTTGTTGACCTTCCACTGCAGACGCGTGGGTGCATCGACACGTGGCACGTCCAACAGCACCAGCCGCTCAAAGCGCGAATCGCTCACCCGGGCCACGTGTAAGTCGTAGCTGTTACGACCCCGCTCGGCACGGTTGTCAACATGGAAGTAACTTGCGCGAATCCCCAGGTACGCCACATCATCAGGAACCTCGCGACCCACATTAAAGGTCATGCCCCAGTCGAGAGCCTCAACTTCTTCGTCGCCGATCTTGCACGCCCGGCTTGTGTTCTTGCAGCCCGTCAAGCGCAGCGCGGCCAAGGTTTGCGGCCGGCGGACCACATCTTCGACGGAGCCGATCTCCTCCACATGCCCGTTATGCATCACGCAAATGCGCTGGCACAGGCGACACGCTTCGTCGATATCGTGGCTCACGTAGAGCACGGTGCGGTTGCACACGTCGAACAGGTCGAGCATGTTCTGCTCGAGCGCGCTCTTAAGGTAGGCATCGAGCGCGCTCATGGGCTCGTCGAACATAAAAATGCCCGGGTGTGCCGCCACCATGCGCGCAAGCGCCACGCGCTGCTGCTGACCACCCGAGAGGCGTGCGGGATAGCGGTCGGCAAAATCGGCCAGACCAAAAATGCCCAGATAGCGCTCGGCGAGCTTTTTGCGTGCAGCGACGTCACCCGCATCCTGTACGCCGGCGCACACGTTATCGGCCACCGTCATATTGGGAAACAGCTGATAGTTTTGGAACAGCAGGGCGCATTTACGCTCCTGGGGCGATAGGTTGATGCCCGCCGCCGAATCAAAAAAGGTCACGCCGTTGACGACGATCTTGCCCTCGTCGGGCGTCTCCACACCGGCAATGCAGCGTAGCGTACAGCTCTTGCCGCACCCCGAGGCGCCCAGCAGCGCCACGCGCTCCTCTCCAGCCTCAAGCTGCATATCGAGCGTAAACCCGGGATAGCGCTTTTTGATATCCAGAACGATCGACATGGCCTATCGACCTCCCTGCAGAGTGGCATCATCGCGCATGAGCTCGGCCAGCGCCTCGCGATCGATACGCAGGGCATCGCCGCCCACCGGGTCGAGCGAATCGGCCGTATCGGCGAGTTCTTTGGCCCGCTTGCGCTCCGCACGGGAAAGGCCCCGCTCGCGATACTTTTGCGAATGCGCGGTGTACATGTTGATAAACAGGATGACCAGGAAACTAAACGCAATCACGACGACAACCCAAAAGAGGGCAACTGAGATGTTGCCACCCATCCACTCAAAGTAGATAGCGATGGGGATGGTCTGCGTAATACCGGCATAGTTACCCGCAAAGAAGAGGGTGCAACCGAACTCACCCATCGCACGGGCAAAGGCGAGCACCGTACCGGCGGCGATCGAGGGCCAGCCGAGTGGCATCATAAGCTTGGCAAAGATACGGCGCTCGGACCACCCCAGGGTTCGCGCGGCGTCGAGCATCTGCGTGTCCAGGCTCTCAAAGGCGCCGAGCGCCGTACGGTAGACCAGGGGAAACGACACCACCACGGCAGATATCACCGCCGCTGGCCAGGTAAAGACGATCGAGATGCCGTGCGCGATAAGCCACTGGCCAACCCCGGTCGAGCGGCCAAACAGCATGAGGAGCAGAAAGCCGCACACCGTGGGAGGCAGCACCATGGGGATGGTAAAGGCCGAGTCGAGCAGGCCCTTCACGCGGCTCGTCGTGCCCATAGTCTTCCATGCGGCAAACAGGCCCAGCGCAAAGGCAATCACCAGGGCAAGGCCACTCGTTTTGATAGACACCCAAAGCGGGCGATAGTCGATGCCGGTCAAAAAGGCGACAAGGGACGCCAAGGGCTCCTGTTCATCTTGCATCACAACGGATGATGCTTCCACGATTTGAGCGCTATCAAGCCAACGCGCGCCGCCCTTGGCATCACCCGAGGCTGATGCGATGACCACATAGCGGTCCCCATTCGCACCGCGCTCATCAAAGGCATAGGTATACCCACCGACATTAAACGCCGCTTCCGTCGTGGCATACCAAGGAAGATCCATGTCTTCCAGCCGTGCGCCTCCCATGCAGTTTGCGCCGTCAAGCTCGCAGACGAGAGCCTTGAGACCCGATGCGCACTCGTTGTCCTGCGGATCCAATCCATACTTCTCGACCGCCTTGGGCGATACCCACACCACAACGCGATCGGCAGCAGGCGCCACTATGAGGTCCGTGTCCCCTTCAACGGGAAACCGATAGCCCTCGGGCTGGCCCTCCATGACACGGGCGGTCCCCTTGGCTAACCGTTCAAAACCATCGAGCCCATAAGAAAGCCCCTTGGCGGTCACGGCAACCTGGGCCCCGCCCTCAGTACCACCGGCAAACGCCCATCCCGGCACCCAGCAAAGCGCGAGCGTCAAAGCACAGGCGACAAGAATGCGAAATCTATTACGCACGAAACGCTCCAAGGAAAGACGAGGACAGGGCAAAAGACAAAACGATGGGATTATCGCTCCAAGCCGCACTACGCGGAAAGCTCAAATCCGTACTTAGCCCAAATCTTCTGCGCCTTCTTGTTGGTCAGACAGAAGTCGATGAACGCCTTGGCCTCGTCGGCGTGCTCGGAGCTCTCGGCAACGGCACCCGGATACACGATGGGCTTGTGCGAATCCTCGGGGCACACGAAGGCCTCCTCGATGCCGTCGTAGCGGAAGATGTCGGAGCTGTAGACAAAGCCGGCCACGCAGTCGCCCGTAGAGACGTAAGCTGCGGCGGTGCCGACCTTGTCGGCCAGGGCCACCTTGTCGGCGAGCTCGGGTGCATACTCGCCGTCGTCGCCCTCGGTACCGGTGTAGAGCCCAACAGAAGCCAGCGCTTGGTTGGCATACTTGCCGGCGGGAACGGTCTTAGCGTCGCCGACGGCAATCTTGCCGTCCAGGTTCGCGACGTCGGCGATGGCCTCGACCTTGGTGTCGGAGCCCTCGGCACGAATAATCACGAGGTCGTTGACGAACATGTCCTCACGCGTGTCGGCGTCGACGAGCTCGGCGGCCTCGGCGTCGTCCATAGTGCCCTTGGAGGCCGTGATGAGCACGTCAACCGCGGCGCCGGCGCGCATCTGCTCGACAAGGTCGCCGGACGCCTTAAACTGCGTGTCGGCAAAGGTGGTACCCGTCTGCTCGGTGTAGAGCTTCTGAACCTCGGGCAGAGCCTTCTCGAGCGAGTTGGCGGCGAACACCTGCAGCCCGACGGCCTTCTTGAAAGAAGTCTTGGCAGAACCCGCATCGGAGCCGGCCGGCTCAGACGTCTTGTTGCCCGAGCAGCCAGCAAGGCCAAGGCCGGCAGCGGCGACAGCAGAAAGCGAGACGAATCCGCGGCGAGAAACCATATCGAACATGTTCAACCCTTTCGAGCGCTACGCCCGGGCACCCCGCCGCGGGCTTTATCCTGTAATTGAATTATACTTTAGCGCGAATAATGCTTGTGATAAGAAATTATCGTTTGATAATTTCTTATACCGATAGCCGCAAGACGCTCGCGTTGTCGCCGCTTAAAAAAGCGGAGCGACCCATAAGGTCACTCCGCTACAGGCAAGCAGTTTAGCGAGCGTGTCCACCGCCCGCCGTCATGTGGGCCGCGTGCTCCAGCTGGTCGCTCACGGCCTCCCAGCTTTCGCGAGCCGCCTTCGTGGATCCCGGAAAGTTGATGACAAGCGCAGCCCCACGCTGCATGCACACGGCGCGCGAAAGCATGGCACGGCGCGTCTTGGTCATAGAGTATGCACAGATCGCCTCGGCAATACCCGGCACATCGCGGTCGCAGACGGCACGCGTCGCCTCGGGCGTCACGTCGCGCATCGAAAGCCCCGTGCCGCCGCAGGTGATGACCACGTTGGCCTGGCAATCGTCGGCCGCAGCCACAATGGCAGCACCGATCTCGTCAACATCGTCATGCACCACCGTATGCGAGGCAACCATCCAGCCCTGCGCCGCGATGAGCTCCTCGAGCACAGCGCCTGCTTCGTCCTGGGCAAGATCGCGCGTATCCGAGCACGTCACGATCGAAATCTTCAACTCCATAGCATTCCTCCTACAGCACGGCGCCCTCGGGCAGATCGACACGGACGACATCCACGACGTCGCCCGGCTCAAGATCGCACGGACCCTCGTTGATGCGCAACAGGCAGTTCGCACGCTGCATGGTTCCGAGCAGCGCCGAGTTCTGGCTGTGCGCCTCGGTGACCGTAAGCTCACCCGTCTGCGTATCGCGCGCAACCGTGGCGCGATCATAGAAGCGTCGGTCCTGTCGCTTCTTCACGCCGTGGGTAAGAACCGCCTGCTGCACGGGACGCGCACCCTCGGCAAAGCCGCGCATCTTGCGAATCGCCGGGCGGGCGAGCATCTCAAAGCCCACGTATGCCGCCGCGGGGTTGCCCGAAAGCCCCAGATTGGGCTTGCCGCCGAGCAGGCCAAACGTAATGGCTTTGCCGGGACGCAACGAAATGCGATCGAACAGCACCTCGCCCTCGCGCCGAACCAGCGCCGTCACGTAGTCATAGTCGCCAGCCGAGGCGCCACCGCTCGTAATGACAAAATCGCACTCTTGCGCGGCGCGGTGCACCAGCTCGGCAATCGCCCGCTCGTCGTCGGGCGCAATGCCGTAGAACACTGGGTCGGCCCCAGCATCGAGCACCTCGGCCATTAACGCCGAGGAATTGGAATCGCGAATCTGCCCGCGTGCCGGCAGCTCGCTCGGCGCGACCAGCTCCGTGCCCAGCGAGATAATGCCCACGCGCGGAGCGGCATGGACCTTCACGCTCGCATACCCGGCGCTCGCCAACAAGCCGGCGCCCGCCGGAGCCACGACCTCGCCGGCGTGCATCACAACATCGCCGGCATGGGCCTCCTCGGCGGCAGAGCGAACGTTCTCCCCTACCTTGGCAGGCGCCGAGAACCTCACACGCGAACCCTCGTTGCCGTCACCGACGAGCACATCGACGATCTCATACTTCACCACGGCATCGGCACCTTCGGGTACCGGTGCGCCCGTCATGATGCGGACCGTCTCGCCCGCGCCAATTGTGCCCTCAAACACATGGCCCGCGGCCTCGTGTCCGATAACGTCGAGCGTCACCGGCGCCTCGCCAGATCCCTGCGCCAAATCCGCCGAGCGCACGGCATATCCGTCCATAGCGCTGTTAGCAAACGGCGAGATGTCGATATCGGCCACCGCGTCCTCTGCCAAGGGAAGACCGGCAGCCTGCCACACGGGAATCTCGACAACTTCGGTGCGATTCACGTGCGACAAGACGATCGCCTGTGCGTCCTCCAACGGAATGAGTTTCTCTGCCATATACACCTCTAGCATGCAACGGCGCACATCACGGGCGCCGATTCTTTATGTTTATCTCAGTATAATCCCCCGCCGCACGACGGCGACACGGCCCGTGCCCACGAATACACCTGTCGGTAACGGACGGCGAAACAGAACCAAAACCAACCAGCCGGTTTGTCACGTTTGGCACGTTCTATAATGCTCGTGTTGCAATCAAGAAGAGGAACGTATGGCTTTTACCGACAAACCCGAAAGCGCTAACGAGGCGCAGGATCATTCCCAGTCGCTCGACGACGGCGGCTTTTTCTCCCTTAACGACGTCATCATGGCCGGCAGGCATCAGCTCACCCGCTCCGAGCATCTCTTGGCTGCCGACACGCGCCGCAACGCCCGCAACCTACTCGCGAGCGCCAAGTTGCTCGCACTCGTCGTCATCGTCTCGCTCGCCATGGGCGTTGCCGCCTGGGCGTTTTTGACCTCGCTGAATATCGCGACCGACTATCGCGAGCACCATGCATGGGTCTACGCCTTGCTTCCCGTTGTGGGCGTTGCCACCGCATGGGTGTACAAAAACCACGGCCTTGCCGCCAAACGCGGTAACAACCTGGTCATCGACTCCGCTCTGGGCACACGCCTCATCCATATGCGCATGGCCGTTCTCACCTTCGTCTGCTCCACGCTCACGCACCTAACGGGCGGATCTGCCGGTCGCGAGGGGGCCGCGGTGCAGATTGGCGGCACCATCGCCAGCAACATCTCGAACCTCGCCCACCTCAAAAAACATGACCACCACGACCTCATGCTCGCCGGCATCTCGTCGGCCTTTGGCGCCGTATTCGGCTCGCCCCTTGCTGGAGCTTTCTTTGGCATGGAGATGTGCTTTATCGGCAAGATCGACTACACCGCGGGCATCTACTGCCTGGTCGCCTCGTTTACCGGCTACTTTACGTCACTTGCCTTGGGAACCGAGTACGAGGCGAATGTCATCGCCAGCGTTCCCAACATGACACCGCGGACGGTTGTCATCGTTGTTATCAGCGCAATTATCTTCGGTCTGACGGCACGCCTCTTTGCCTGGTCGGTTCGAACCGTCAAAAGCCTTTACGGTCGCTTTATCACCAATTACCTTACTCGCGCACTCGTGGGCGCACTCGTGGTTTTGGCCGCCTATGCCCTCCTTGACGCCTGGGACTACGCCGGCCTTTCCACGTGGCTTTCCGGCGCCGGATTTGCAGGCAACACCACCCTGGCGGACGCAGCCATCAAGTTGGTCGTCACAGCGCTTACCCTGGGCGCGGGCTTCCAAGGCGGCGAGGTCACGCCCCTGTTTGGCATCGGTGCGGCGCTCGGCGGATGGATTGGCTGCCTCGCTGGACTCGACCCGAGCTTTATGGCGGCTCTCGGCATGCTCGGCGTGTTCTGCGCCGGCCTCAACGTGCCCATCACCACCTGCATGATGGCCATCGACCTGTTCCACGGCACGGCCGCCGGGTTCTTTGTCATCGTGGCCTTTATCAGCTACCTAACCGGCGGACACCGCGGCGTGTACCCCGCCCAGCGCATCATCTCACCCAAGCGCCGCTCGCTTATTGTGGATGAGGGAGGTACGGTAGCGGATGCTATCGAGCGCCACAACGACCTGATAGAGTAGATGTAATTATCGCCGTGCAGCCACAATCGGGGCTAATTCGACCTGAGCGCGACCGCACTGTCATGTCACACGCCGGGAGTCGCCCCATGCACGCAACTGATTTTGGTCGCACGCTCATCATCGCCAACCCAGCCGCCCAGTCGGGTGCGGCACGCGAAGTTGCCGAGCGCCTGCAACGCTTTTTGGACATGACTGCACGCGCATCCCAGTTTGACCTGGTGTTGACCGAGCGTATGGGACACGCCAAGGAGCTGGCCGCACAGGCTCAGGGCTATCGCACCGTTATCGCACTCGGCGGCGACGGCGTGATTCACGAGGTCGTCAACGGGCTTATGACGCAAAAGGAGGACGCCCGCCCCGCTCTTGCCGTCCTGCCCGTGGGCTCCGGCAATGATTTTGCCCAGACGCTCGGCATCAACGATTTCTCCGGCAAGGATTATGGCGCGCTGCTCACCTGCGAGCTGCAGCGTCAGGACATCGGGCGCATTCGCTCGTGGAGCCCTGCGAGCGGCAGCGGCGAGGCTACCGTTGAGTACTACGACCAGACGCTTTCGGTCGGCATCGATGCCGCCATCGGCCTGGGCACCACTGAGCTGCGCAAAAAGACCGGCTTGACGGGCGCGCCGCTCTACACCCTTTCGGGACTTGAGCAGTTTGGCCTGCGCTACCGCAACTACCCCATGACAGTCAGCTTTGACGGCGCGCCCGCCGAGCGCGTGAGGGCGATCATCATGGCGATTCAGCT
>CAJJPN010000094.1:0-8107 GCA_905193635.1 Coriobacteriaceae bacterium
ACTATAGAATCGATGACCTACGGCACCGACGGGCTGGCGCACGCCGACAACGGCAAGGCCGTCTTTGTGCAGGGCGCCGTGGCAGGCGACACCGTCGAGGCCGAGGTCGTACAGGACGGCAAGTCGTTCATGCGCGCCCGCACGACCGAGATTCTGGAGCCGAGCCCCAATCGCATTCAGCCCCCCTGCCCCTTCGTTGGCATCTGCGGCGGTTGTTCGTGGGGCAATCTCTCACGCACGGCACAGCTCGCCGCCAAGGAGCAAAACCTGCGCTCCACGCTCGAGCGCATCGGCAAGTTCGCTCCTGAGCAGGTCGATGAGTTGGTACAGCCCATCTGCCACACCAAGGACGACTGGGGCTACCGCAATAAAATCGAGCTCGAACCGACCGTCGTCAACGGTCGCGTGCGCCTTGGCATGCACGGTGTCGACCCCAGCAAAATCGTGACCGTCGATGCGTGCCCGCTGTTCGATAAGCGCTTCCCGAAGGCGCTCAAATCGGTCGTCGGCGCACTCAACTATCTAAGCGGCAGCCATGACTTGGGACTCGAACGCGTGGGCATTCGTGCATCGCGCCGTACCAAGGCACTCGAGGTCGCACTCTGGACGCCCACAGGCTCTTTTCCGCGCTCGCAGGTCTCCCGCGTGCTGGCGGACGCCGCTCATCCCACGAGCATCGTGCGCGTGATGAGCAAGGGCGAAAAGAAGGCCCGCCGTGTCTCCAAGGTCGAAATGCTCGCCGGAGAGGGCTCATGGACCGAGAATATCGCCGAGGGTCAGATGCGCTTGTCTGCCCCGTCTTTTTTCCAGGTCAACACCAAGGGCGCCGAGATTTTGATCGAGCTTGTCATGGAAGCGCTCGACCCGCAGGAAGACGAGCTTGCCGTGGACCTGTACTGCGGTGCCGGCACCTTTACCCTGCCGCTCGCCCGCCGCTGCGACTTTGTCGCCGCCGTCGAGGCCTACGGCCCCGCCGTGCGCGATCTACGCCGCAACTTGGAGATCAACAAGCTCGATAACGTCGACGTCATTGGCGGAGACGCGGTGCGCGAGTTCCCCGACCAGGATGCCGACGTCTTGGTGGTCGACCCGCCGCGCGCAGGCCTCGCCCCCGAGGCGATCGACCTTATCGCCAGCACGGGTGCTCGCGATGTCGCCTACGTGAGCTGCGACCCGGCCACCCTGGCGCGCGATCTCAAACGCTTTGTCGAAGAAGGCACCTTCTCCCCCGTAAAGATCACGCCAGTCGACCTGTTCCCGCAAACCTTCCACTGCGAAACCGTCGTCCACCTCAAGCGTAACTAGACCGTTTGCCCAAGACCACGCCCGATGATTTTTCTGGGACGGGGATAAAAAATTTGTTCTGAATGATTATTTAATCCCCGTCCCGAAATTGAACCGCCCCCTCATTTCTTGGACATTAGAAATGGGGGGCTTCTTTATGGACGGGAAAGTCGGACACGACGCCACGCTGAGGACTCTTGCAGCAGAGTTTTGCGACAGGGGATACGGGCGCACCGAAGGCCGAAGGGCGCCCGGACCCGGCCGGGGCCGGCGGCGCGCGAGGGCGAGCTCTTGCGACGGAGCTGCTGCCCGGGCGCCTGAAGGACGAGTTCTACAGGAACCGGACGTGGCGGAGCTTCGAGGAGTTCAAGCGGGACCTCCACGCCTACACCGTTCACTGGAACAAGAGGAGGCAGGTTAAGCAAAAGGGACTGACCCCGGAGGAGTTCCGGAATCAGTCCCCATGTGCGGCATAGGCCGCTAATTGACCCGTCTAAGTTTCGGGGCGCAGTTCATTTCAGCGCCGCCCGAGAAAGCTAAACGCCTTCTGGCAGGTTGTCCCGGGCCGAGGGCGGCCACCTTGATCGCCCTCGGCCCTCACCCACCTCAACTGCTCCTCAATTACATAGAGCTGATTGAGGAGGGCGCAAGCTAGTGGGCGCCTTCCTCCTCGTCGTTGGGTCGGTAGGTGATGAACTCGATAACAAAGGCCAGGACGGCGGAGATGAGCGAGGCGATGATCGCGAAGATCATGTGGGAGATCCCGGCGCCACCAGGGGTCCCGTCGATGAAGTTGAGCAGGTTGAAGACGCCGAGGCCGCCCGAGATGTACATGAGAGCGCCAGTCATTCCCACGATAGCGCCGCCCACGGCGGAGCTCAGGCATGCCACGACGAACGCGCGCTTGTTGGGGAGGGCGATGCCGTAGATGCCCGGCTCGGTGACGCCGAAGAAGAAGGCGGAGATCATCGCGGGAAGGGCGATGCCGCGGAAGCGCTCGTCCTTGTTTCTGAGGTACATGGCAAAGATGACCGCTCCGAGTGCGAACCCGTGGCCGATGGTGGCGGCGAGCACGCTATCGTGGCCGAGGGTGTTCAGGTTCATGATGGAGATGGGGATGAGGCTCCAGTGGAAGCCGAAGATGACGAGGCACATCCACAGTCCGCCGACTAGGGCGCTGCCCAGGACGGAACCAACCACGGGGAGCTGGAAGATGAACGAGAACGCCGCGCTCAGCAGGTTGGTGATGAGGGTGGCCACCGGGCCGATGATGAGGTAGCCCAAGACGATGGAGACCGTCATCGTGGCGAGCGGGACAAGGAACATCTTGAGCGCAGCCGGCATCCAGCTCTTGAGCCAGCGCTCAAGGATAGAGCCGAACCACACCATGAGAAGGACGGGGATCACCGAGCTCACGTAGCCGGACACGGGCATGATGATGGGGATCCCGAGGGCGGTGGCGTACCACGAGAACGTGCCGGCCACGCCGAGGTCGATGCTGCCGAGCGCCTCGCCCGAGGTCAGGGCGACCATCGTCGGGTAGAGGAGCGCCACGCCGATTGCCACACCGGTGAACTCGTTCATGCGGAACTTGCGCGCGGCACTGAACGCCAGGGCGACGGGAAGGAAGTAGAAGAAGCCGTCAGCCACGGTGTAGAGCAGCGTGTAGAGGCCGTCGTTTGCAAAGTCCGGGACGAAGTAGGTGATGAGGGCAAGCAGTCCCTTCATGATGCCTGCGGCGGCAAGCGGTCCCAGGATGGGCTGGAAGATGCCAGAGATGAGGTCGATGATGGCGGAGGCAACGGTCTTATCGCCCTGGGGCTCGTCGTCGGCGCTTGCGCCGCCCGAGAAGTTGCCGGCCTCCAGGACCGCGTCGTAGACGTCCTCGACGATGTTGCCCACGACCACCTGGTACTGGCCGTTGGCCTGGATGACCTGGATGACGCCCTTGAGGGCCTCGATCTTGGCCGTGTTGGCGCGGGACTCGTCCTTGAGTTTGAAGCGCACGCGCGTGATGCAGTGCGCGACGCTGGCGACGTTCTCGGCGCCGCCTACGTTCTCGAGTATGGATCTGGCCAGGTCGTCGTATTTTTCTGCCATTATTTTCTCCTTAGTGATATTGCCCGGGTGGTTAGCCCAGGTCGCCTCCGTTGGTGGCGATGGCCTGTTGATACCAGTAGAAGCTCTTCTTGCGCCTGCGCTCGAGCGTGCCGTTGCCCAGGTTGTCGCGGTCCACGTAGATGAAGCCGTAGCGCTTCTCCATCTCGCCGGAGCCCGCGCTCACGAGGTCGATCGGCCCCCAGGTGGTGTAGCCGAGCATCTCGACGCCGTCCTGCTCGATAGCGTCGCGCATGGCCTCGATGTGCTCGCGCAGGTAGGCGATGCGGTAGTCATCCTCGATCGTGCCGTCGGGAAGCACCTCGTCATAGGCGCCGAGGCCGTTCTCCACCACAAAGAGCGGCTTCTGGTAGCGGTCCCAGAGGTCGTTGATCGTGATGCGGAACCCCAGCGGGTCGATGACCCAGCCCCAGTCGCTCGTGCGCACGTAGGGGTTCTCTACGCCGGCGAAGGCGTTGCCCTCGGCGACGCCGCCCACGGAATCGGGGTCGCCCGCGGTACAGCGCGAGGAGTAGTAGCTAAACGAGATGAAGTCGACGGTGTTCTCCGCAAGGATGCGCTCGTCCTCGGCGGTCATACCCACGTCGATGCCCTCGCGCTCGAGCATCTTGAGCGCGTAGCCGGGGTAGTGCCCGCGTGCCTGCACGTCCACGAAGAAGAGGTCCTCCTGGTTCTTGACCTGCGCTGCACGGACGTCCTCGGGACGACAGGAGTAGGGGTAGTAGCTTCCCGCGGCGAGCATGCAGCCAACCTTGTTCTCCGGGTCGACCTCGTGGGCGATCTTGGTGGCCCAGGCGCTCGCCACGAGCTCGTTGTGCGCGGCGCGGTACTCGGCCTCGCGGGCATTCTCCCCGGGCTCAAGGACGATGCCGGCACCCATGAAGGGACGGTGCAAGATCATGTTCATCTCGTTGAACGTGATCCACCAATGCACGAGGCCGCGGTAGCGGTTGAAGAGCACCTTCACCAGCCGCTTGTAGAGCTCGATGAGGGCGCGGTTTCGCCAGGCGCCGTACTTCTTGACGAGGTGGATGGGGCAGTCGAAGTGCGTGATGGTCACGAGGGGCTCGATCCTGTGCTCGCGGCAGCAGCGGAACACGTCCTCGTAGAAGGCGAGCCCGGCCTCGTTGGGCTCCTCCTCGTCGCCATTGGGGAAGATGCGGCTCCAGGCGATGGAGAGGCGAAAGACCTTAAAGCCCATCTCCGCGAAGAGGGCTATGTCCTCGCGGTAGTGGTGGTAGAAGTCGATGCCCGTCTGGGCCGGGTAGTAGTACCCGGGCTCAAAGTCGAGCATGCGCCTCAGGCCGCGACTTACGTCGTTGCGCTCCGACCCGTGTGGGATGACGTCGACATTGGCAAGACCGCGGCCGCCCTCGTCATAACCTCCCTCGCATTGGTTAGCAGCGGTGGCTCCTCCCCAAAGGAACCCTTTTGGAAATGGCATGGTGCCTCCTTCTCTCTGGCGCCCCCACCTCTGCGGGGACGCTTTATAACGTCCTTGCGACCTCACGCGCCGGGCCCGTGGCCCTTTCCCTGATGCGCGCGGGCCGCCCGTGAAGGGGTGACTAGCTGATGGCTTGTCCTGCGGCGGCGCGACGTGCCTCCCGGCCTCCAAGCAGGGAGGGGACCTGTGCCAGGCACACGCCGGCGAGGATGATGGCAACGCCCAGCCACTCGACGACGCCGAGCGGCTCGCCGAGGACGATCATGGCGATGAGCAGGCCGGCGGGGAGTTCCGCGGCGGCCATGACAGTGGAGAGACCCGCGGGCAGGTGCGGAGAGCCCATGCCGAAGAGCAAGACCGGGCAGAGCATGCCAAAGAAGCCGGCGATGACGGCAAAGGGCAGGATGCCCTGGGCGAGGACGCCCGAGACAACGTAGTCCGGGCACACCGTGAGCGACATGACCACGGAGCCCGCGCACACGATGACGCCGCGCTGCTCGGACGAGCAGGGGCCTCGACCTTGCCGGAGAGGGTGACAAAGAGGGAGCAGGACACGGCCGCCCCCAGCGCGCAGAGCAGGGCCACGGGGTCGTACCCGGTGATGCCGGTCTTGTAAACGCCGCTCGCGAACACCGTCCCGAAGACGATGGCCAGGGCGGAGGCCACTTGGAGGGGCCTCGGCGGCCGGCGCGTCATGACGGTCTGCCACACGAGCCCCAGCCACGTGAACTGGAAGAGGAGCGTGAGCGCCACCGGGGCGGGCAGCACACTCATGGCGTAGCAGTAGAGGATTGAGGTGAGGCAGGTGAGGGCTCCCAGGCCCATGAGCTTAAGGGCGAGCTTCCAGCCCACGCGCTGCCAGCGGTGCCCGAGTGCGTGCCCTGCGAGCGTGGCGAGGGCGAAGAAGAGGCAGCCGAGCCACGCTTGGCTCGCCACCACCTGTGCCGAGGTGAAGCCCGCGGCGTAGGCGAGCTTGTAGGTCGTGGCCATCGCGCCGTAGCAGGCGCCGCCCGCAAAGACCTGGAGCGCCGCCTTGGCCTGTCCCGCGCCCGTGGCTCCCGCCCCGGCGGCCTGCTGCTTGATTGTGTTTGTTCCTGCCATTAGGCTCCCTTCCGTCTGCTGTCTTGCAGACGCACGTCTCGTGCGTCTGTTCCCTGCAGTCGGAAGGTGGGCTCGTGCGGTCTTCTGGCGGTGCATGTGGCACCTGCTGCCAAGACGAAAAAAGCCACGCAACCGACTGCTCGGTTGCGTGGCAAAAAGGTGGCTAGCGCCCAGAAAAGTCCACGCGTTTTTAGACTGCGGCATAGTACTACAACAGGTGAGATTCCGTCAAGAAAAACCGAGGAAAAAAGTGAGCCTCTGCCCGCCGTACCTGTGGCGGTCGTTCCCCGAACGGGGCGGTGCTGTTGGGGACTGTCTCGATCTGTAACAGTTGGGGCTAGTTTTGGTCGATGGATGTTACAGATTGAGATTGTTGAGGATGGGTGGGGTAGCTAATTCGGACGGGGCTATTTTAAACATTGGGAAATCGAGCGTGGCAAGCGGAGGTCTTCGGGGTATAAGACGGCTAATTGTATGCCGCCTATGAAAGGAACCCTCATGCCCAGCGTTGCCGTTCTCGCCGCCGATGGCTTTGAAACTATTGAATGCTTGACCATGGTCGATGTCATGCGTCGCGGCGGCGTGCGTGCCACGCTCGTCTCGATCATGCCCACGCGTGAGGTCGTAAGCTCGCTGCAGATCCCTGTGACCTGCGATGCGCTCTTTGATGAGATCAACTTTGACGAGTACGACTGCGTCGTGCTGCCCGGCGGCCTGCCCGGTGCCACCAACCTGCGCGCCGATCAGCGCGTCTGCGACGTGGTCTGCGAGTTCGCCGCGACCAAGCACGTCGCCGCCATCTGCGCTGCCCCGTTTATCCTGGGCGAGCTCGACCTGCTCGAGGGGCGCCACGCCACGTGCTTCCCTGGCTTTGAGAAAAGCTTCCCCGAAGGCGCCTATACCGGCGAAAAGGTTACGCAAGACGGCAACATCATCACCGCCAGCGGCATGGCCCAGTCGCTCCCCTTTGCGCTTGAGCTGCTGCGCACGCTCGCCGGCGACAAGGCCGTCGAGAAGGTCGCCGAGGGCATTCAGCTATGATTTTGGCTTCGCAATCACCGCGCCGCATCGAGTTGATGCGCGAGGCAGGCTATAACATTCGCGTGATTCCCGCAGATATCGACGAAACGCCTTTTGATGGCGAGGTCCCGCTTACGCTCGTTGAACGCTTAGCACGCGCCAAAGCCGCCGCCGTTGCCGCCGAGCATGCCGAGCCCAACGAACTGACCGTCGCGGCCGATACTATTGTCACCTTTGACGGCCATATTTTGGGCAAGCCGGCAGACGGGGACGAGGCACGCACCATGCTCCGCGAGCTTTCGGGCCGCACGCACCAGGTCGCAACCGGCGTCTGCATCGTTAAAGCCGGCGACGCTACAGCTCCGCATGCCGCCGAGAGCCTGTCGTTTGTCGATGTGACCGACGTGACGTTCTATGAGCTTACCGAAGAGCAGATCGAGCGCTATGTTGCCTCCGGCGAACCCATGGACAAGGCCGGGGCCTACGGCATCCAAGGCACAGGCGGCCGCATGCTTGTGCACGATATTTCGGGTGACTTCTACAACGTGGTGGGCTTGCCCATCGCTCGCGTCGCACGCGCGATTCAAAAACTCTCGTAATTGCATCTGGCGCTGGGTATCCCCCAGCGCCTACAATTTTGCCGTATCGTACGGATCCCGACCGGGCATAAGGCCCGGCGGAAAACCGATAGGAGAAAACATGGACACACTGCTTGAGGCCATTGACGTTTGCAATGTCGATGGCTTTTGCTTTGGCAACTATACGGACGAGGAGGCTGGCACCGGCTGCACCGTAATCGTGGCGCCCGAGGGTGCCACCGGCGGCGTTGACGTTCGCGGCGGTGCTCCAGCATCGCGCGAAACCGACCTGCTGCGACCCGAGAACACCGTCGACAAGGTTCACGCCGTCTGCCTTTCGGGCGGATCGGCCTTTGGCCTCGAGGCTGCAAGCGGCGTCGCTCGCGAACTCGAGAGCCGCGGCATCGGCCTTCCCGTCGGCCCCACGCAGGTGCCCATCGTGTGCTCCAGCTGTATCTTCGACCTTGCCTTTGGCGACCCCACCGTACGCCCCGACATAGAGGCCGGCATCGCCGCCGTGCGCGAGGCACTCGACAACACCCCCACCACGCTCGAGCAAGGC
>CAJJPN010000095.1:0-8045 GCA_905193635.1 Coriobacteriaceae bacterium
TGTTCTCCACGACGGCGCGCACCACGCCAGCCGTGCCCTCGGGACGAAGCGCCAGGCGCTGCTTGGGCTTGAGCTTGGTATCGGTGCCCTCGGTAAAGACGCGCTCCAGGTTGGCGCCGCTAAACACGCGGAACATCTCCTTGCGCACGACGTCGGTCGACTGGCCGATGCCGTGGACAAACACGTCCACCTGCTCGATGGCGGGCGTCTCGATGGGCTTAAAGCCAAACGGCTCGAACACGCCAGCAGCGATCTGCTGCATCTTTTGCCAGGCGCGCATCTCAGCGCCGATAAGGTCGCGGGTTCCCTCCGCCTTCTGTGCCTGCATGGGCAAACACCTTTCTTTTGTATCGCGTCATAGGTAGTGGTCATTATACGGCACAAACACAAACAGCGGCGGTGCATCTGACCGAACGAGGGTATGGGGACTCGTTCGGCCAGATGCACCGCCGCGGTGTGCAATCTGCAATCCTTCCGCCTCTTCGGATCACAAAATCCGTTGGACGGAAAGACTTCGGGTCATCTCTTGAGCCCGTGGCTGCATGGGAAACCGAATGACGGTACGAGCATCCATTCGGCTTCCAAGGCAGCCACGGACAAAACGGGGCAAAGAGCTACGAGCGACGTCGTCCCTACTCCCCCGCCACGCTCGCGCGCAGCTTAGCCGCGATGGGCTCAGACGCCAGCAGGAACACCAGCATTGCCACCGAGCACGCCAGGCACACGATCCATGTGCTCGTAAAGGAGCCCGTGGCATCGAACAGTATTCCCGAGACGATGGCGCCCACCGTGCCGCCAACCATCTCGAGCGAGGTGATGGTGCCCGTTACCTTGCCCAGGTCGGCCATGCCAAACTGCTTGGACGCGGCAATGGTAGGCGTGATGGTGCCCATGCACGTTCCGATTCCAAAGCTAATGGCAGCCACAATGGGGCCAAGGTCGGTTGCGGGAAAGCACAGGGCGGCGCAGGCGATGATGCACGCGACAGAACCCAGCACATTGCCAAAGCGCAGGCCAAAACGGTCGTAAATGGCGCCGAGCGAAATCTTGGCGATAACGACGGTGACCATGTAGGCCGAAAGAACCGTACCGGCCCACATGGGGTCGTGGCCACCCGTGACGATCTTGGCACCGTTGACGGTAACGCTCGTCATGTTGGTGACCTGGTTGGGCAAAATGGCGCCGTTAACGAGACCCATAAAGAGAAAGGCGACGACGAGCAGCCAAAACGCCGGGCTCTTCTTGATGCGAGACCAGCCAACGTTAACCTCGGGCGCCGTGCGCTCGTCCTTGTCGCCAGCCGTCGAGACGGACGGATCGCCCGGGTTCTCGCCGAGCGGCTTCAGGCCAATCTCGGAAGGTTTGGTGCGGAAGGAATACGCCGTGATGGGCAGCGCCGCCACCATGCAGACGGCGGCAAGCACCAGAAAGGCGGAGCGCCAACCCACGCTCACGATAAGTGAACTCACAATCGGCGAAAGGATGGCACCGCCAAAGCCCGAGCCCGAAAGCGCGATGGAGATGGCAAGACCGCGCTTGGCGGTAAACCAATTAGCGGTCACCAGGCTAATAAGCAGACGGGTCGATGCGACGGCGAAGCAGCCCGAGACGGCAAAGAGCACGTAGACCTGCCACAGCTCACCGACAAAGCTCATGCCCACGAGCACCGCCGAGGTGGCGATGACGGTAAGCGAACCCAAAATACGACCACTAACCTTGTCGGCAACATGGCCAATGACAAGCGATCCGATAACGCTCACCACCGTGGAGATCGCATTGGAGATGTTGTACTGCGCAAGAGATATCCCCAAGTCGCTGACGATGAGCGGCTGGAACAGGCTCATGCAGTTGACGAAAATGGTGTAGCACGTGGCCATGATCACAAAGCCGGAGGCCACCACGAGCCAGCCGGGGAAGAACTTACGTTGCTGAGACATACTGTTCCTTTTTAAGCAAACGAGTAGCAAGATTGGGTGCTACCGGTGGTCGGCGATGTAGCCCAAAGCGACGGCGGCATAAGCCGCGGCGCCAAGGGGAAGCTCGGCATCGCTAAAACGTGCCTTGGGATGATGCTGAGCAAAATGCTCGTCCGTATCAGTCACAGCAGCGCCCACGGTAAAGTACGCGCTCGGGATCTCGCTCGAGATCAACGCGAAGTCCTCGCTCGCCATGGCGTGGAACAGCGGCAGGAAGGCGGACTTGGGCAGCACCGCGCCCACGTAGCCAAGCGACGCCTGCGTCATGCCGTCGTCGAGTACGAGCGGGGGAACATCCGAGAGTGTCTCGATAGTCGCCGGCGTACGATAGGTCGTGGCAACGCCTTTGACGACCTCCGCGATGCGGGTCTTGAGGTGCTCCATGAGCTCGACGTCGAAGCCACGCAGCGTTCCCTCGAGCACACAAGTGTCGGGGATGACATTTGCGGCCTGACCGCCGGCGAACTTGCCAACGGTAAGCGCGACCTCCTTGGCCGCCGGCACCTCGCGAGAGATAAGCTCCTGAAGCGCCAGATGCACATGGACGCCGGCCGTGATGGGGTCGATGCAGATCTCGGGGCTCGAGCCATGGCCGCCCTTGCCCTGAAGCGTGATGCGAAAACCGTACACGCCCGAGAGCGCCGGGCTGCCGTAGAGCACCAGGCCAAGCGGCGACTGGCTATTGACATGCATGGCAAAGGCGGCCTGGGGACGCGGGTTCTGCAGCAGACCGTCGGCGATGGCGGCGCGGGCACCCTCAAAGGTTTCCTCGCCCGGCTGGAACAGCAACTTAACCGTGGCGTTGGCGTCGACAAGCGCAGACTCGCGGGCCTTGAGCAGGCGCGCCGCTCCAAGCAACGCCGTCGCGTGCATATCGTGTCCACATGCGTGCATGCAGCCGTTCGTAGAGGCGAAAGGCTCGCCTGACTCTTCGGCAACGGGCAGGGCATCCATGTCGCCACGGAGCATGATGACCGTACCGGCCTGTTCGTCCGTGCAGACGCCATTGCCCTGGGCCGCGGCGGCACCGGCGCCGACAAGGCCCACGACACAGGAACCATCGACGAGCGTGGCAAATGGGATTTCCATCTCGGTCAGGCGCGCTTGAATATACGCAGAGGTCTGTGGGAGGCTATTACCCAGCTCGGGCATCTGGTGTAAATCGTGTCGCCACGCAGCGAGCTCGTCTGCAAAAGCCTGAGCTTCTGCAACGAGACCGTCACCGATAGCGGCCTGCGCCGCTGCGGTGGCCTTGGGCGCTGATTGCGGTTGAAGATCGGACTGAGCTGGTGCCATAAATGCCCTCCAGTAACGTTTTTGCAGTAAGCACTTTGATAGCGTAAAGTGCAAGGTACAACTTTAAAGGCGAGTCATAAAAAACGCCGCCCCAGGAGGGCGGCGCAACAAGTTGTTTACAATTGCGAGCGCGGCTTTCGACGCAAAAAATCGAAGTGAGTCTCGCTCAAGATAATCGACAGGAAGATAAGCACAAAGCCGGCGAGCAGGCGCGAGGTGAGCGCCTCCCCCATCAGCAGCACCGAAAACAACACGCCCGAAGGCGATTCCATCGAAAGGAGCAGCGAGCCCGTCGAAGCCGGGACATGCGCCAGGCCGACGTTTTGGATGAGCAGAGCCACGCATGTGCAGCCCACCGAGAGAAACGCCATCACACAGATAAAATTCGGCGTCCACACGGACAGAGGCGCCTGGGTCTCGAATAGCAGCGACGAGACCAGGCTTAGGATGCCATTGCCCACAAACATCCAAAACGTGATGACGTTGATGTCCATCTTTCGGCCGTACTTGGCCGTCACCGACATCTGAATGGCAAAGAAAACCGCACCGCCCAGCGTGATGGCATCACCGATGTTGAACTCGACGCTATCGAGCGCCACCAAGCCAATGCCCGCCAAGCACAGCAGTGCCGCGCCCAGGTTACAGCGGGTGAGTTTTTCGCCGCTCAGAAAATAGCTCGCGAACGGCACGAGGATGCAGTACGTGCCCGTCAAAAAAGCATTCTTGCCCGCCGTAGTATGTGCCAGACCGACCGTCTGCAACGCATAGGCCGCCCACATGAGCACGCCCATACTCAGGCCAACGATCAGGTTGCGAGCGTTGAGGTGCGCGATGATGCGCTTGTGGAAGACGGCAAACATGACCAACGCTGCGGGCAGAAAACGTACATAGAGCAGCGCGAACACCGGAATGGTGCCGAGTGCGTCCTTCATAGTGGTAAAGGAGTAGCCCCAGATGACCGCCACCGAAAGGAGCAGAACCTTCCAGAACAACGGCGAACGAGCACCGGCACCACGGGAGGTGCCGCCCGCACCCAGGTCCTCGCGAGCAACAGGGCTATCGGGCATGTTTTCAATTTCGTTGGCAGCGTATTGGGCCATGGAACATCCTCACACTCAAACTGGGCGTGGTGTCCGCACGCGTATGGCTGCGTGCCGCCTCATGGTCAAATAAAAACGGGACGCGCCGGACCCCCGGCACGCCCCGCTACTGTAGCAACAACCAGCGTTGCACCGCAATCCAGCCCACTAAAGCGTCAGCAAAGTGAACCTCGATGTTTTGTCAATGTCACGCTGTTGCACTAAATAAGCTTCGTGCTTTCAAGCTTTTCGATGATCCAGTCGTTGGCCTTGATGACCGGGCGGCGGAAGACGACGCCCAGGCCCAGCGACGGAATCAGATAGCTCGCCAAGATACCCAGCTCAACCCAGTACTCCATATGGTAGGCGCCAGCCATGGCGGCGTGCATGGCGTTGATGCCGTGGGTAAACGGCAGGAACGGGTAGATCGCCCGGAACACGGGGCCGGTCATCTCGATGGGGAACGTACCGCCTGAACCGCCGACCTGCATGACCAACAGCACGACAGCGAGCGCCTTGCCGATATCGCCAAACGACACGGTGAGCGTGTAGACGATATTGGAGAACACGAGACTCGCGACCCAGCCCGCCAGCACAAACTGCAGCGGGTTGTCGCACTGAATGCCAAAGAACAGAATGTCGCCCGCGCACACGAGCGTTGCCTGCAGCAGGGCCAAACCGCCAAAGAACAGGTAACGGCCCAGATAGATCTCGTGCAGGCGTACGGGGATGAGCTCGTTGATAAGCTCATCGTCAACCGAGACCTTCATCATGGCCGCCAGAACAATCGAGCCCACCCACAGCGACAAAATCGTGTAGAACGGCGCCATGGCCGAACCGTAGTTGCGGATCGGATAGACCGGCTTGCGATCGAGCGCAACGGGGCCAGAAAGCGACACGGCGAGGCCCTCGGGGTCGTTGCCAATCATTGTCTTAATCATGGCCAGGTCACCCGACATCAGAGCGCTATCAAGCTCGTCCTTAAAAGCGCTGATCTTGTCCGACGCCTTGCCCAACTGATCAGAAGCCTTGTTGACCAGCGTCGCAGCCTTGGAGAGGCCCTTTGCGAGCGAGCCAGAGGCGTCGGTCAGACCGCTCACGGCGCTATCCAAGTCACCCGAGATACCGTTCAGGGAATCCAGAACGCCCGAAATGGTCTTCTTGAGCTCCTTGGCCTTAACCGAGAACGTGGAATCGTAGTCGGACTTGGCTCCCGAGATACCCGCCTTGGCATCGGCGATGGCCTGGTCGACCTCGGCACGCGAGTTGTTGACCTCCGCCATGCCGTCCGAAAGGGACTTTGCGGTCGCCGTCAGGTCCTTCGCATTGTTGCGGTACTCCACGGCAATTCTGCCCAGCGACGTCGCAGCGGACTCGAGACCGTCTTTGAGCTTGTCATCACTCACCTGGTCGGCAAGGTTGCGGAGCTGATCGGCCATCGCATCGATATCGTCAGCACGCGTATTGAGCGCCGCTGCGGCTTCGTTGAGCTGAGACACCGTAAGGTAAACATGCTGATTCGCGGCATCGAATGCCTTCGCAAGCTCGGCGGACACGTTGTCGAACGAGCCCGCGCTTCCGTCAATCGCCGCGTCAACGGCATCGTTGGCGGCCTTGAGCGCTTCCTTGGAATCATTGATGCCGCTCTTGGCGTGCTCCATCAGCTGCTTCGTCGACTCATCAACGGTGCCCGTCTGCTTGAGCATGCCGCCCGCCGATGTCAGTGAATCGGACGTGGAGCTCAAAATGCCCGCGAGCGACGTCGCACTCGTCTGAACGTCCTGCAGGTCCTCGACCGAATCGCCCAGCGTCGAGGACAGATTGGCGATAAAGTTGCTCACCTGGTCGGTACTCATATAGTCGAGCAGGCTGGACACGGTCTTAAGGCCGATGGTCGTGATGGTCTTGGTAAAGGTCTCGTTGACCTGACTCTGGACGGCGCTCGAACCCTTTTCAGTCACGATCTGTGCGATGGCGTTGGCCTTCTGGTTCTCATAGAACTCGATATCGGCGTGCTTCACCTCGGTCGAGAAAAGCGTCATCATGTCGGCGCTAAACGTTTTAGGGATAACGACGGCAGCGTAGTACGCGCCCGACTTAACGCCCTCAATCGCCTTATCGCGGTCGTTGAGGACGACCCAGTCGAAGTTCTCGTTGCCGCGCAGGGTGGCGGTTACGTTTTCGCCCACGTTGACCTCGACGGGAATCAGATCGCTCTCGTAACCCTCATCGGTGTTGACCACTGCAATCTTAAGGTTGCCGGTATTGCCGTAGGGATCCCAGCTTCCGGCGATGTTAAACCATGCATAGAGACATGGCACGATGATCAGGCCCATCACGACGACCATGCCGATCACGGAGCGAGACACGTTTTGGACATCGCGCTTAAACAGGTGCAGGATGTTTTTCATTTATGCCTCACCTCCTTTAGAGTGCTTGCCAAGCGGGGTGGTGTCCCCGTCGTTTCCGTTTACGTTGTCAGCGCCGTCGGCATCTTGAGCCTTACGATGCGCACCGATATGCGGCAGACGGCTCGTAGGCTGTTCGCCTCCCTTGGCGCCACGCTCGCTGGCGTTGAGACCAAACATGCGACGGGCGGCAGGGATCGCCGCCGTGTGCTCGCGCATCTCGCGGCGAAGGTCCTCGTCCGAAAGCGCCGAGATACGCATCTGGGTATTGAGGCTCGCACGGATGTATTCGATGTTGATGAGCCAGCCGCAGATGGCGATAACCGAAATGATCCAGATAACGAGCAGGATGATCTTGCCGTTATTGTCGATATCGAGCACCGTCGAAAGCACAAAGAGCAGAACCTGCACGCCTACCACGGCGGCAAAACCGCCCTTGATGTAGTACGGGTAGCGATGCTCAAACGCCACGGCATGATCGAGCAGCTCGCGACGGTACGAATCCGAATCGAGCATGACGCGCATGGCCGTGCGCAGCGAATAGCGCTGGCGCGGTAGGTCGTTGGACTCGCAGATCATTAGGCCCGTCGTGGAAAGCTGCTTATCAAAGAGCAGATTGAGGTTGAGCAGCAACGGGCGCAGCTGCAGACCGATAAAGAGCGCGATGGCAAGGAACACGCCCAGGACGCACAGGTTGAACAGGTAGTTGAACGAATACATGCCACCGACGGTCTCGCGCAGCAGGTTGATGCCGACGAGAACGTCATACACGCCGAGGCGCAGGTCGCGCACGAGCTCCTGCCGCTCGATGGTCTTGACGTCGTGGTGCATATAGCGCACCCTGATGCCGGCGGTCTCCAGATAATCGGTCAGATCCTCCGCCATTTTTTTCGTCAGGGTCGTAATCAGCACCTTGTGGTGGTTCTTGATCTCCTTGTTGACCTCACCCACCAGATCATCAATCTGCCCCTCTACCGGGCGCACCACAACCTCCGGATCGAGCAGTCCCGTCGGCCGGATAATCTGCTCCGCGCGCAAAAGTTCATGCTCATCCTCGTATACGTTCGGCGTCGCCGAAACGAACAGCATCTGGTCGATCTTGCCCTCAAATTCCTCAAAATTCAGCGGGCGGTTATCCTTCGCAGACGGCAGCCGGAACCCGTAATCCACCAGCGTGCTCTTTCGTGACTGATCCCCCGCATACATTCCGCGGATCTGCGGAATTGTGATATGGGACTCATCCACAATAATCAGAAAGTCGTCCGGAAAATAATCCATCAGTGTCT
>CAJJPN010000096.1:0-7992 GCA_905193635.1 Coriobacteriaceae bacterium
GGAGCCACCAAACTCACGTGCCGCGTTATAGCCCACCAAGATGGGCAGATAGGCAAACAGGGCCCAGCCCATGGAACGAATGCCCTGGTACCACCACTCGCCTGCAAGCGCGCCTGCCGTCGAGACGTTGATGACGTTGCAGATACCGTTGATGAGGCCAGCCGCAATGATGCCGGGAAGCAGGGCGACGAAGACATTGGAAATCTTCTTGAGGAAGGCCTGAACCGGCTTAGACTCGTGCTTGGCCTTCTGCGCGGCCTTGTTTGTGGCCGCAGCGTCAACCACGCTCTCGTCGGCAACGCCTTTCGCAAGGCCAGTGAGCTTGGAGAACTCCTCGAGCACCTTATTCACCTTGCCCGGCCCCAGCACGATCTGCATCGTGTCGTCCTCGACCAGGCCCATCACGCCATCGAGTGCCTTAATACCCTCCGTGTCGACGTTGCCCGCGTCTTTGACGGTCACGCGCAGGCGCGTCATGCACGCCGCGTTTGCGAGCACGTTGTCTTTACCGCCCAAAAGGTCCAGCAGCTTTTGAGCCAGCTCTTTGTTCGTCATAACTCCTCCTTGTATTGGGTATCTCGTCTGGATGTCATATCAGCTCACGCCGCACACCTATTGGGCATCGGCATCGCTCTTCTCATGGCCACTCACCGCAGCACGGACATGGCCTCGCGCTCGCTCAAGAGCTACCGCAGCCTGCTCGGCATCGCAGTCCAGCAGTACCGAGACAATAGCGGTTTTTACGTGGCCGCCGGCATCTGCAAGCGCCTGAATAGCGCGCTCGCGCGTGCAGCCGGTCGCCTCCATCACGATGTTCTGGCCGCGCACCACCAACTTCTCGTTCGTCTGCTGCACATCGACCATCAGGTTTTGGTATACCTTGCCGATCTTGACCATGGCACCGGTCGAAATCATGTTGAGAATGAGCTTTTGAACCGTTCCCGCCTTGAGCCTCGTTGAGCCGGTCAGTACCTCGGGACCGGGCACGGGTTCAATGGCAAGATCTGCGCTCTCCCCGATCTTCGACCCTTGGTTGCAGGCAATTGCGATCGTCTTGCACCCAGTTGCCTTGGCGTATACAAGGCCGCCCACCACATAGGGAGTACGACCGCTTGCCGCCAGGCCAACGACAAGATCCTTGTCCGAGAGTCCACGCCCCCGCAGGTCGCTCGCGCCGAGCTCCTCACTGTCTTCGGCACCTTCGACAGCCTTGATAAACGCCGTCTCGCCTCCGGCAATGAGCCCGACAATCAGATCGGGTGACACGCCAAACGTGGGCGGACACTCCGAAGCGTCGAGTACGCCCAGACGACCGCTGGTGCCTGCGCCCATGTAAAAGACGCGCCCGCCGCGCTCGAGTGCCTCAGCAGCCCAGTCGATTGCTGTGGCAACCTGGGGCAGCACTTTTGTGACCGACTGGACGGCACGAAGATCCTCATCGTTCATCGTCGTAACGATTTGCAGCGATGTCATCGTATCGAGGTCCATAGACCTTTGATTACGCTTTTCGGTCGTGAATTTTGTTAAATCGAGCATTTCATTCACCTCATCTTTCCTGTTTCTCGATGTAGTTTTGCTTAATGACATGCGTCGCCCGTTCGTAGTCGCTGGCAACGTAAGCAGCGTACAGGGCATCGACAACCATAAGCTGGGCCATACGCGAAGCCATGGCACCGCTGCGGACCAAGGGCTCACTCGCAGCGACGCCGAGCACGGCATCGGCCATGGTGGCAAGCTTGGATGATCCATCTACTTTGGTCACGGCCACAACGGGACAGTTGTGACGTTGGGCCTCGGCGGTGCAGTCCAGCACCTCTTGCGTCAAGCCCGAGTAGCTAAAGGCGATTGCCGTATCGCCCTCATGCATGTTCTTGGCACACAAGAGCTGATCATGCCAGTCGTCGTACAGATGGCACTCTTTGTCGACACGCATGAGCTTTTGTGCCAGATCGTGCGCGACCAAACGAGAGGCACCGATACCGAACAGATTGACCGCGCGTGCCCGCTTAAGATAGGCCGCACATCGCTCCAAGACGGTGTAATCGAGCGTTCGCGCCGTCGCTTCGATCGTGCGCACGTTGCTTTTCATCACCTTCCCCACGATACGTTCGACGCTGTCATCCATGGAGATGTCCTCGAGGGCAACGTCTTTCTTGTCACCCAAGAGCGCCAGTTCGGCAATCAGTTCGCGCTGGAACTCCTTGTAGCCCGCAAAACCCAAGCGCTTGCAAAAACGCAAAATGCTCGAGGGCGAGGAGAACGTGGCATCAGCAAGACTGCGGACGGACAGCCCGATCACCTCATGCGGATGAGCGCTCACGTATGCGATGACATTGCGTTCCGCCGGGCTCGCGCTGAGCTCACGCTCGCGAAGCCGCAAAAGCAATCCGTTTGCCATCTCAAACACCTCCGTTGAGAAGAATTAAAGACCAACGAACGATTCGTACCGGATATAAACAGCTTTTACGGTACATTGTGCCGCATCGTGGCGCACAAAGGGCGAGCGTTCTACCGCTCGCCCCTCAAATCCGACCGCTCGGAAATACGCGCGACACAAAATAATTCAACAAGGTCGCATTATCAGAAACGGGTTTGTTACCGGCTAGCGCCTCGCATGGGCGCCAATCGGACGTGCCGCAAACCCCTACCCCGCCTCGCGCATCCAGCGATCGAACGTCCCCACGCACACGCCCAGGCACTTTGCTGCCTGGCTGCGGGTAATATCGCCTGCCTCATAGCTATCGCGTACCAGCTCAAACTGAGGAGGGCACGGCTTGCGAGGTCGACCGAAACGGACCCCTCGCGCCCGCGCCGCTGCAATCCCCTCCGCTTGGCGCCGATGGATATTCTCGCGCTCCACCTGCGCCACGTAGCTCAGCAGTTGCAGCACAATATCGGCAATCAGGGTATTAGTCACATCCGGCGCGCCGCTGGCCCTGGCGCGCGTGTCAAGCAATGGCATGTCCAACACCACAATGGCAACCCCGAGCTCCTTGGTAATGCGACGCCATTCCTCAAGAATCTCGGAGTAATTACGGCCAAGTCGGTCGATAGAAAGCACCACCAGCACGTCCCCGTCTCCCAGGACGTGCAGCAGCTCGCGATACCGCGGGCGATCGAAGTCCTTGCCGCTCGCATGGTCGGCATAAATATTCGCCGAGCCCACGCCATAGGCGCCCAGCGCATCCAGCTGCCGATTAAGATTCTGATCGCGCGAACTCACCCGCGCATAACCATACACCGTCGCCATCTCATCCCCGCTTTCTTGTAAACCTGCCAAAAAGGGACAGGTTTATTTTGGTAGGTTTTACCTCTCGAATAGCAGGTAAGCGGGCGGCCGAGCAGACGGCAAGGTAGCCATGATCCAAATGCGGAGGGCGGCCCCGAAAGACCGCCCTCCGCTCTCCCGCCATGAGTCGAGATTTGGCTAATGGATAAGCTTAAAGTCCAAGTGCCCACGCGTGGTATTGACGCGCGAGACCTCGATAATCACGCGCTGGCCCAGTTCATAGCGAGTCCCCGTGTCGGCGCCCGTCAGCGTAAGCGCATCCTCGTCGAACTCGAACCACTCGTTGCCCAGGCTCTTGATCGAAACCAAGCCTTCGACCTGCGTCAGGTCCAAGCGCACAAAGAGGCCCATGCTGCTAACCCACGAGACGGTTCCGGCATAGCGCTCGCCCAGACGGTCCTCATAGTACTGGGCAATCTTGATCTTTTGCGTCGCATGGCTGGCGGCATCTGCCGCGCGCTCGGCATCGCTGCATGCGCGGCAGATCTGCGGCAGAATGCGCGGCAGCGACTCGCGCCCCTTGCCGATCAGCCGCGGCGTACGGACCAGGGCGTCCTTGCCGCCGAGCTGCTCATAGGCCAACTGCAGTTTGAGCACGCGGTGCACTACCAGATCGGGGTAGCGACGGATGGGACTCGTAAAGTGACAGTAGCACGGCGCGGCGAGCGCAAAGTGGCCCTCGTTGCGCGGCTTGTACAGTGCGCGCTGCATGCTGCGCAGAAGCAGCGTGTTGACGAGCGGTGCGTTGGCCGTACCGGCGGCAGCATCAACTGCAGCCTGTAGCTCATCGGGACTCCCCAGGGCGATACCGGCAGCACGGCGATCGTCGATGATGCCCAGCTGCGCCAGCGCAACGGCGGCACCGTGCAGGCTATCGGGGCTCGGATCCTCATGCACGCGATAGCAGGCCTCGATATCACGGTCTGCCAGCCACTCTGCAACGCACTCGTTGGCGAGTAGCATGGCTTCCTCGATAAGCGACGTGGCACACGAACGCTCGCGCGCCACAATCTGCACGGGTACTCCGTCCTCATCCAATAGAGCGCGAATCTCGGCCGTGTCAAAATCGACTGAGCCGCGGGCACGACGAATACGACGGCGAAGTTTGGCGAGTTCGTTGGCGGCGACAAGAAAATCGCCGAGGTCGACGTTGTAGCCGCGGGCGGCCTCCTCGCACGCAAGACCGCGCTCAAGCGCTTCCTCGCGCGAGACCTCAGCAGCCGCAACATCCTCAGCGGCGCCTTCCAGCACCGAATACTCAACCGCGCCGGCACGCACCAGCAGCGCCTCGGCGCCGTCATAGTCCATACGCACACGCGAGCGAATCACGCTGGGGTACGGATCGTAATGCCGCACGCGACCCTGCGCATCGAGCTCAATGTCAACGGTAAACGCAAGACGGTCCTCGTCAGGGCGAAGCGAGCACAGGTCACAGGACAGGCGTTCGGGCAGCATGGGAAGCACGCGATCGGCCAGATACACCGATGTCGTGCGATGGCGAGCCTCAAGATCGATATGTCCGTCCCAAGCCACATAGTGAGAAACGTCAGCGATATGCACACCCAGTCTGTAGCCACCCTCGGGCGTGCGCTCAAGCGAAATGGCATCGTCAAAGTCGCGCGCGTCGACCGGGTCGATCGTGATGACAAAACGGTCGCGCAGATCGCGGCGGAGCGGGTCCTTAAGCGCCGCGGACACATCGAGCGAAAGCCCCTCGGCCTCGTCCAGCGCGGCCTCGGGATAGCTATCGGTATAGCCGTAACGCGCCATCACATATTGAACGCCCAAATCGGGCGCGTCATCTCCGCCAATGCGGCGTTCGATCGTCACGGTGCCCGATTCCAGGCGCGTCGGGTAGGTCAAAATGCGCGCGACAACGGCATCACCCGGGTGGACGCCCAGACGATTCGCCGAGGCATCCTCGGGCAGAATGAAGAAGTCGGCCTTCAGGCGCGAATCGAGCGGCTCGATCACACCGAGCGGTCCAGCGGTCTGGTACGTACCCACCACGCTTATGGCTGCGCGCTCAACCACGCCTTCGATCACGGCGCGCCGCTCACCGTGCGGGCTGTTCTTAATGCTCACGGCAACGGTATCGCCATCCATGATCTCGCGCTTACCGCGGCCCATGACCTTGTAGTCGCCGCTCTCGGTTATGACATAGGCGCCATGCTCATGGAGCTGCACGCGCCCGGTCAGGCTCGGACGGCGTTCGCTGCGCACCGGCCCGCGCTTATTGCGAGCTCCACGCTTATGCTTGTTATTGCGCCCCATGGCGCCTCCTTGCTATCAATGACGAACTCCAAAGAGTCTACCCAAATGATTCGCTTTCCTGCCGTTCCCTTGGGATCAAAAAACGGGCCGCCCCATAAGAGACGACCCGTTGGAAGGGATGAATTCCAGGCATGCCTACACGCGCAGGTAGCGGCGCATGGCTATGGCAGAACCAAAGAGACCGATAATCACACCGACCAGAATCAGCGCAGCATAGGTCACCAGGTAGTACTGCATCGGCAGGGCAAACGACATCCAGCCGATGCTCTCCTGCAAACGCGGAATCATCAGATTGCGCAGCAGCTCCAGAACGCCGATGGAAAGCAGCGAGCCCAAAATGGCCTGCAGTACGCCCTCGGTGATAAACGGGCCGCGAATGAAGCCGTTGCTGGCGCCGACCAGACGCATAATCGCAATCTCACGACGACGCGCCGTGATGGACAGGCGAATCGTGTTGTTGATGAAGATGAATGCGATAAAGGTCAGAAGGCCAACGAGCACCACGGCGGCGATGCGGATGTAGTTGGTCACCTGGAACAGGCGGCTCACTTCCTCCTGGCCGTACAGCACGCTCGCGTTGACGTCGCCGTCATCCGCGATCTTCTGGAAGTCGGCGTTCTTCTTGAGCTTCTCTGCCGTGCTCTCGACCTTGGACGGATCGTCCATCTCAATTGCAAACGAAGCCGGCAGCGGGTTCTGGCCATCGAGCGCGCTCATGGTGGCGTCGGCGTTGCCCGACATCTTGCTCGTATACTCGGCCAGCGCGTCGTCCTTGTCCTTATAGGTCACGGACTTGACGTTATTCCACGTCTTAAGCTCGGCCTCAAAAGCCTGAACATCGGCCTGATCGGCGTCATCGCTAATGAACGCGTTGATGACAACCTGATCCTCGACGGTGCCGATCACGGAGTTCAGCATCGCGGAGCCCATGATGAACAGGCCGATGATAAACAGCGAAAGGAAGATCGTGATGACGGCGCCGAGCGAGGTAGTCCAGTTACGGAAGAAGTGACTGATTGCCTCTTTGAAGGAGTAGCCCACGTTAGTTGGTGCCATAGTTGCCGTAACCTCCCCTCTCCTGGTCGCGGATAACGTGGCCGCCCTCGAGGGCGATCACGCGACGGTGCATGCTATCGACCATCTCGCGGTCGTGCGTGGCGACGATCACGGTGGTGCCGGTGCGGTTAATGCGCTCGAGCAGCTTCATGATGCCCAGCGAAATCGCCGGGTCGAGGTTGCCCGTGGGCTCGTCACAGATCAAAAGCGGCGGGCGGTTGACCATGGCGCGGGCAACGGCGACGCGCTGCTGCTCGCCACCGGAAAGCTGGTCGGGCAGCGAGTCCATCTGATCGGCCAGACCGACCAGACGCAGCACCTCGGGCACCTGGCTGCGAATGACGCCCTTGGGCTTGCCGATGCACTGCAGGGCAAACGCCACGTTTTCGTAGGCGGTCTTTTGCGGCAGAAGCTTAAAGTCCTGGAACACGGCGCCAATCTGGCGGCGCAGGAACGGAACCTTGCGGTTCTTGATCTTCATGAGGTCCTGACCGGCAACCAAGATGCGGCCGCTCGTCGGCTTGACGTCGCGGTTGAGCGTCGACAGCAGCGTGGTCTTACCCGAGCCGGAATGACCGACCAGGAAGACGAACTCGCCCGGATAGATCTCGATGTTGATGTCGTCGAGTGCAGGCTTGTTGGGCTGTGCCGGATAGATCTTGGTGACATGCTCCATAAGGATGACGGGCTCGACACCGGCCTGCTTGGCCATCTTCTTGCGGCTGGCCTGCGGATCGATGGGCGCAAACACCGACGTAAAATCGGGGTTGTTGAGCGCGTTATCGAGGCTTGCGACCTCGGCTGCCTGATCGCTCTCGACCACCGGGGCAGCAGGCTGCGTGGGATCGGGAATAGCGGCAAAGAGACCGGACTGCGCAGGCTGAGGAACCGGCGTCGCAGGGGCCATGGGGTCGGGAATGCCGGCCATGGTAGGCTGCGGCGCGGCGGCACCAGCCTGAGGCTGCTCCACGCGAGCGGTCACGGCCTGAACGGGCTCAAAACCCGCCGTGCCGGAAAGCGCGACATCGCTGGTGGGATTGTAGGCAAAGGGATCGGATGCCGGCTGTGCCTGATCTGCCGGCTGAGTGGGGGCCTGAGCAACAGGCTGGCCCTCTGAATCCGGAGTGGCGAAACGACTGCCCTGGACGCCTGTCTGCGTCTTGGGGGCATCATCGCCCGCACCGGAGGTACGGAAGTGGTTACCCACTGGTGCTCCTTATCGTCGTGCGTTTAAACTACATGAGCGCTTTGTATTTTAGCAGCATTAGCTTTGCTGCACATAAGAAGCATGGCGGGGTTTGGGTCTCACCGGCCGGGCGCAGGGTTACCTCCCAAATCGTCCTCGCGCATGGCCGGCATTTGTCCTGCTCCTG
>CAJJPN010000097.1:0-7876 GCA_905193635.1 Coriobacteriaceae bacterium
CGACTGTAATGGACGTTCTTAAACGACTAGTCATTCAAGAACGTCCCCAGTGACTGGCCAATGACTAGGCGAGGGCGGCCATGATGGTGCGGGCGACGCCGTCGTGGTCGTTGTCGAACTCGGTGATGGCGTCGGCGGCGTCGCGGTCTTCGGGCTCGCCGTTGACCATGGCCATGCCGTGGCCTGCTGCCTGCAGCATGGGAATGTCGTTGATGTTGTCGCCGAACGCCCAGGCGTCGACGAGACGCTCGCCCAGGTGCTCGCATAGCCACGTGAGGGCCGTTCCCTTGGTGGCGCCCTCACCCATGACCTCGATATTCATGGCGTAAGAACGTGTGACCTCAATGCCTCCGAGCGTGTCGAGCTCAGCCGCGATGGCGTCGCGATCGGCCGGGTCGTGCCAGTACATGGCGATGCGTTCGAGCGTCTCGACCCCGTCGATCTTACTGTCGATATCCATGTCGATCGGTGTTCGTGTGCGCTTGAGCGAAGCCGCGATGTGGGGGTCACCGCCGCAGAACTCATCCAGGCGCCCGTAAAGCGAGCGGGGGAGGAAGCACTGCCCATCCGCGAAGATATCGAAGGTCACATCGTGGCCGGCGGCAATGCTATGGACGCGGTGGGCGATGGCGCGGTCGAGTGGTCGGCTCAAAATGCGTGTAGCACGTGAGACATCGGTAGGCGTACCGTCGTCGAGCTGCCAGACGCTGGCACCGTTGGCGCAGACTGCGTAGTGTACGGCGGGGTGGGCGAGGATGGGCTCAAAGATGCCCGACAGCGGGCGCCCCGTGCAGGGCACAAACTCAACACCGCGGCGCGCAAGCTCGTCGAGCATCGTCCAGGTGGCGTCGCTCATCTGCTTATCGCTCGTCAGCAGCGTTCCATCCATATCGGAAAACACAATCATTCGATGCAGCCCTTTCTACTGGCATAAAAGCGTGGCCGAGGGCGGTGATGCCCTGGCCACGCTCGGGTTCTATAACGGTCCGCGTCCTAGCGGTCGGCGAGCGGCTTGTACTCCAGCGGCTCGATAACCGGGCGATACGCGGGACGGATGATGCGGTGCGCGCAGAAGAGCTCTTCCATGCGGTGCGCCGACCAACCGGCCATGCGGGCGACGGCGAACAGCGGTGTAAAGAGCGTCTCGGGCACGCCGAGCATCTTGTAGATAAAGCCCGTGTACAGGTCGATGTTGGCGCAGATGGGCTTGGTCATGCCGTGCTCGCGCATCACCTGCGGTGCCAGGCGCTCGATGCGCTCGATGAGCGCGAACTCATCGCCCAGGTCCTTCTTGGCGGCAAGCGTGCGTGCGTAACGGCGGCACACCTCGGCACGCGGGTCGCTCAGCGTGTAGACGGCGTGGCCCATACCGTAGATGAGACCCGTGCCGTCGAAGGCCTGCTTGTCGAGGATCTTGCCCAGGTAGGCTGCGACCTCGTCCTCGTTCTCCCAATTGGAGACGTGCGCACGGATGTCCTCGTGCATGGACACGACCTTGGCGTTGGCGCCGCCGTGGCGCGGACCCTTGAGCGAGCCGATGGCCGCGGCATAGGCGGAATACGGGTCGGTGGCCGAGGAGGACAGCACGCGGCAGGCAAACGTGGAGTTGTTGCCGCCGCCGTGTTCGGCATGCAGCATGAGCATCACGTCGAGCAGCATGGCTTCGTCGCGGGTGAATGCCATACCGCCGCGCAACACCTGCAGGATGGTTTCGGCGGTGGAGAGGCCGGGCGTGGGGTGCGGTACATGAACCTCGGAGCCGCGGCGCTTGGCGACTGAGGCCATATGCGCGAAGGCGGCGATACGGGGGAGACGGGCGAGCATGGAGATGGCGACGTCGATTTCGTGCTCGGGTGTAATGGCGTCGGGCTCGGCATCGAAGGCGTAGAGCAGCAGCACAGCGCGCTGGAGCACATTCATGATGCTCGACGACACCGTGGTCATGGGGAACTCTTTGACGTATTCGTCGCTCAGATGCCTAAAGGCGCCCAAGCGCTCGCAAAAACCGTCGAGCTCCTCTTTGTTGGGCAGCGAGCCCGTGATAAGCAGATAGGCGACTTCTTCGTAGCCATAGCGATTCTCGGACTGGGCATTGTTGACCAGATCCTCGATGCTATAGCCGCGCAGCGTGAGCTTGCCCTGGTCGGGCACGACTTTGCCGTCGACCTTGTTGTAGCCGTGCACATCCGAGATACGGGTAAGGCCCGCGACCACGCCCGAGCCGTCGGCATTGCGCAGGCCGCGCTTGACGTTGTGCTCGACGAACAGACCCTCGTCGTACGGATCAGTCGGCAGGCCGTGGTAGAGGTTTTCGCTTTCGGGCGAAATCTGGCGGCTCGCCTCATAATCCAAGACCAGGCGGCTCAGATGGTCATCGAAGCGGTAGTAGATTTTCTTGGCGTCGTAAGCCATGCGCGCTCCTCTCGGGGCCGTATGGGGGGCGGCGTGCTTGGGTGCAGATGCGCCGGCCTGTTCCCGTACGGCCTGTTCGCTACAGGCGGTACATAAAGTTAAAGACGTCCTCGCGCTGGATGGACACGTTGACGCCCGAAAGCTCGCCGGCCTCGGCCAGCGCCTTCTGCAGCTCGGCGAAGTCGAGCTTGGACTCGGCGGTGTCGGCCAGCATGGTCATGGTGAAGATATCCTCGATAATGGACTGCGTAATGTCGCGGATGTCGACGTTGGCCTCGCCCAGAACGCGGGTGACGCCGGCGACGATGCCGGGGCGGTTCTTGCCAAGGACGGTGATGACGATACGGGAGGACGAGATCTCGGCCATGGGAAACCCTTTCGCGTGGTTGCGGCGCGCGCGGGGCGCTCCGCTACGGTACAGTGTTCATCATTGTACCTGTCTGGCGCAAAAAAGGCGCGCTCGCTGCGGCGTTACATGCCTGCAACATGAGCGTAAGGGGGAAGGCCGTACGGGGAAGAGCCGTCTGGCGCGTGTCCGGCTCGTGTTGGGTTGATTTCCGATCTCAGCCGAACACATTGAGCGGACAGGCCGTTCCCGCAGTCAGCCGAACGCCTCCGACGGCTGATTCCGAACTGGAAGCGGAGGGCATCCCCGCCCTTCGGTAGGGGATACCGCTCCGCGGCGCATGCCGCGGGCGGCGCCCCTATCGGACCACCGTGACCTCAGTTGGGATGGGCCCAGCACTGCCGCGTACTCGGTGAGCTAGAGCCAACTGTTCGTCTTCACGTCGCGTATGGCGATATTTCGGTCGTCCGGCTCGGTGATGCCGTAGCCGAACGCCTGGAGCGTCTCGATGGACTCCTGGATCCTCTGTTGGAACATGGGACCCGGATCGACCCTCGGCCCGAGGTGCCCGCGCCAAAGGCACGGCGTGGCGCGCAGCATGTTATGGATTTTGGAGATGGGCTCGATGTCGGCGTAGACGTTGAGCGTCGCCATGGCGTCCTTGTGGCCGAGGATCGATTGGAGCGCCTTGATATCGCCGCCTTGGCGGATCCACTGCGTTGCGAACGTGTGGCGAAGGCCGTGGAACGTGATCAGCTCGTCGTTGGTGCCCATGAGGCCGTTGGTCTCCGAGAACGTCTTGAACGCCCTGCGGATATAGCTTGTCGTCGCGAAGGTCGCGCCCGGCTCCGACAGGATGTAGCAGTCCCCGATCTCGACCGCCCCGGTAAGGCCGCGCAAGCGCAGCTTTCCGCAGTCGATCTCGTGGGTCTCCTTCAGGAAGGGGAGTAGGCCGACCGGGTCGATGGGGATACCCCTGGCGTCATGGGTCTTGGTGTCCTTGATGATCGAACCCATTCCCTTCGCGTACGCCACCGAGTGTCTGATCGAGATCAGGCCCGTCTCGAAATCCACATCGCACCACCGAAGGCCGCAGACCTCGCCGATTCGCATCCCCGTGTGCAGGGCGAGTACGACCGCCCTCTAATCCTCGGCGGACCAATCGAGTCCGAACTCCTTTCGGGCATCCTCTTCGCTCATGACTTCGAGAAGGTCTCCGGGTTGGCAACGAAGGGCGAGGCATAGCTGCTCGAGTGTGTTGAAGCGAATGCCGCGAATATGCCCTTTTTTAATACGGGACAGGTTCACGGGCGTGGTTCCAATCCTTTCGGCAAGTTCGTTCGAGGAAATCTTTCGCTCGGCCATGATCTTGTCGAGGCGAACAATTACGGGCATGGCGTTTCCTTACGCAATCTCGTCGGAGTCGAGGTACAGCTCTCGGGCGTACAAGAAGAGCTGGGAAAGCATGAACAGGACGATGCCGAGAACCAGAGAGGTCCAATCGAATGATGAAGCGATCTCTTGGGCGCCGACGGCCCCCTCGCCGCCAAACATCGAAACGGAGGTTTTGAGTGAGCCGGCGTAGAGGCTGGTGGCAGCTTGAACAACGAAGAGAATGCCGAGCACCTTCAAGCATGTCGCAGACCCTTTCTTGAAGGGGTCTCCGCTCTTGATCGTCCACACGAGAACGGCGCTGAGGATGGTCGTAGCGATACCGATGACGGCAGGGACCAATGTCGAGATCGCAAGGGCTGGATACGCGGGGGAGTCTGCAATTACAGGGTTGTCGAGCACTTCGATTGCTGGCTTTAAGGAGAACGCCACTTGTGCGATGGCGGTGGCGCAAAGGGTCGCAGAGGCTATCGCACATGCGATGCGGAAGGAATGAAGCCGGGGAGTGCGATTGTCGGAACTCATAATAACCTCCGAAGAATTTAAAAAACTCAGGTTACTTTTTAACAGTTTATGTTAAATTGACTTTGCCGGCAAGTAATAAGGGCCGAGCATTTTGTTCGACCCCTCTGTTCCGACTGGATGAGGTTAAGGTTGGCGATGAATATGCTCAAAATCTCGAAGGCGATCTTTAGGTCGCTTCTCTCCTCCAGGTCGCTCTGTGTTGTCGTTGTTGCGTTGATGGTTCTTTGTGCTCTGCCCGTCTTCAGGAGCGCGGCTGGCATCGACGGACGGGTCGAATACCTCGAGTCGGGAATAACCCGTGTTGAGCAGGAATTGTCAGCATCCTATGCGGATGCGCTTGTGAATGCGGGGGAGGACGGTGTCTATACCTCTTCATCAAGCATGCCCGCGCTTCTGTACCCTCTTGCCGCGGGACGTCTTATCTTGGCACCGCTCTCTCCCCTACTTCCGTTTCTGCAGATATCGGATGGAGAGTACACCTATTATGACGGATCGAAGGAGTACTTGCTATGGGTCGCAACGGCCGTTGCCGTCTCGTTCCTTGCCGCGCGTCTTAACAAACGTGAAAAGCTCATCATCCAGGCACCGATGGGCGAGCTGGGTAGACTTGTTGCATCGAGCGTATGGGCGAGTGTTTTTGCAATGCTTGCCGTCCTCGCCATCAATCTTCCAGGGATAATCGCCGCGCTTGTGAAGAATGGCCCGGGCTCGCCGTTCTATCCGATAGGCTACATTCAATATGCGACTCCGGTTATCAAACCGGCTTGGCTGGTGTTCGCGCAGACGGCCATCTTGCAATTCTTGGTGGCAGCGTTCATCTCGCTTGTCGTTCACCTTGCCGTGAAGATTGCCAATAACCCTACGCTTGGAATCGTGTTCGTATGTGCCCTGATGGGGGTGACGATGGTTCCCGGGTATTACGGAAGATCCATCGCTTTACGTGAGTTCGCCCTGTTGAATCCCCTTACGTATGCGAACACTGAGTTGACCGTCGGCGCCTATAGCCCGTACCCGACAACGCAGATAGTGAATCTGCCTGGACTTTGCTTCGAGCGTGGCGCGATTGCCCTCGTATGCGCAATCGGGATCGAGGTGCTGGCAATTAGCCTGCTTTGCGTTGCTGGAAAGAGCGGCTGCGCGTGCCCGATATCCCCGATTTGTCTTGAGAGAGGTTCCTTCACTGCATCGAGAACGGCAACTCGTTCGAGCGCTTGTGCCTCCGCCGTTGCATACGTAAGAACGATGGGGAAACTGCTCCTGCGTTCTCCTACCCTCGCCGTATGCGCGATTGCAATGTCGACGACGATGCTGGCCCCGGCTCTGGTCGAGATGTTTCCTGACGCTGATAACGTTTCCGCTGTTCGGTATAGGGATGGGGAGCTCCGTTCAATAGATCGGTATCTAGAGCAGAACGCTGCGAATATGGACGTCGAGGGCAAAGCGGCCCTGGAAGACATGCGGGATGCTCTTTCGGGTTTCGTGTACGCGCCTATGCCTGCGGAGGGGTTTCGAAGCCTTGCGACGTACGAGCGCGCTCGAGGTGAGCTGGGCGCGGCAGATGCGACTCTCCTGCAATCGATCGGAATCGAGCCGGAGACTCCTTCTCGTGCGGAGGCGCGCGCCCTTCTGCTTGAGTCGATCGCGAGCTTGCCGGACCCCAAGGTTTACGAGTTAAGTACGAAGATGCCCCCATTAATCCTCCTTTCGTATCTCCAGGCAGCGCTTCCCTCCTTATTTTTGCTGTTGCCCGTGGTTGTCACATCGCTCGCGTGCACCCACCTGCAGTGTCGTTCCCTTCTGGTTCTCCAGATCCCCGCAACAGCGCATGTGCGTTTTCTGACGGCTGTTGCGCTGGCTCTCCTGCTTGGCTTGGTGCTGCTTTTGGTGTCGATGGTTCCCGCTGTCGTTGTGTCCGTGATTAAGAACGGTGCGGGTGGATCGGAGTATCCCGTCGCTCTCATTCGGGCGGGAGCTTCGACAACGTCCATGGTGGGGGAGGCGGTGTTGTGCAGTATTCCGTTGCTGGTCATGGCATACGGCGTGATTTCCGTCGTCGCTGCGTTGACAGCAGCGATTAGCCGCAACCCCGTTGTCACCGGAATGGTTTGCGCGGTTCTCTTGGTGTTAGGTTCGTTGAGCGCTCATGTTGAAAGCGTGGGCATGGGCGTCGCGCTGCTGGCTCCATTCGCCTCGTTTGATCCCGCTTCCCAGGTGGGGACGATTGGGTTCCTTGGGCGAGGGACGAACGCGATGCCTTTTGGAGAGGTCGTCGGCGCATCGGGCGCTCTGCTGGTGGTCTTGGGCGCCGTATCTCCGTTGATGGTGCGCCTGAGTGTTCCAAAGATCGAAAGGGGATGATCTCGATGATTGACCTTCAAACGCTGACGATCTCTTATGGAAAGAAGGTGCTCGTAGATTCGGTGAACGCTGAGTTTGCCCCGGGTACGGTCTACGGTCTCGTCGCTCCGAACGGGCATGGAAAGACGACGTTGCTGCGTGCGATGGCAGGTTTGCCGGGTCCTCGCGTGGACGGGAGCATCGTTCTGGATGAGGTGCAGGGTACGGGTGCGAGAGAGGTCCGTTCTATGATCTTCAATGCACCTGGTGAGGGGACGCTGCTGTATCCCGGATTGCGTGCGGAAGATCACCTCAAGATGGTTTGCGATATGTGGCCGCATGCTCGCGATATCGAAGAGATAGTGGAACAAACGCAGATAGGCGAGTTCGCGAAGATGAGGATCCGCACTCTGAGCCAGGGCATGAAGCAGCAGCTTACCCTGGCGATTGCGTATGCGACGGGCGCGCGGTACCTTCTATTAGATGAGCCCATGAACGCGCTCGACCCCAGCAGGGTGGACTTGCATTCCGAGATTCTCAGGAAGCTGGCCGATTCTGGTACGTGCATCATCATGTCATCCCACATCTTGGATTCGGTCGATAGGCTGTGCGATGAGATTCTGTTTTTGAAGGATGGGAGGCTCATTAGAAGCATTCCGCAAGATGATGCTGCGCCGAAGTCTCCTGGATCCCATTTCGCAAAGCCTGCCGGACGCGCCGAGGGTGCGCTAAGCACGTATCGGCGACTCTACGAAAAGGGCGGGTAGAAATGCAAGTTAAAAATCTATGTGGTCAATATAATACCGTTAAACCCGCATATCGATACCGCTCAGCCATTCGCCTCGCCCCCGTCGCACGTATCTT
>CAJJPN010000098.1:0-7706 GCA_905193635.1 Coriobacteriaceae bacterium
ACTCTGCTTGCAGCCGGAGTGAAAAAGGTTATTAGTGGCCGGGCCCGCGACCGGTGGGACATGTACCCCCAATTAACTGTTCTTCATGACAATCGAATCCACGACATCGGCCACATTCTCGCAGCAGTCAGCACAGTACTCCAGGAAGGCGTACACGTCTCGCCAAGCGATGACCTCGAGCGGGTCCTTGCCGTTAACGTGCAGGTTGCGCATGGCGTTGATATAGAGCTCGTCGGCCTCGGACTCGATGGTGTTGATCTGGATGACGAGCTCGCGCAGCGTTTTGGACTTGCGGTAGTTGGGCAGCTCGACCATCAGGTCTTTCATGGCGCGGCAGGCGTCGGTCACCTTGTGGGCGATCACGATGGCATCGGGATGGATGCTCTGGATGTTGGTGAAGTAGACGCGCTGCACGACGCCCTCGATACGGTCGAGCACGGTGTCGAGCGAGCAGCTCATCAGGTTCAGGTCCTCGCGCTCAAGCGGGGTGATAAAGGCCGTGAGCAGGGCGTCCTCGAGCTCATGGTGCTTCATGTCGGCCGCATGCTCAATCGCATGCATCTCCTCGAGCATGTCGTGGATCTGCGCCGGGTCGAAGTTCTCAAAAATCTTGATGAGCAGCTCTGCGGCCTGGACGGCGAGGTCGGCGCAGGCGACGTAGTTATCGAAGTAGAACGAATCGGGTTTCTTTGCCATGGGTGGGTCCTTTCGAGGCGAAGACGGGTGGGCGATGCATTGCAGTCCGGATGGACGCTCGGTGTGGCTAGAGGAACATCATGAACAGCTTGGCCATGACAAAGCTGATGAGTCCGCAGGCGGGGAAGGTGAAGAACCAGGTGAACATCATGTCCTTGACCACGCCGAAGTTGATGGCCGAGAGGCGCTTGACGGCACCGACGCCCATGATGGCGCAGGTCTTGATGTGGGTGGAGGACACAGGGATACCGGTAAGGGTGGCAAGCAGCAGATTCGCGGCGCCTGCGAGGTCGGCGGAGAAGCCCTGATACTTCTCGAGCTTGACCATGCTCTGGCCGACGGACTTGATGATGCGCTCGCCGCCTACACTGGTGCCGATGCCCATGGTGGCCGAGCACAGCAGCATGATCCAGATGGGGATGCCGGCGTCGCCGACGCTCGTCTGGCCGTTGGCGAAGGCGACACCTAAAAAGAGCACGCCGATGAACTTCTGCCCATCCTGCGCGCCGTGCATAAAACTCATGGCCGCAGCACTCGCGATCTGAGCGTATTTAAAGAAGACGTTGGCACGTCGCCTATTGGCGGCGGCAAACAGAATAGAGACGAGTTTGCACAGGATCCAGCCCATGACAAAGCCCAGACCGATGGAGAGCGCCAGGCCGTAGATGACCTTCATCCACTCGTGGACGTTGACGCTGTTCGCGCCGCCGAGGGCGATGGCAGCACCGGTCAGGCCGGCGATAAGGCTGTGGCTTTGCGAGGTGGGGATGCCAAAACGCGACGCTGTGGCGCCGTAGACGACGATGGAGAAGAGCGCCGCGCAGAGGCACGCGAGTGCCATGGTGCTGTTTCCGCCAAAGTCGACGATATGTGAGATGGTGTTGGCGACGCTCGCGTTAAAGTGCGTCATGATGAGCACGCCCAAGAAGTTGAATGCGGCGCTCATGAGGATGGCGGCGCGGGCGGGCATGCAACGCGTGGTGACGCAGGTCGCGATGGCGTTGGGCGCGTCGGTCCATCCGTTGACGAAGATGGCGCCGAGCGCGAGGATCACGGTGACGGCAAGGACTGGGTTCGACACAAGCTGGCCGAGGAAGGTTGAGAACGTTACGTCCATATATGGGCTTTCTCGAAGTTTGCAGACACGTTACAAAAACATGATAAATCGTATCACCTCCTGCGGGTTTCTTTACCGAGTTCTGATGGGAGAAGTGAATTTTTTGGCACTAACATTGAATATTAGCCCTGTTGACCGCGGGTGTTCTTTTTGCTAACACGCCATGAGGACACGTGCGCGCGCCCCAACATCCCAAAACCACAGTCTGTTCGCTTTACAACATACAAACATGCGTTCGATAATAGGGACCATGGAATACCGACAGACAGATGGCAAAACTCGACGCGTGCACAAGCAGTATGTGGACGTCGTGGCCCGCATCCTTGCGGGCGGACAAGTCGTGCCGGTCACCGTCTGCTGGGTTGACGGCCGTTGTTTTACGATCGACGAAATTATCTCGACCACCGGGTTTGGCCTGACGGTTCACGGCATTCGTACGGCAACCTATAAGGTACGTTTTGGCGGACATGCGACCGAGTTGTATCTGGAGGACCAAACGCGTGAGCGGGCGGACGGCTCGCAGGTGCACGTGATGCGTTGGTGGGTCTGGGCTTTTGATCGTACGCTCGAGGGCGAGCGCCGCAGGTAAGAGCGCGCGGCATTCGGGTACAATGGCAGGAATCTTGTCACCTACGGCGCTGTTGTGGCGCTTTTTGAAAGGACGAAGCTATGAACGATATCCAGGGCTATCAGAACGGCCCCATCGAGACCGGCACAAGCCGTGCCAAGGAGATGTCGCCGCGTGCGTACAACCTTGTCATGTCTGCCCTGATCTTTTTGGGCTTTTGCGCCATGGGTGCCGGTGCCTACTTTACGAGCACCATGGCGTTTGCCCGCATGATGATGAGCGGCGCCGCTTTGCCGCTGGTCTTTGGCTCGTTTATTCTGACCATCGTCGGCATCGTCATGATGTCGGCTGCTGCGGGCAAGCAGTCCGTGGGGCTGTCACTCGCGGGTTACGTGATCTTTGCGAGCACCTTTGGCCTGACCGCGTCGTTTGGCCTTGCCAACTACGACCTGCCCACCATCAACACCGCCTTTATCGCCACCGCCGCCATCACCTTTGTCTTTGGCGCCTTGGGCGTGACGTTCCCCAAGTTTTTCCAGCGCGTATATGGCATCGGTTTTGGCATTCTGCTCGCCACTATTCTGGTCGAGATCGTGCTGATGTTCATGGGCGTCTCGCAGACCATCACCGACCTGATCGTGATCGTGGTGTTCGCCGGCTTTATTGGCTACGATACCTATGTTGCCACGACGGTGCCGCCCACGCTGCCCAATGCGGTGCTCATGGCGTCCAACCTGTTCGTGGACATTATCAACGTGTTCCTGCGCATCCTGAACATCCTCGGTCGTCGCGACTAGCGCGGGGATTGCAGCGTTTCTTGTCGGACGCGGTAAAACGATGTGAAAGGCGGTCCTGCGGGGCCGTCTTTTTTGTGCACGGCGGGGTATCATGGATGGGAAAAAGCCGACAGCGGCAGCGACAGGAAAGGTGACCACTTATGGCAGACGTCGACAACAGGAACCGTAACCGCAGGCCCAACCGCGCGGGACAGCCCAATCCCAAGCGTGAGGCGCGTGCCAAGGCCGCCGAGCGCCATGTGGCGACTGTGTCCGAAGCGTGCGCCAAGGATATCGAGCGTTCGCTTGCCGGTGTTCGCGAGTTTGACGGCATGCCCGCCGGCTTTGTCGCGGCGATGAAGGCCAAGGTTCAGACTGCTGTGGCCCCCGAAGAGCAGGTCGCCGAGGACGTCGAGGACGCGGAGACTGCCGAGGTCGAGGCAGCGCCCGAGACCGAGGCAGCGCCCGAGCCCGTCGAGGAGCCTGCCGAGGAAATCGCCGAAGCTGAGTCCGCGCCTGCTGAGGAGCCCGCTCCGGTTCTGCCCGAGGTCACTGTGCTCGATGCCTCCGCCACGCAGACAATCCTCGATAACGGTCGCGGCTATGCGCAGTTCTGCGACATGGCCGTGCTCGCCTTTGCCTCGTTTACCAATCCGGGCGGTGGATATATTCAGGGTTATCTGGGCCAGGAGGCCACGCTGTGCGCCGATTCGTATCTGTACAACGTCCTCGATAAGCAGCGTAAATGGTACGGTGAGAACCGTCGCCGCAACATCAACTGTGAGCTGTACCGCAACCGTGCGCTGGTGGTGCCCGCGGTGCGCTTCGAGCGCAAGCATGTGCACGCCTATGCCGACGTGATCGTGGCCGCCGCGCCCAACGTCAAGCGTGCCCGCCAGGAGTATCGCGTGAGCGACGATGCTCTGCTGGATGCCCTGCGCGACCGCATCCGCTTTGTGCTCGCCATCTGCGACGAGTTGGGTCGCGAGAAGCTCGTGCTGGGCGCATGGGGCTGCGACAACAACGGCTTTGATGCCGAGGCCGTGGCCGAGCTCTTCCGCAAGGAGCTCGCATCGGGCGACTTCAAGGTCAAGCAGGTCTTCTTTGCCGTGCCCTCTACGCGCTGGGACGAGGACTTCGCCAAATTCGAGCACGTGCTGGCAAACTTCCCCGAGCGAAACGAGGAGTCCTATGCTCAGGTTGCCGCCCGCGCCGCAGCCGCCCGTGCCGCCGAGCAGGCTCAGGCCGCTGCCGAGGACGATGAGGATGACGACGACTGGCGCAAGTACCTGTAAACGGTGCACGTGATGCGACATGCCGAGCCGACGGGGGCTGCTCCCGTCGGCTTTTTATTGAGTGGGGAGCTTACGATGAAAAACGTTCTGTGCTTTGGTGACAGCAACACCTATGGCTATGATCCGGCTGGTATGCGCGATGGCATTTCGGTGCGCTATGCGCAGGATGTGCGCTGGTGTGGCGTGGCCCAACGTGATTTAGGCGAGGGCTGGCATGTAATTGAAGAAGGCCTCAACGGCCGCACGACGGTACGCGACGATATGTGCCATCTGGACACCAATCTTAACGGCATCCGCGCGCTGCCGATGCTGCTCGAGGCTCATAAGCCGCTGGATGCGATCGTTATTATGCTGGGAACTAACGATTGCAAGACGGTCTTTGGTGTGACGGCCTCCGATATTGCCCGTGGCACCATGGCGCTGATTCGCGCGGTGCGTGCATTTCCCTGGACCAATGCCGCACCCTGCCCGCGTATTCTGCTGATGGCACCTATCAAGATCAAGCCCCAAATCGCCGATGTATATATGACCGATTTTGACGAGCGTTCCGTCGAGGCCTCGGAGCATTTTGCTGAATACTATGCGCACGTAGCTGAGCAGTTTGGCTGCGACTTTTTGAATGCCGCCGAGTTTGCCGAGCCGGGCGATATCGACTATCTGCATATGATGCCCGAAAGCCACGAGAGCTTGGGACATGCCGTGGCAGCCAAGCTCCAAGAGATGCTCGGTGAGTAGCGCGACCCCAAGCCACCACAAAAGTTCCCCTTGCGGGGGGCTTGTTTTGTTTGCTTGTCTTGATCTGTAACAGTTCTAAGGCCGAAAACGGGTTAGATGTTACAGATTGAGATTATTTAGGTCGATACCGATTGTTTGTCTCGATCTGTAACATCTAGGGTCGATTTTGCCGAGTTACTGTTACAGATCGAGATATTTGTGGGAACCACCGCAAAAGGTGCCTGTCCCCTTTGCGGTGGTTTTGGGCTGCGAATCTTAATACTGCCACATGTGGTTAACGGGGCCGGAGCCTTTGCCCATGTCAAAGCCGGCGGCGAGAGCGCCCGTTAGGTAGGCCTTGCCGGCGTTGACGGCGTCGGCAAGATCCATGCCCTGCGCCAATGCGCAGGCGATGGCGGATGAAAGCGTGCAGCCGGTGCCATGCGTGTTGCCGGTCTCGATGCGCTTGTGGCGGAACCACGTGGTGAGCGGATCGCCCAGATGGTTGCCCTCGTCATCGAGTGGCGCGGGTTCGGCCAATACATCGTTGGCCTCGTTGACAAGATGCCCACCCTTAACGAGGGATGCGCAACCAAAGCGGCGGGTGAGGAGCATGGCGGCATTTTGCTGTGTGCGCTCGGAGTCGACCTCGTAGTCGAGCAGGGCCATGGCCTCGGGAATATTGGGCGTGATAACCGTCGCCAGCGGGAACAGGCGGCGGGTGAGCGCCTCGGCGGCATCTTCGGCGATGAGGCGGGCGCCCGAGGTGGCGACCATAACGGGGTCGACGACGATATTTGTCGCGTCCCAGGCGCTCAGGCGGTCGGCGATAACCTCGATAATCTCGGCGGAGGAGACCATGCCGATCTTGACGGCGCTGGGGCGGATATCGTCAAAGACGGCATCGATCTGCGCCGCGACAATGTCCGGGGAGATGTTCTGCACGGCGGTGACGCCCAGGGTGTTCTGTGCGGTGATGGCCGTGATGGCCGTCTCGGCATACAGACGGTGTGCCGTGATGGTCTTAATATCGGCCTGAATGCCGGCGCCGCCGCTGGAATCGGATCCTGCGATGGACAGGACGGCAGGTACGTTACTACGATCCATGTTCGCTCTCTTGTTCGGTCGGATTCAAATGGGTCTTCTACCTGCATTATAAAGTTGTCCGGGCCGGCTATATGCCGATCCCGGGCGGGCGGTGCAATCTTTACGTAAATATAAACAAATGTTCACATGTCAACAATTGACGAGCACCTTGTTGCCGATTGTGGCTCCAGTGACGCGTTAATCCTCCATGCCAAGATCGATCGTCGTGCCCTCGAACACCTTGTTGACGGTACGGACGGCGCACATCTTGCCACACATGGTGCAGGTGCCCTCGGTGGCGGCGGGGGATTCCTCGTAGCGCTTCTTACCGGTGACCGGATCGAGAGCACACTTCCACATGGCATCCCAGTCGAGCTTGCGACGTGCCTGGCCCATCTTGTCATCCATGTCGCGGGCGTGCGGCACCTTCTTGGCGATATCGGCGGCGTGCGCGGCAATCTTGGTGGCCATGAGGCCATCGAGCACGTCCTGGGCGTTGGGCAGGCACAAGTGCTCGGCCGGCGTCACGTAGCACAGGAAGTCGGCGCCGGAGCTGGCGGAGATGGCGCCGCCGATGGCAGCGGTGATGTGGTCGTAACCCACGCCGATATCGGTCACCAGCGGCCCGAGCACATAGAACGGGGCGTTGTGGCACAGACGCTTCTGCAGTTTCATGTTGGCGGCGATCTCGTCGAGCGCCATGTGGCCCGGGCCCTCGACCATGACCTGGACGCCGGCGGCCCAGGCGCGCTTGCACAGCTTGCCCAGCTCGATCATCTCGGCGGTCTCGGTGGCGTCGTTGGAGTCGTAGAGACAGCCCGGGCGGCAGGAGTCGCCGAGCGAGATCGTCACATCGTACTCGTGGCAGATCTCGAGCACCTCGTCGTAAAACTCGTAGAAGGGGTTCTCGTTGCCGGTGACCTCCATCCAGCCAAACAGCAGCGAGCCGCCGCGGCTGACGATGTTCATCAGGCGGCCGGTCTCCTTAAAGGTCTTGATGACCGATTTGTTGATGCCGCAGTGGATGGTCATAAAGTCCACGCCGTCCTCGGCGTGTGCGCGCACGACCTCGAGCAGGTCGTCCTTGGTAAGCTTGACCAGCGGCTTTTCCATGTAGCCGATGGCGTCGTACATGGGCACCGTGCCCACCATGAGCGGCGTCTCGTCGATGAGCTGCTGGCGGAACTGGCGCGTCTTGCCCGAGTTGGAGAGGTCCATGATGGCGTCGGCGCCGTAGTCCTCGGCGATCTTGACCTTCTTCCACTCCTCGGCGGCATCGGCCTTGTCGCCCGAGATGCCCAGGTTGACGTTGACCTTGGTGGCCAGGCCCTCGCCGACACCAAAGGCGCGCATGCCCTTTTTGATATGCACGATGTTGGCGGGAATGGCGATGCGGCCGTCGGCCACGCGCTCGCGGATGTACTCGGGGTCGCGATGCTCGCGCTCGGCGACCT
>CAJJPN010000099.1:0-7687 GCA_905193635.1 Coriobacteriaceae bacterium
GTTTGCCGGCGTGCTTGCCATGGAGCCCGAGGTCCTGGTACTCGATGAGCCCATGGCGGGGCTCGATCCGGCGGCGCGCAGTGATTTCCTGGAGCTCATCGATCGACTTCACCATGGGGGCCTGACCGTCGTCATGGTCTCACACAGTATGGATGACCTTGCCAATTGCTGCGACCGTATTGTCGTGATGAACGAGGGCTCGGTGTTTGCCGAGGGCACGCCCGCTCAGGTTTTTGCGCATGCGGATGAGCTTAAATCAATCGGTTTGGGTGTTCCCGCTGCCCAGCGCATGGCACTGGCGCTTGCGAAGGCAGGCGTGCCGCTGCGCTTTGACGGCCTCTATACGGTTGAGTCGCTGGCAGACGAGTTGGTGGACCTGCTAATCGGTCGCTCGGACGGTCCTTCTAACGTCGCGGACATTGCTAAATCCAAGACGGTCGCGCGAGAGGAGGGCTGCTAATGGAGGCGTTTTCGTTCGGCAGCTACTATCCCGGCGATAGTGCAATCCACCGCCTGGACCCGCGAACTAAGTTGCTCTTGGGCTTTGTGTTTCTGATCACGACACTCACGGTTGGCAGCTTCCGCGGACTGGTTCCGGTCGCTATCTTCGTTGTCCTGATCTATACCGTGTCCCGGGTGCCGGCTCGTCGCGTCCTGTCATCGATGGCGCCGCTGCTGGCAATCGTCGCGGTGGTCGCAGTGCTCAACCTGTTTACCGATCAGAGTGGGCGCATTCTGTGGCAGCTCGGCTTTTCGCAGATAAGCGAGGGCTCGCTGCATTCCGCCGTCTTTATGGCGTGCCGCCTGACCTTGATGATGGCCGGTATGAGCGCTATCACGCTCACCACACCGACGCTCGACCTCACCGCGGAGCGCCTGCTCGCGCCGTTTGCGCGTGTGGGACTTCCTGCGCACGAGCTCGGCATGATCATGGGCATCGCGCTGCGCTTTATGCCGCAGTTTGCCACCGAGATGAAGCAGGCGGCCGATGCGCAGGCGAGCCGCGGTGCGCGCGTGACGGGAGGCCCGCTCGGCGGCGTGCGTATGCTCGGCAGCGTGGCGATTCCGCTGTTCACGGGTGTGTTCCGTCATGCCGAAACGCTTTCTGCCGCCATGGATGCCCGTTGCTATCATGGCGAGCAGGGCCGCACGCGTCTGCATGCGCTTGCATTTGGCCGCGGCGATGCGTTGGCGGCGGTGGTGACGGCGTTGCTGCTCATCTGCGTCATCGTCATCAATCTTCAACTTGTTTAGGCACGATTCGAGCGCAGGAAAGGGGTCCCCATGACCGACAACGACCGCACGGCGCAGCTCGAGCGCGCCTGTTCGTATCTTAGGCGTATTCCGGCGTGGTATCTCGCCACGATTGACGTGACGGACGGACATCAGCCGCGCGTGAGGCCGTTCTCGTTTGCCATGGTCGATGATGGCAAGCTGTGGTTTTGCACCTCGCGCGATAAGGACGTGTGGGCCGAGCTCAGCACGAATCCCAAGTTTGAGGTTTCGGGTTGGAAACCGGGGGAGTGTTGGATTGTGCTGACCGGCGAGGCCGCGCTCGAGGACGACGCGGTCGTGAGCGACCGGGTGCGCCAAGCCGGCTTTAAGCACATGGTGGGCATCGGCGAAGACCACGAGGGCGCCAACGACGGTCGCCTTGCGTTTTTCTCGGTGCGCAACATCGCCGCCCGCTTCTGCGATATCGACGGCAGCGAGGAGCGCCTGGAGCTCTAGCGCGTCTCAAATTAACTACCCATCTCAAAATGGCGAGCGTCAGGAGGAAACATGGACGGATTGAATACGGTGCTGGAGTATCTGACGTCGGTGCCGGCATGGTATTTGGCGACGAGCGTTGACGGACAGCCGCATGTGCGTCCGTTTTCGTTTGCGCAGATCCAGGACGGCAAGCTGTGGTTTGTAACGGCGCGCACCAAAGACGTGTGGCAAGAGCTGCTGCAAAATCAACGCTTTGAGGCCACGAGTTGGTGGCCGGGTCATGGCTGGCTCATCTTGCGCGGGCATGCGGGTCTGGATGACCAGGCCGCTCCCGATATGCGTGAGGCAGGCTGGAAGCACTTGGAGCGCCTAGGCGAGCATTATGAGGGCGCAGGCGACCCCACGCTCGTCTTCTTTAGCGTCGAGGAGCCGGAGGCCTTTATCTGCAACCATGACGAATGGGTGCCGGTCGAGCTCTAAAAGAGTTCTCCCGCCGCCCCCAACAATTTAAATACCCGTCTGTGTCGGGCTCCACATCGCAACGGCACCGCAAGGTGCACCGGGCGATGTGGGGCCCATTGTTATTTGTCAATTCCTTCGCGTGAATGTGTCGGGACTGTTTCAATGCATGAATATGCAAATGATTTGCGTATAAATGCATCTTTTGGTGCTAAAGTTTCAACCCACTTCATAACGACGGCTGCAGGATGCGTATTGGTGCATAACTGCAGACAAGGAGTCTGATATGTCATTAAAGGTTGGAATCGTTGGTGCGGCTGGATATGCCGGAGCCGAGCTCATTCGCCTCGTCCTCGGTCATCCCGAGTTTGAACTTGCTGCCATAACGTCCAACGCCGATGCTGGCCAGCCGTTGTCTGCGGTGTACCCGAGCTTCGCCGGCGTAAGCGATCTTGTCTTCACGACGCATGATGCCCCCGAGCTCAAGAACTGCGACGCGGTCTTTTTGGCCGTGCCGCACACGGCTGCCATGGCACAGGTGCCCGCCCTGCTTGCCGCGGGAGTTTCCTGCATTGACCTTTCGGCCGACTATCGCCTGAGCGATCCGGCCACCTTTGAGGCCTGGTATGCCGCCGAGCACACGGGCCCCGAGCTACTCAAGAGCCGCGCCTTTGGTCTGCCCGAGCTGTTCTGCCAGGATTTGGAGACCGCCGCATCTGACCATGCCGACGGCAAACCCGTGCTGGTCGCCTGCGCCGGTTGCTATCCCACCGCAACGAGCCTTGCCGCCGCGCCTGCCGTGCGCGCTGGCTGGGTTGCCCAGAGCGGCCCCGTGATCGTTGACGCTATCAGCGGTGTAACGGGTGCCGGTAAGTCCTGCAACGCCCGTACGCATTTTTGCAGCGCGGACGAAAACCTGGAGGCCTATGGCGTGGGCAAGCATCGTCACACGCCCGAAATCGAGCAGATCTTGGGCCTAACCGATCGTGTCGTCTTTACCCCGCACCTGGCACCGCTCAAGCGCGGTCTGCTCTCTACGGTGACGATGCCGCTTACGCCGCAGGCCATCGATACCTTGACCCTTGAAGACGTTGTCGACCATTACAAGCAGTTCTACGCCGGTCGCACCTTCGTGCGCGTACTCGATGCCGGCCAGCAGCCCAAGACGGCTTCGGTCGTCGGCACCAACGCCGCCCAGATCGGCCTCGCGCTCAACGAGCGCGCGGGCGTTCTGGTGGCTACGGGCGCCATCGACAATCTGTGCAAGGGTGCAGCAGGCCAGGCGGTCCAGTGCGCCAACATCGTCTTTGGTTTTGACGAGCGACGAGGCTTGCCCACAGTGGCGTGCCCGGTGTAGCACATTCGATTGTTGACGATTTGGTAGTCGGGCATCGAGTGGGGCGCCACTCTTAAGCTGGTCTCACGATTGTGGCCGGCATGGCGCACCAACCGATGCCCATTTTTTGTTTGACATAAGGAGTCGTAAAGACGATGAATGCTGAGCAGTTCGATATCAAGATTCGTGCCGTAGAGGGCGGCGTAACGGCGGCGGCCGGCTTTAAGGCGGCGGGCATCCATGCCGGATTCCGCAAGAATCCCGAGCGCTTGGACTATGCGCTCGTCGTGCCCGACAGGCCCTGTCCCGGCGCCGGCGTGTTTACGACCAACCGCTTTTGCGCGGCGCCCGTGCAGGTGAGTCGTGCCAACCTGGGCGGTGCGGACAAGGGCTATGGCATCATCGCCGGTGTTTCGGTCAACTCTGGCAATGCCAACGCCGCCACGGGTGAGACCGGTCTTGCCTGCGCGCGCGAGACCTGCAACATCGCCTCGCAGGTCATCGGCTGCGAGCCCCAGCAGATTCTGGTCGCCTCCACGGGCGTAATTGGTCAGATTCTGCCGATCGACACGTTTGAGACTGCCGTTCCTGCCGCCTACGAGGCGCTCTCCGCCCACGGTGGCACCGATGCCGCCCGCGCTATCATGACGACCGACACGCACTCCAAGGAGTATGCCGTGTGTTACCGCAGCGAGGTCGCGGGGCACGCAGGCAATGCCTATACGGTGGGCGGTATGTGCAAGGGCTCGGGCATGATCATGCCCAACATGGCAACCATGATCGCGGTCATCACTACCGATGCCCCCGTCGAGCCGGCGGCGCTCCACGCCCTGTTGCTCTCCACCGTCAAGCAGACCTTCAACAAGGTAACGGTCGATTCCGACACCTCGACTAACGACACCTGCATCATGCTTGCCTCCGGCGCCGCTGCCGCAGATGCCGAGCCTATTGTCGAGGGCTCTGACGCCTTCGACGAGCTGGCCTTTGCCGTGCATGAGGTGTGCGAGAGCCTGGCGCGCAACATCGCCGCAGATGGCGAGGGCGCATCCAAACTCGTGACGGTTAACGTCACCGGCGCCGTGAACGACGAGGAGGCCGATATCGCCGCTCGTGCTGTCGCCAACTCGCCGCTCGTCAAGACCTGCATCGCCGGCCACGACTGCAACTGGGGCCGCGTTGCCATGGCGCTCGGCAAGTGCGGCGTGCAGTTTAACCAAGAAGATGTGTCCATCGACATGATGGGTATGCCCGTCTGCCGTGATGGCCTGACCGTTCCCTTTGACGAGGACGAGGCGCTGCGTCGCTTTGAGGCGCCCGAGATTGTGATCTCGGCAGACCTGGGCGCAGGGGACGCGGCGACCACCGTGTGGACTTGCGACCTCACGCACGAGTACATCTCCATTAACGGCGATTACCGTTCCTAGACTCCCGATGTGCCGCGCGTCCCGCTGCAATCGCGGGCAACGAGGTGCGGCGCGATGGCCACACGAAAGACGAGGCAGACTATGAAGTTCGCACGCGATTGTCGCTCGAGCGAATCCAACGAAGTTACCGCGCAGCTGCTGTTCGAGGCGCTGCCGTGGATTAAGAACCTGACCGGTAAGACGGTCGTTATCAAGTACGGCGGTGCCGCCATGGTCGACGAGCAGCTGCGCCGTGACGTGATGAGCGACATCGTCCTGCTCAAGATTATCGGCATGCGCCCTGTTATCGTGCACGGTGGCGGCAAGGCCATCAACGAGGCGCTCAGCCACTACGACATCCCCGTCGAGTTTAAGAACGGCCAGCGCGTGACCACGCCGGACACCATGGATATCGTGCGCGAGGTACTGGGCGGCAAGGTCAATCAGGAGCTGGTCGCTGCGCTCAACCACCACGGCAACCTGGCCGTGGGCGTGTCCGGCAGCGACGCCGGTACCCTTATCGCCGAGCCGCTCGATCCCGAGCTCGGTCGCGTGGGCAAGGTCACGCACGTCAACACCGACTATATCGAGCGTTTGCTCGACAGCGAGTACATTCCCGTTATCGCCACGGTCGCGGCGGGGGAGGACGGCGGCTTCTTCAACATCAACGCCGATACCGCCGCCGGCGCCGTTGCGGCGGCGCTTCATGCGCACAAGGCGATCTTCTTGACCGACGTCGACGGCCTGTACAAGGACTTTAGCGATAAGGATTCGCTCATCTCCAACCTGACACTCGACGAGGTCAATGAGATGCTCTACGGCGGCGAGGTCGACAAGGGCATGATTCCCAAGCTGCGCGCCGCCGTCGATGCGCTTACCGCCGGTGTGTTCCGAGCCCACATCATCAACGGCACGACGCCGCATTCGCTGCTGCTGGAGCTGCTGACCGATGCTGGCGTCGGTACCGTGATCCACTCCACCGAGACGGCCTACGAATTCGATACGCATCCGCACCCGCTTTCGACGTTTGCGGCGCGCCTGACCGAGAACCTCGACGAGGTCGAGAAGCTCCAGACGGTCTAGCTGACCCGCGGTCATCGCGTCCCTGCACCCATAGCCCTGCGCCGTACGGCGCCCAACGAAAGGCATCCCATGTCACTTGCAACTCAACAATCGCTCGAATCCCATTACGTTATGCATACCTTTGGTCGCTCTCCGGTAGAGTTTGTCGAGGGCCACGGCATGAAGCTCACCGGCGATGACGGCCGTGAGTATCTTGACTTTCTTGCTGGTATCGGTGTGTGCAGCCTTGGTCACGGCAACCCTGCAGTGCTCTCGGCGCTCGAGGCGCAGACCAAAAAGCTCATGCATGTCTCCAATTACTTCTACATCGAGCAGCGTGGAGAGGTCGCGGCGTTGCTGTCCAAGCTTGCCAACGACGACGTAGATGGTGCGTGTGTGCTTGCCGATGCCATTGCCGCCGGCGATGAGACCACGGCCGCTGCGCTCGGTGCCCCGGCTGCGGACGAGCAGGTATGGGAGACGTTCTTTGCCAACTCCGGTGCCGAAGCCAACGAGGGCTCGATGAAGCTCGCGCGTCTGTACGCCAAGCGTGCTGGTAACGGCGGCAACACCATCGTATGCATGCGCGGCGGCTTCCACGGCCGTACGCTCGAGACCATTGCCGCCACCATGCAGGATTGGCTGCAGGACAGCTTCCGTCCGCTGCCGGGCGGCTTTGTGGCCTGCACGCCCAACGATGTCGATGAGCTGCGTTCGATCTTTAAGCAGCTGGGAAGCGAGGTCTGCGCTGTCATGCTCGAGCCGATTCAGGGCGAGAGCGGTGTGCACCCCATGACCGAGGAGTTTATGGCGGCGGCGCGTGACTTGGCACACGAGGCAGGCGCCGTTCTTATCGCCGACGAAGTCCAGTGTGGCATCTTCCGCTCCGGCAAGCCGTTTGCATTCCAGACCTATGGCGTGGAACCCGACATTATGAGCCTTGCCAAGGGCATTGCCGATGGCGTGCCCATGGGTGCCGTGGTGGCAAAGAAGGAGATCGCCGACGTGTTTAAGCCGGGCGACCACGGCTCGACCTTTGGCGGTAGCTGCTTGGCTGTCGCGGCGTGCGCCGCGACGCTCTCCGCGCTCGTGCGCGGCGATTATGCCGAGCATGCCGCCAAGGTGGGCGCCTATATGGAGCAGGCGCTGGCCAAGCTTCCGCACGTTACCGAGGTGCGCGGTCGCGGCTTGATGCTCGGCTGCGACTTGGATGACGCTGCGGGCGATGCGCATGATATTGTTGCCCGCGCGCTTGCCGCCGGCGCTGTGATTAACGCTACTGGTGCCCACACGCTGCGTTTCCTGCCGCCGCTTGTCTGCGAGGAAGTCGACGTGGACGGCCTGATCGAGATCCTGGCGGGCGTTTTGGGCTAACACGGCGCAATAACTTAATTTGGACCGGGTTTTGGACTGCGGGCGTGCCATATGCGGCACGATTCAGCGGTCCGGAACCCGTTTTGCTACCGATTTACCATGACTGGGATGGGCCGTGTGCAAAAAGTGGCAAATATGAGTACTGGCACTAACCTTGTAACATATAAAATAGGCGTTTTAAGACGAGTTGGGCCACATATGTCCAGTTTTGTAGTTAGTAAATTGGCTTAACTGGACTATTGATCGTCGTTCTAATGTCGGATTTGCCTTTTATGACTTCGAAAACGCTGCCATCAAAAAGGTGGCAGGGTGGCGCGCGCAGACGTGGTGTAAGAGCGTC
>CAJJPN010000100.1:0-7636 GCA_905193635.1 Coriobacteriaceae bacterium
TTGACAAAACTATAGGAACACCCAATGACTATGAAAGGTATCCATGGAAACGATCATCAACGTCGACGATGTCTCGTTCTCCTATGGCACGCAGACCGAGCAGGCGCTTAGCCACATCTCGCTCAGCGTGAACAAGGGAGATTTCATCGGCATCATCGGGCCCTCGGGCGCCGGCAAGTCCACGCTTTCCGCCTGCCTGTCGGGCGCCGTGCCCCACCACTACACCGGCACGTTCTTTGGGTCCGTCATGGTTGACGGCCACGACACCTGCGAGGTCTCGCTCACCGACGTATCGCAGATCGTCGGCAGCGTGCTGCAAGACATCGACACGCAGATGGTCGCCTCCGTGGTTGAGGATGAGATGCTCTTTGGCCTCGAGAACTTTGGCGTGCCGCACGACCAGATTGAGCAGCGCGTCACCGAAACCCTCGAGACCGTCGGCATCAGCGACCTGCGCGACCGCGAGATCGCCACCCTCTCGGGCGGACAGAAGCAAAAGGTAGCCATCGCTGCCATCCTCGCTATGCGTCCGCGCGTCTTGGTTCTCGACGAGCCCACCGCGGCACTCGACCCCGCCAGCTCCACGTTGGTCTTCGAGACGCTACGTGAGGCAAACCGCGCGCTTGGAATCACCATCGTCGTCGTTGAGCAAAAGGTCGCCCTGCTCTCGGAGTACTGCAACCGCGTGCTCGTGCTCAACCAGGGCGAAATCGCGCTTCAGGGCGAGCCACACGAGGTCTTCGCGCATACCGACGAGCTCCGTGCCATCGGCGTCGACTGCCCTCGCGTCACGCGTATCTTCAATAGCCTCCAGGCCGATGGCCTGGTAAGCGGTACCCCTTGCTTGGATGTCGATGAGGCCGAGCGCCTGATTTCGGGCATCGTCGACCCCGCACACGCAAGCAGCGACATTCAGGCACCCGCCGGCTCACCGCACGCACCGTCGTTGCGCCCGCACGCCAAGGACGCCGAGCCCGTGCTCACCTTCGACCATGTTGAGTTTGCCTATCCCAATGGCGGCGCCGCCGTCCACGACCTCAACCTAACCCTCTGTCCCGGCGAGCTCGTGGGCATCGTCGGCCAAAACGGTGCCGGCAAGACCACGCTCACCAAGCTGCTCACAGGCCTGCTTAAGCCCGCCTCAGGCAGCGTGCGCGTCACGGGACTGGATACCGCAGCCGTTCCCACGAGCCGTATCGCCCGCGAAGTCGCAACCCTCTTCCAAAACCCTGACCGTCAGATCTGCAAGGACACCGTGCTCGACGAGGTCGCCTTTGGCTTGGAGCTTGGCGGCATGGACCGCGCCGAGGCTCTGCGTCGCGCCCAGCTCGTCATCGACCGCTTTGGCCTGCCTGCCGATGAGGCACCTTTCTCGCTTTCGCGCGGTCAGCGCCAGATGGTGGCACTCGCCTCTGTCGTGGTCGTAGAGCCCAAGATCGTCGTGCTCGACGAGCCCACGAGCGGCCTTGATTACCGCGAGTGCATGACCGTCATGGAAACGGTGCGCACCATGGCCGAGCGCGGTTGCGCCGTTATCATGGTCTGCCACGATATGGAAGTCGTTTCGGATTTTGCCGAGCGCATTGTGGTAATGGCCGACGGTCGCATCCTCGACCGCGGCCGCATGCACGAGCTATTCTCGAACATCGATCTCATGCGGCGTGCCTACGTGGAGCCTCCCCAGGTTATTGAACTCTCGCGCCGTCTGGCATCTTCCGTCTCGCCCGCTTTTGCGCAGGTGAGCGAGGTCACCGATGTCGTTCGAATTACCAAGGAGATGGTCCACCGTGGTTAACGTCATCGACTACATGCCGGGCGATACGCTGCTGCATCGCCTGAACCCCGTCGTCAAACTGGGCCTCGCCGCCGCCATCATCGTCGGCATCTTCTTGTCCGACACCTACGTGGCGCTGCTGGGCTTTTTGGCACTCACCCTTGTACTGGGTGCCTATGCCGGCGTCGTCAACCGTCTGTTCTCGCTACTCAAGTTGCTGATTCCGCTCGCGCTTATCATGCTGGTGCTCCAGCTGGCCTTTATGCGCGATGGCAACGTGGTGTGGGGCTTTATCACCGACACGGGCCTCATCACAGGATCGAAGGCCTGTCTGCGCCTGCTGGGCGTGGCGTTACCACTCATCCTCATGCTCATGGTGACCAAGCTCAACGACCTTGCCAACGCCTGCGTCGAGGTGCTGCACGTGCCGTATCGCTATGCCTTCACCTTTACCACGGCGCTGCGCTTTGTGCCGGTGTTTGGTCAGGAGATGAACGCCATCATGGAAGCGCAGACCACGCGCGGCGTCGAGTACGACACCAAGAACCCTATCAAGAAGCTTAAGCTCATGTTGCCACTGTGTGTGCCGCTGCTCATCTCGAGCGTGGGCAAGACCGATGCCACGGCCTTGGCGGCAGAACAGCGCGGCTTCTATCTGCGCACGCGCGCCAGCTCGTACAAGCGCTACCCCATCAAGGGCCTGGACATCGCCGTACTCATCGTCAGCATCGCCCTCATCGCCATCGGCTTCCTGTTCTAGTTCGCCACCGACAGCAACCGCCCAACGCAAAAGGCCTCGGCTCGCACCAAACGAGCCGAGGCCTTTATTGTTTCACCAGATAAAACCTACCATAATTAACCTGTCCCTTTTTGACGGGTCGGAAGCTAGAGGCGGTAGGGGACGCCGCTGCGGATGATGGATTCGCGCACCAGGACATCCATAGCATCGAGGGTGATCTCGGGCATCTCTCGATACTTCTGCAGCACCGATAGCTCGGTGCAGGCCAGAATGACACGGTCGCAGCCGCTACGGGCGAACTCCCACATCACGCGGTCGAACTTATCCATATCGGGCTCACGTCCGGCTTTCACATCATCGTAGATAAGCGACATCACATCGTTCTGACGTTTCTCGCTGGGATAGACGACCTCAACACCCGCAGCCTCGCATTCGCGGCCGTAGACGCCCGCGCCCACGGTTCCGTCGGTGCCCATGATGCCAATCTTGCGCACCGGCTCGGCCGGCATGCTCAGGTTGGGGTCGAACACGCACTCCCCCATCACCGCACCCGCAAGGGCATAGCGCACCGACTCACGCGGCATGTGGATAATCGGCACCTTCGTAAACGACTGGATCTGGTCGTAGAAGTAGTGTGACGTGTTGCAGGGAATGGCAATGTGCGCACAGCCCAGCGACTCGAGTGCCTGGGCACACTCTTTCATGGTCGCCAGCAGCTTGGCGTGCTCGCCAGTCTTAATGGCCAGCGTGCGGTCGGGCATGGTCGACTTGGAGAGCACCACCATGTCGATATGATCCTGATCGCAGGCAGCAGCCGTATGACGCACTACCTGGTCGTAGTAATACGACGTGGCCTCGGCGCCCATGCCGCCGATAACTCCCAGCTTTTCCATCGCCGCCTCCTTGGTGACGCTTGCGCAATTGCGCGTATCATACCCGCGCCCGCCCGATGTAAACCGGACGGGCGCCGCACTCATCTACTTGTAATACGTCTTGAACAGCTTAAAGTGGCGCAGCTTGGTGTGCCACATGCGCAGCCAGCGGTTAAAGACAAAGTCGCCCTTCATAAACGAAGGGTCGGCGCCCTTGCCTTCCTTGTCCAGGCGATGCACCTTAGCGCGCAGCTCGGGATCCTTGACGTACTTGTCGACGACGCCCATGGGGACGACCATCCACAGCGCCTCGTCCTGCGCCGTCACAAACTCCGGCTCAAACGGGCGGTTGAACACATACTCGTCCACCACATACTTGGCAACGTTAAAGCCGCTGTTAGTGACGTAGTAGTTGCTGCGACCTTGGCGCGTGTTGAAATCGAAGAACTTAAACGAGCCGTCGCGCTCGTCGTACTTAACGTCAAAGTTGGAATAGCCCACAAAGTGAAGGTCCTCGAGCAACTTGCGCACGCCGCCCATGAGTTCATCATTGGGCTCGGTGATGATGCAGGCGTGATTACCGACGCCATGGGGCTGATGCTCCTCGAGCAGCACGTGGCCCAGGCACATCATGCGGACCTTGCCGTTGCGGTCGGAATAGCTGGTGAGCACGCGCATGTACTCGTCGTTGCCGGGCACGCGATCCTGCAAGATCAGGTCGTCGGTGTAGCCGCTGGCATACGAGTCGCGAATGACCTGTTCCAGCTCGGCACGGTCGGCAATCTCATAGGCCTTTTTCTGGCCCTCGAACTCGTGCTGCCACCACATGATGCCGTCGGAAGGCTTCAGGATCATCGGGTAAGGAAAATCGATCTGGTCGAGCACTTCGGCAGGTGCCTCGCCTTGGGCATTCAGCATCGCCATGGTGAAGGTAAAGGTATGCGGATAGGGCACGCCATGCTTCTCGCACAGCTCGTAGAAGATCTCCTTCTTCTGGCACTGCTCGAGCATGCTATAGGGAGCGTAAGGCGCGACGATGTTATCCGCCAACTCATGGGCATCCTTGGCCTGAGCCACGAGGGCAACATAGTTATCGCCACAGCCCACAAGGACAATCGTCTTATCGGCATGCGCTTGGGCAATGCCGTTGACGGTTTTGAGCATCACGGGCATGGTGTCGATATCCACGTTGGGCGTGTAGTCGATAATCTGGCTACGGTACGCGGGACCCGTCTGGTACTTGCCAAAGACCAGGCTCTTGACCTGGTACTCCTCGTAGAAGGCGCGCGCCACCGAATAGGCGTTGATGTCGCCACCGAGCAGCACGGGAATGAACTCGCGCTCTGTAAACTGCAATGCCATGGAAACTTCCTATCATGAACTGCCCACACAACGGGCGGTCTTTGCGCAACTGATTTATTCTAGCGTGCCGAGCCGCTGGTGCCCAAAGCTCCACCGTATCTATGGCAATCGACGTGATCGTCCAGCATAAAGCCGCACTCACCGCGATGGGGCCTTGTAGCTGCAAACCCCCTGTTGAGATAGCTTTCACGGCCGAAAGCCCGTCCGCAAACAGGCCCCAGTAACGTTAAAGTTGAACTCTATGGTTTCTCAACAATTCATCATAACTGCAGGTCAAAGCCAAAGCCTCAAGTTCAACTTGACCCTTTGGAACCTTTAAGGTTCAAGTTGAGGTCGAAAGCAGTAGTAGAATACCGTTCGAACCATAACCTACGATTGATTGCAGAGGGACTGGATGCAGCATTCGAATCATCGCACCGCAGCGCTCATTGCGTCGAAGCCGGCTCGTATCATCACGAGCGCCGCGCTCGCCGTTGCGCTGACGGCCACGCCGATGCTCTCCCCCGTTGCGGCGTATGCCGCCTCGCAGGCAACGCAGGACCAGCTTTCCGCAGCCCAGCAGAAGATCGAAGCCGCCACGAGTGCCTACAACGACGCCCGCACCAAACTCGATGACCTGCAAAAGCAGATTGACTCCAACGAGGCAAGCATCGAGGAAATCGAGGCTAAGCTACCCGAGCAGCAGGCCAAGGCAAGCTCCGCCATGCGCGATCTGTATAAGTACCAGAAGGGCACCAGCCCCATCGTGAGCTTCCTGGTGAACACGCAGAGCTTGGGTGACTTTATCACCACCTGCAAATACACCAACCAGATTACGAGCTCGAGCGTCGACGAGATCGAAGAGCTTAACAAGATGCAGACCGAGCTCGAGCAGAACAAAACCGAGCTCGATCAGGCCAAGTCTCAGCTCGAGGGCGAGCAAAAGAATGCCGAGGACGCACTGGCCCAGGCACAGCAGCTTCGCAACGAGGCGCAGGCAAAGGCCGAGCAGGAAAATGCCGCCGAACTGGCTAAGCTCGAGGCCGACAAAGCCGCTGCCGCCGAGAAGCTCGCGGGCACCGGCGTGAGTGGCAATAACTCCAACAGTCAGGCCACCAACTCCAACACCACCATCGACACCACGGTGAACAACTCCAACAGTGGCAATTCCGATTACGACTCGTTCATTAACGAGTGGACGAGCCGCATCGACAACTACCTCGCCGGCTCCCCCATGGCAGGCCAGGGCTATAACTTTGCCGTCGCCGCCTGGAATACCGGCGTCGATCCCCGTTGGTCCCCCGCCATCGCCTGCATCGAGAGCAGCAAAGGCCTCTATTGCGCCGGCTCCTATAACGCCTGGGGCTGGAGTGCCCGCGGCGGTGGTTGGCGTAGCTTTGGCAGCTGGAGCGAGGGTGTCTCCGCCCACGTTGCCTACCTGGGCGCCAACTATGGCTCCACGCTTACCCCGGCAGCCGCCAAGAAGTACTGCCCGCCCACGTGGCAGGACTGGTACAACAAGGTCGCCGGCCAGATGAACCGTATTTAAGTGCAACTGCAAGGGGCCCCAAACGGGACCCCTTTTCTTTGGCCTTGCTAGACCAGAATTGGCATGCAGGCATAAGTGAGTGTTGGAAAAGTCGCTTGAGACTGAAACCCCTTCCGAAGGCAAGGTGATCCCACCACAACGTTATGGCGCGAGTGTGTCAACGGGAGCAACGATGATGCCATCGGGCGTTGTATGAACCGGCATGCCGAACCCAATGATGATGAGTTTTGCCACAGGCGGCTTCTCGCCACGCTCGACCAGCTTTCGCTCCAGCCGAAGCAGATTTGCAGATGCCTCGGGGATTTGAGGGCTTCCAAGCTTCACCTCCACGGCAATCCAAGTTCCATCGCGCCTGTGGATAACTGCGTCAACCTCGAGATCGTCGGCATCGTGGTAATGGGACACCAACGAGTCATTTGCGGCGGCGTAAACCTTGAGGTCATGCAGGACGAGGGATTCGAAAAGCAACCCCAGTGTCTTCGGGTCAGATGCCAACGACTCCGGATTTGCTCCGAGCAGCGCAACGGCAAGCGAAGGATCGGCGAGATGCCTCTTCGCCCCCTGCCGCAGCTTCACCGGAGACCTGAGCGCTGGATGCCAAGCGGGGATATCGTCGACGATATTGATTCGTCTCAGGGCGTCCATGTATCTGGAGACCGAGTTCTTCGAAACGCCGGTACCGATATCTTTGTCAATAGACTTTGAGCCAGCAAGCGTCGACTCATTCCGCGCTAGCGATGCCAAAAGAGACCTGACCTTGACCGGATCGCGCTTAACGCCATCAGTTCTAGAAACATCCGATTCGCATACGCCATCAACATAGGCAGCGGCTATCTGCATGGCATCGTCAGTCGTTTTCCCCATCGCCTGAGGCCAACCGCCACGACACAGCAAATCGGCGATTCCGGCGATGCCGGAGATTGACCCGACAGCCTGCTTGGCAGGGTAACCGGAAAGAAGCGTTCCAATCGAAACCGCGCCAGAAGAAACGCCAAGCTCGAACATCGTCATGGTGTCCATTCGCAACCTAGCTATTCGTCCAACGCCGCTATGCATCGGCTGCATCGAATCCCGAGGCATTGCTGAACCCGTAAGAATAAACTGACCGGATTCTCCCCTCCTTGCATCGCACTCGAAACGCACGGCATCCCACAGCTTCGGCTCTTCCTGCCATTCATCGATGAGCCTGGGAGATAGCCCTGCTAATGCTTGTGCCGGATCGATCCGTGCCAGCTGGAGAGCGGAAAAATTTCCAGCCGGATCGGAAAGAGACAAGGATGAATTAGCAAAACGACTAGCCGAAGTAGTCTTTCCGCACCACTTTGGACCCTGAATGAGGACCGCACCGAAGATATTGAGAT
>CAJJPN010000101.1:0-7555 GCA_905193635.1 Coriobacteriaceae bacterium
CAACGTTCGCCCCCGCTTATGTGTCGACCGCTTTTCCAACGTATCCTCCGTCACGACAGGTAAGAGCGAAGGATGATGAGCCAGCGTGGCTGCTCGAGATAAATGATATCGGCAGGAACCCCCACAGGAACATGGCCCCCAAAAAGCAGGCCGGCGTCTGCGGGGTTGACCAGGCGGATTGCCCACACCGCAACCAGCAGCAAGCATATTGCGACCAGCGCCGCATCGATTGTCTTTCGGGTGCGCGAAGTTGTGACATAGTCCCTGGCGCACGCCAGCGCAAACATAGGGGGAACCATCCAAAACAGCGGATGATACGCAAGCGCGGCACGCCAATCGAGCCCAAACGCCGCGAGCCACGCGCGCGTCATGCCGCAGCCCGGGCACGGAATGCCCGTAAGCGCCCTAAACGGGCAGCCGATGCCCGTCACATACAGCACAAGGCACGACAGCGCCAAGATAGCGGCGAACAAAAGGGCGCGGCGGAATAGCCCCGCCGTGCCCCTTGTCTTGGACCGTGCTTGTGAATCCGAGTTGCTACGCACGTGCCGTAACCTGCGCAGTGTAGGCAGCCGCCATCGCGTTGACGTTCTTGACGATCAGATAGAAACCAATAATCGGTCCGATGCCGCACTGCAAGGCGCCGATCAGCTGCCACAACAGAAGCGTCGTGCCGCTCTCGGCAATGGTAAGACCATAGCGAGGACCGTTGGCCTGGATGCGATTGCCGAAACGGTATGTCCACCACAGGCCATAGATGCCGCAGGTAATGAACGACAGCAGGATTGCAATCAGGTAGTTGGGCATATCGTCCCCGTCGCCCGAGCACATAGTTGCGACATCCTCAGATATTTTGTAGTACGCATAGATGCCGTAGATACCGCACGTGACAATAGCGAGCAGCAGTATCATGCCAAAGTTACGATCGAGCTCAACCGCACCGGGCATGGGTGGCGGTGTGGGTGCGCCCTGAGGCGCAGGCTGAGGTGCCGGGGCGGGCTGAATCTGTACCGGCTGAGGCTCAGACGCGGCAGCCGACGTAGCGTTGACGGGCTCGCCGCAAGCAGGACAAAACTTTGCATCATCCAAAACGGGTGCTCCGCAATTTTCGCAAAACATAGATCCTCCTTCCCATAAGACGACATGCGTCTTTGGTCTCACATGCCGCATCCCAACGGGATACCTTCAATCACGCCGGGTCGATTACCAAAATGAAGGCAACCAACCCGGCGGCATCGGCTAAAACGGACCATGGCCTTAGGCACTCTGGACCGCAGCCCCCCTCAAGCTATTCGGCCTGGTCTTCTTCGGGCTGATCGGTCGCTGCCTGATCGCCCTTATCGCCCAACGCCGGCGCAGTCTGCTCAGCAGGTTCGCCAACAGGCGGGCACTCCTGCTCGGGAGCAGAACTCGGCGCGGGCGACGTTGCAGGCGCAGGTGCGGGTGCCGGCTCAGGCACAGGCGCCGGCTCGGGTGCAGGCTCAGGCGCAGACTCGGGCGCGGGCTCGGGCTCGGGCGCAGGTGCCGGCGAAGCATCCGGAGCGCTGTAACCCGAAGGAGCAGACTTCTTCTCAAACGGCAGCACAAAGGTCAGGACGTCGTCCTTGTCCTCGTCGGCCCACTCGCTTGCGTAGCGCGCCACCCAATAGCCAACGGCACGATGCTTGAGCATGTTGCCAAAGACCGTAAGGAATACCGTGACAAACGCCGTCAGCACCAAGAACAATACGAGCGTAATGCCACCGCCGGTAACAAGCGCCTCAATAGCCGTAGGACGGTAGTAGTAGCTATACATACCGACAGAGGCAATGGTGCCAAAGACGAGCGTCAGGATCCATGTGATAACGTTGGCGACCAGACCCGTCAAAAACTCGGGAAGGAACGATGCGCAGAACAGCTTGGTCTTATTGTTCTTAAAGGCCGCCCAGACCTTATCGAGCGAAAACGCGCTCTCGACGCGACCGGTCACCGCAAAGTGCATCACGGCGATGTCGGCGAACATAGTAAAGAAGACACCCAGGACCGCCGTGGCAATCATAGCCAGAACAAACAGGCCCAGCGAGCCAAATAGAGCGGCCTCAAGCGCATAGGAGCCGTAATAAGAGTACGCACCCGCGGCACCAATTACCACGCTCTCCACCAGCGAAAGCGCTACACCAATAACGGGAATAGCCGCGATAACCTTGAGCACGCTCGAAATAACGCCCGAAAAGACGCCAAGGCCAAACGACGTGGAACGCATCAACGGACGATCCATGCCGTCATCGACCTTGAGCGACAGGTCGCGACCCCATTCGATGCCAAAGCCAGAACCGCACGCGCTTGCCACACAGGCAGCCAAAAAGCCGAAGGCAGCCGCGATACCGCCGATAACGGGAATGAAGAGCACGAGCACCGACACGACACAGATGAGCGCCGGCAAAAAGGCAATCTGGCACACGCGCTGCAGCACGCCCGGCGTCTTGGTCATGTCTTCAAACGCCTGAGCTACACAGCCCTTGGGCACGTTCACGTTAGGCTGAGGAACAAACTGCTGAGGCTGAGACTGCCCCTGAGGAGCAGAGGTTGCAGCACCGGTATTAGGGGCACCGCACACGCCGCAGAACTTGTCGTTATCGCCCATGGGGGCGCCACACTGCGAACAGAACATCGAAATCATCCCTTCGTATCTAGAGCGAATCACCTGGATCGCAAACGATGTCTTTGGCAACATTATCGCCCAATGTGGGGACAAATACCCCAAGATGGCCGATTTGCAACGTAGGCGGCCTTATTCAATGATTCGAAGGGTGCGTCCGCGCTAGTTCGTGCCGCGGAAGCCCTTGCCCACGATTTCGGAGCTATCGACGATGGTGATGAAGGCGCCAGGGTCAATCTCGCGGGTATAGCGGCGCAGTTGCACTGCCTCGCGACGGCTCAGCACGCTCATAATCACCGTGACGCACTTGCCCGAGAAGGCGCCGTAGCCACGGCTGATCGTTGCCGTGCGGTTGAGATGCTTGACGATAAACTCCTCGACTTTGCGCGGTTCGGCGCAAATAATCGTACAGACCTTGCGCAGGTGGATGCTCTCAATGGCCTTGTCGACCACAAGCGTCTTGGCAAACAGACCGAGCACACAGTACAGACCGACACGCGGGCCATACAGAAAAGCCGCGATGGTCACGATGCCGATATCGACCAGCAACAGGGCACGGCCGATCTCAAGCGTCGTGCGACGCTTGAGGATCATGGCAAGAATGTCCGTGCCACCCGTCGAGGCGCCAATGTCAAAGACAATAGCACTGCCGAGCGCCGGCAAGATAACGGCAAAACACAGGTCGAGCCACATATCGCCCGTCATCGAAACATCCGTCGGGATGAAGAGCTCAAACAGCGAGACGTAGGCCGAAAGCGCAAACGAAGCGAAGACGCTCCACAGAATCGCCTTGCGCTCCAAAAAGATAAAGCCCAGAACGACCAGGACCGCGTTGATAATCCACATAAAGACGCCGACGGGCAGGGTCGGGAACAGCGTGGAAAGAATGACCGACACGCCCGAGGTGCCGCCGAAGGCAAAGTGATTGGGGGTTTTAAAGGCCACGATGGCGAACGCCGTGAGGATCAGGCCCAGATTGAGCTCGGCAAAAAAGCGCGGAAAGCCTGGCTCCTGGCTGCGCCTGCGGCCGGCGCGCTCGCCTTGCTCAATAACATCGCGATCGACCACGCGCTCCATCGGCACCACCGGAGGACGATGCACCTCCTCGGCAGCACGCGACGCCGCCTCTGCCGCAGCGGCCTCAATCGCCCATGCCTTGCTTTCGGTCTCGTGTTCGTCGGCCATTACGGCAACCCCTCGTTAACAATTTGGAAACAATGCGCCCATTAGGGTAACGCGGAACGTGGGGATTGCAACCCTTAGTTAGACGAGCGGTATGACTACATCGGGAGCGTACAAAAACGGCCGGCCACGCTTTTGCTTGCGCGGTCGGCCGTTTAACATTTTCGCAGATAAAACCTGCCAAAATAAACATCCCTTTTTGGTAGGTTACTCGTGCTGGCTGGTGCGGTGCTCGTACTCCTCGGGGGTGATGACATCCTCGATGCGCAGGTTGACGCCTGCCACCTCAAGGCCGGTCATCGCGGCAAGACGCTCGGTGACGCGCGTCTTAACGTCGTCAAAGATCGCAGGCGCATAGGCACCGTACTCGATGATGACCGAGATGTTGACGACCACGCGATTGTCGTCGGTGACCTCGACCGTCACGCCCTTGGTCAGGTTCTCGGCACCAAACTGCTCCTGCACAAAGTGCATGAGGTTGCCCTTCATGCCCAGGACGTGCGGCACCTCGCGGGTGGCCATGGCGACGATCTTCTCAATCACGCCGTTGGAATAGGTCAGCGAGTCCTCGGACTCGTCCGTCTCCTCGTCATCCTCGTCCGCCTCGTCTTCGGACTCTGCCTCGACGAGCGCCTCGTCCTCGAGCGTTACGTCCTCCGCCTCGGCGGCGACGGCCTCGTTCGTCTCGAGCTCGGTATCGGCCACATCGACCTTCGTGTTAAAAGCCATGGTTCCTCCTTATGCCTGCCACGGATGCGACAGTCGAATACATATTAGCGGCCGCTAAACAGACGGCCGAAGAAGTTAACGATACCGTTCTCGCCGTCGCGAATCTGGCCGATCACGGCGCCGATCAGCACAAAGAATGCAATGACGAGCGTGTCCCACAGGCCCAACGTAAGTACCAGCACGGCGAGGATAAAGCCTGCCACGGCGCCGAGCGTAGTGTTGGGGTGGCGCACGGCGTAGCTCCAGATAGCAGCGCCCGTACCTTTGATGAGACCCATGGCCTCGTCAAAGTCGTTGGCGGCGCTGTCGTGCTGCTCGCCGGCCTCGGGCTTGGTGTCGGCGGAGTCGCCTGCCGGCATAGCGTTCTGATCGATCGTCAGGCGCGGCGTGCGGGCGGTCTTGTCTTGGTTGGTATCACTCACCGGAAACCTCCACGGTCTGGACGGTAGTCTTGGACGGCAAAAAACGGACGCGCGCGGTCGTACCCGGCGTGCCGAGCATGGTATCGCAGGCCTCCTCGATACGCTGCTGCATCGCAGCTGCAAGGGAAGCCACATCGTGATCGTCGAGCGCGATGGCGTCGACCTTAAAACGGACGTGCGACTCGTCGGAGCCCTGGACACGCGCCTCGATATGCTCGACCATCACGCGGTCGTCGCGCTCAGCCGCAGCGCGGGCACACGAGGAGAGGGCCGCAAGGGTGACCTCGATATTGCGCTCCCCCGCCGGATGCACGCAGGACGGCTCGCGGCGAGCAAACATCAGGCGGAAGAAGACCGCCAGCACGCCGAGCGCCACGACACCGGCGCACACCGTAACGACGATGCGCGGCATAGGGTCACGCATCAGCAGCATAAAGCGATAGGTATATGGCCCCCAAAACTGGCAGACCAACGTGCCCAACGCCACGACGGCGGCGGCAAGATACACGATCGCTAGGGCTCGTTTGAGCACGCGCATGCGGCGCTCCTTTCGGGTCTCGGTCCACAGATTGCAAAAAGATTCGCATCATTATAAAAGAGCCGGGTCCGGTGCTATAACGCACGCGGATCCGGCTCATCTATTCCACGAGGCTTGCATGCTCGCTTCATTATGCCCAGATATGCACGGCTTAACCCGTGCGGGCGCTACTCCTCCTCGAGGGCAGCGATGACCTCGTCGGTCATGTCCATGGTGCTGTAGACGTCCTGGACGTCGTCGAGCTCCTCGAGACGGTCGATGAGGCGCTGAACCTTCTTGGCGTCGGTACCGGAGACCTCGGTCGGGGTGGTCGGAACCATGGTGGTCTCGGAACCCTTGACCTGGACGCCCTGCTCCTCGAGTGCCTTGGAGACAGCCATGACGTCGTTAGCAGCGGTCCAGACGATCCACTCCTCGCCGGCGTCCTCGTAGTCCTCGCCACCGGCCTCGGCGATGGCCATCATGAACTCATCCTCGTCACCGGCAGCACCGTTGGCGATCATGGTCTCCTTCTTGGCGTTCTCGTCCAGGATCTCCTTGGCGACGACGATCTGGCCCTTGCGCTCAAACTGGAAGGCGACGGAGCCGGAAGTGCCCAGGTTGCCACCAGCGTGGGAGAAAGCGGAACGGACATCGGCGGCAGTACGGTTGCGGTTGTCGGTCAGGCAGTCAACGTAGACGGCGACACCGGCGGGACCATAGCCCTCGTACACGATGTTCTCGTAGACGGCGGCATCGGCACCCGAACCAAAGGCCTTGTCGATAGCGGACTTGATCTTGTCCTTGGGCATGGACTGAGCCTTGGCCTTAGCAACGGCAGCGGCGAGGCTGGCGTTGTTCTCGGGCAGCGGGTCACCGCCGAGACGGGCAGCAACGGTGATGTTGCGGCTCAGCTTGGAGAAGAGGGCGGAACGCTTGGCGTCCTGCGCGCCCTTACGATGCTTGGTTGTGGCCCACTTAGAGTGTCCGGACATACGTGTCTCCTATCGGTTTTGACCTAAAGCCCAGCGCAGATGCTCGGGCAATATAAACAAACGTCGTTATGATATACCTACTGGCCTGCGAGATAAACCCCAAAATGAAGGCGCCGTGATGATACAGCCCCTTGGTGCAAAGGGCCGGTGCAAAGTAACCTGTCCCCTTTGCACCAAATTAGGACCAGAGAAGGTCGCTGCGGGTGACGGTGGCGCCGATGGCGAAGGGCATGCAGGCGATGACCGGATACAGGTAGCGCATGTAGGTCGAGCCGTTGCACGGACCAATCAGGCACACGGCGAGCACGCCCAGCAGCGGCACCCAAATGGCCAGCCCGCGCCACGAATGGCGGCGCAACAGGTAGACCACCACGGCGATCATAATCCACACATAGGTGGCCGAGCTCATGGTGAGCGAGATAAACGGAATGCGCTGCACCGCCACGCGATACAGGTTGATCAGGTGGTCGCACCAGCGCACAACCTTGCTATCGACCGGATGGAAGTCAAAGTACTTGAGGTTATCGGGCTTCGCCATAATCTCGGCACTGCGCGCCGTGCTGTAGACCCACGCATCGCGGGCACTCGGATAAAAGTAGCCGTAGTAGTTATTGATGAGCGCCGAGATGTAGCACTCGGGATCCTTTTTGAGCATCTGCGCCCAGACCTCAAAATAGGCCTTGATGTCCTCCTGCGAGGCGTACTCGTTAAAGCAATTTTTGACGGCGTCCGACTTATCCGGGTTGTAGCGGCGGCCCAGATTGTCGTACTTGAGCACACGGTCGATCACGGCACGCTCATCGTCGGTCACCAAGCCGTCGCAAGGAGCCTCCACGATAGTGCCGTCCTCCTTAACCGTAGGGTTGACACCCGAGTTGAGGCCGTCGTGCTTTTGGACGAAACGAGCCGTCTGCTGGAACGGAATCGAGAGGATTTCGCGCTTGGAACCAGGCGTAATGTCGTGCGCCGGCATAAAGACCTTGGTGAAGTACATATTAGAGGCAAGGCAGAGTCCAAGCACCGCAAGAACTCCCACCCAGCGGAAACGCGAGATGGCGCCCGAAGGCGCAGC
>CAJJPN010000102.1:0-7445 GCA_905193635.1 Coriobacteriaceae bacterium
CATCGAGCAGGCGCCCTGCCTCGGCACGGCTGATGCCCGGACGCGCCAACATGGGGTTGGCCGCCACGCCGGCCACGGCATCGTCATTGAGCGCGCGGAAGAGCTCCGACATAAACCACATCTGATACCCTTGCGGATAGTCGCTCCAGGTACCGCCAAGCACAATGAGCTCGATCTTATCGGTCGCATGACCCATCTGCGAAAGCGCGGTCAAACGGGCGCTCACCTGCAGATATGGATCGAAGCAGTTTTGCTCTGCACGGGCACACGCCGGCTCGGCATGTAAATAGCTTTTGGGCATGCGCAGGTCGTTGGGGCAAAACAGGCAATCGCCCGAGCACGGCCACGGCTTGGTGATGACGGTAATAGTCGCCACGCCCGAAGCCGTGCGGCGCGGCTTCATGCGCAACACCTGCAGCAGTTGGCGTTCCAGATCGGCATCGACATTCCATCCAGCCCAACGAGCCGGCTCCTCGCGCTTCACCCGCTGGTAAAACGGCAGCAGGCGGCGCTTGGCCAAATCGCGTTTGTCGGCGCCCTCACGGCGCGCCTCGGCATGTATCAGCTTGACGAGTGCCTTGTCGTCCACGGTCTCGCCGCGACGCAGAGCCTCGAGTATGTTCAAAATAATCTGTTCCATGCCCCCATTGTAAAGGCAAAGGCGCCGGAGCCCGTCACGGCCCCGACGCCTCCATCAAAGAGCATGCCTATATGCACCGATCTCCGAAAACCGCATGTCACACCGATTCGAACGACATGTCGCCCGAACCGACCTTAAAACGATACGTTGCAGACTTGTCACCGTTGTCGAATTCAGCATTCAATATGGTCTCGCCATCGTAGCCAAGCGGAAGGAAATCGCTCTCAAAGTCACCGCTGCCCACGGTGAGGCTCGCCTTAAAGCCCGTAGAGTTCGGAACCGATATCTCCACATCGCCCGAGCCCACGCTTACGTCCATCGACTTCGCGGGGGCCTGGTAGAGCTCGAACGCCACATCGCCCGAACCGACCTCGGCATCCATGGTGTCGGTTACGGTGCCCGCAAACTCAACGTCTCCCGAGTCCAAAGTCAGGTTGAGGTCATGACACGCAATGTCCGTGACCGTTAGATCGCCCGATTCTACATTCGCTGTAATGCCCACCATGTTATTGGCAACATCCCGCGGCAGCTCGATGGTGACCGAACGATCGATAGCGCGCTCGTCATCGCAGTCGAACTGGCTAATCGTGAGTGTAGAACCCTTGACCTCGGCCAGATTCTGAGTGGCAGCATCGTAGGTAGCTACCCCCTTTGCAACACGACCGCTCTCGATGACACGCACCTGCCCGCCGGAAACGCACTTGATCTCAACCTCACCCGATGTCACATCCAGGTCAAGGGACTGGAATGAGTCGGCATCAAACGTTTCGCTCGAAAGCTGCCGAGACTGAGCGGAATAGTTACCGCCATCCAAAGAATCGTCCCCGTCAACCACATCGTCCATACCGGACAAACCGGATGCAATATCGCCGAGATCCCACGGGCCATCAAAATGAAACAATATCCGCGAAGTGCCAAAGATAAGCCCGATGATGAGCACGAACGCTCCGATACCGACGCCCAGGCGGACCTTGGACTCATGCGAGAGCTTCATCATTCATCACCTTCTTTGGCGCTCGGCTCAGCGGCGGTCGAGGAAGCCACGTCAGTATCAACCGCAGCGGAAACATCCTGAGCCTTAGCCGCCTCCGGCGCCGGACCAACCTGAATATCCCCGCGTGCCCAATCGCCATCGAGCGCACGCGCCACCCAGTGATAGATGGGGATTGTAAAGAAGATCAGCGCGGCAAAGGAGCCACCAAACAGGAACATCAGCAAAAAGAACAGCAGCCAGCACACGGCCCAATACGGAAACGACTGGAACGGACCTTTCACCGGAGTCGAACCAGCTGCGCCGCCACTCGTCACCTGCGCCGTAGCGGCATTGGCGGCCTGCGCACTCCAGCTTGCCGCTTGCGCCGCCTTGGCCGCAGCATCACTCGCCTGCGTAGCTGCCTCCGTGGCGCGCGCCGCCGCCTCATGGGTGCGGGCACGTTCTGCCGCCTCGGCCTCGCGCTGACGGGCGCGGTCCTCGTTCTCAAACTCGATATCGTCCTCGATCTCATCGCTCGGATTCAGCAGCTCGTCCAGGCTCACGCCATAGAGCTTGGCGAGCGAGATCAGGTTCTCGGTATCGGGCGAGCTCTCCGCGCGCTCCCATTTACTGACCGCCTGGCGCGACAGCCCCAGCTTTCGCGCCAGCCCTTCTTGGCTAAAGCCTTTGCTGCGGCGAAGGTCGGCGAGCCGCTGCGCAGTTTCTACATTCATGGTTCCTCCTATGCTTTTGCCAGCCGTGCCGCCGGACCGTTTTTGTTCTTAAGGCGCCTTGCACAGTTAAAAATCTATCCGCCACCGCCAAAAGCATGCCACCTATTCTAGTGAGATTTTTGACAACCGGCGGTTGCGGGCACATATGAGCTGCGGAAATGTGTCCAAACAAAGCAATGACCCACAGCTCGGTTGTCCCCGTTGCGGCGTTAACGGTAGTATGGTCGTACTGTTTATTCCGCACCGCCATCGGAGGGAGTTCCGCGCCGTGAACCGCGATTTCGCCTCATCGCTCATCCAGCTCAACAACACGTTCTATCGCGAGCACTCCGCCTCCTTCTCCGATACGCGCCAGGCCCCGTGGCCCGGCTGGGTGCGCACCATGGACATCGCGCTTGAGCAGCTCGATGTGGCCACGATCGAGCATCCCGTCCGCGTCTTCGACCTTGCCTGCGGCAATATGCGATTCGAGAACTTTGCCGCCGGCGGGGCACTTGCCGCCAAGGGCGTCGACGGCGCAAACCCCTCGGCAGATGCCAGCTGCCCGTTTGAGTTCTATGGTGTCGACTCGTGTCAGGATTTGGCCATCGATGCACATGGCCACGCCCTGCGCATTCCCAACCTGCACTTCCAGGAACTCGATGTGCTCGATGCCCTCATGAAGCTCAACCCCGCCGAGACACCCGATGTGCTTTTCGATGCCCCGCTCGCCGATATCTCGGTCTGCTTTGGCTTTATGCACCACGTGCCGTCGTGCGAATACCGTGTGCGTGTGCTCGACGCCCTGGTGCGCCAGACGCGCCCGGGTGGCATCATCGCCATCAGCTTTTGGGAGTTTATGAACGACGAGCGCATGGCGCGCAAGGCCGTTCGCGCCGAAGCCCGCGCCGAGCTCACCCCGCCGTTTGAGGGTTACGATTCCGCGCAGTTTGAAGCCGGCGACCACCTCATTGGCTGGCAAAACGACCGCCACGCCTACCGCTATTGTCATCACTTTGACGATCAGCAGATCACCGACCTGGTGCGCGGCGTCCGTACGTTCTACAAGAGCGGCGAGGTCCCCGTGCGCGAGCTTGAGCGTTTCCATGCCGACGGTCGCAGCGGCGAGCTCAACCGCTATGTGATCCTCAAGCGTCTGTAGGCATCGACGACTCGCCGCCGAGCCGCGCCGCATCTTTCGGGCAAACTATGCCCACCCTTTTTCAACCCATTGACGGAGCGTGCAGCTATACGTTCCATACTTATAACCAAGGAGCCTCATGGGAGCCGTCCACGTTCGCACGCCTAAGAACTTTGTGCTCGAGGAGCGCCTGGAGCGCTACGCCAATGCGATTGAGACGAACCCCGAGTCCTATGCCGGAGATTGGCGCGAGGCCTGTGCGCCAGTTGGCAGCAAGCCCTTCGCCCGCCTTCACCTGGATCTGGGCTGTGGCAAGGGAACGTACCTTGTAGAACGCGCTCGCCGTGAGCCCAACACGCTCTTTATCGGCATAGACCAGGAACCCATCTGCATCGCCTATGCCGCACAGAAAATCTGCGAGCAGAAACTGACCAACGCACTCGTCCTGCCCCGAGGCGCCGCATCGCTGCCGCAGCTATTTGCCGCAGGCGAGCTCGATGCCATCACCATCAACTTTCCCACGCCGCAGCCCAAGGCCAAGTACGCCAAAAAACGGCTCGTCCACGTCGACCATCTGATGCTCTACCGCCCGCTCTTTGCAGCCAGCGCCACCGTCACGCTGCGCACCGACAGCAAGCCATTGCGCGACTACGCCCTGGGGCAGTTTGCCGCGGCCGGCTACGACACGCTTTGGGTAAGCGACAACGTCCGCCGCGACCATCCCGAGCATCCCGAGACCGAATATGAATGCCGCACGCGCGAGATGGGTGCCGTTGTCTACGGCATTTGCGCCACACCCGGCGCACAGCCCAATGACGATGAACTCACGGCGGGTCGCATGCAGGAGCAAAGTCTTGCCTGCTACCTACCCGACGACCTCAATGAGCTCACGTACGTGCCCCTGGGCATGGAAGAGGCCGTCGAGAACTTTAAAAACCGCGCCCGCAAGGGCAAGAAGCGCCTGCCGCAAGAGTCCAGGGGCTTTTGACAGTCGCTGCGCCGGTAACCAGACGCAAATAGGTGCCGACGAACGGCCCTCAAACCTAAGTGAGTAGACTTTTTGGCAATAGCCAAGCACAACCCGCATAGCAAAAACTAAAACCGCAGGTAGAGCCCTTGCGCAAAAGCCACGTGCTCGCGATATCGCAAAAAGTCTACTCACTTAGTTAGCGGCCGCCCCAAACAGCTGGGCAGAACGCCCATTTCCTGCATTTTCTCGCCTGCGAACGCATCGATGCGACGCTACGCCATAATAGTTGGCGGACAAACGCGAGAGAAAGCAACCACATGGCACAGACCACGACAGATACCGCCGCCAGCACCGTCTCCGGCGCCGGCGCCGCCAGCTCATTCTCGGGCGGCACGGGAACCGAGGCCGAGTTCGGCTCGCTCGGCGCGCTCTCCCCCACCTGGTGGGAGCCCGAGGACGGCAGCGAGCCCGAACCGTGGCTCACGCCCGATCAGGCCTTCGAGCGCTTCTTTGAATGGACGAGCGACCGCGGCATCGAGCTGTGGGATCACCAAGAAGAGGCCCTCATGGACCTGGCTGCCGGCGATCACGTCATTTTGGGCACACCGACCGGATCGGGCAAATCGCTCGTCGCACTGGGCATGCTCTTTATGGGCATGGCGCGGGGCAAGCGCTGTTATTACACGGCCCCCATCAAGGCCCTGGTCAGCGAAAAGTTTTTCGACCTGGTGCAGGTGCTCGGCCGCGATAACGTAGGCATGATCACCGGCGACACGCATATCAATACCAAAGCGCCCGTCATCTGCTGCACGGCAGAGATCCTTGCCAACGATGCACTGCGTGAGGGCGAGGACGCCGACGTGGGCTGCGTGGCCATGGACGAGTTCCACTACTTTGCCGACCCCGATCGCGGCTGGGCCTGGCAGGTGCCGCTGCTCACCCTGCCCCACACGCAATTCATGCTCATGAGCGCCACGCTCGGCGATGTCACCGCCATCGCCGCCTCGCTCGAGGAGCACACCGGCGCTACCTGCGACTTGGTCGTCGATGCCCCGCGTCCTGTTCCGCTGAGCTACGACTATGTGACGACCTCCCTCGAAGGCACGGTCGAGCTCGCGATGCGCCGCGGCGAAGCCCCGCTCTATATCGTGCACTTTAGCCAGGATGCCGCACTTGCGACGGCGCAGTCCCTCGCCAATTTTGGCATCGCCAGCAAGGAGCAGCGCGAGGCCATCAAGGAGGCGGCAAAGGGAACGAGCTTCTCGACGGCCTTCGGCAAGATTCTCAAACGCCTGCTTGGATGCGGCGTCGGCGTGCACCACGCCGGTATGCTGCCGCGCTATCGCCTCCTGGTCGAGCGCTTGGCGCAGCAGGGCCTGCTGCCCGTCATCTGCGGCACCGATACGCTCGGCGTCGGCATCAACGTGCCCATCCACACCGTGGTCCTCACCGCGCTCACCAAGTTCGACGGCTACAAGATGCGTCGCCTGCGCGCCCGTGAGTTCCATCAGATCGCCGGTCGCGCCGGTCGCTCGGGCTTTGACACCGAGGGCATGGTCATCGCCGAGGCCCCGGAGCACGAGATCGAGAACGCCAAACTCATGGCCAAGGCGGGCGACGACCCCAAGAAGCTTCGTAAGATTAAAAAGAAGAAAGCCCCCGAGGGCTTTGTCACCTGGAACAAGCAGACCTTTGAGCGCCTGATCGAGACGCAGCCCGAAACGCTCAAGCCGCGCCTTCGCATCACACACTCCATGGTGATTGGCGTGGTCGAGCAGGGCGGCGATGCCCGAGCCCGCGTACACGACCTCATCGAGACGAGCCTGCAAACTCCCGAGGAAAAGGCAAAGCTCGAGGTTCGTGCCGACGAGATCTTCGCCACGCTCATCGATTCCGGCGTCGTCGTTCGCACCGAGGTGCCACTCGCGCCCGACGCCCCGACTGGCGCCGCACCAGACATCGACTATGCACTGACGGTCGACCTGCCCGAGGACTTCGCGCTCGATCAGCCGCTCTCGCCGTTTTTGCTTGCCGCGCTGGAGCTGCTCGACCCCGAGAGTGAGACCTATACCATGGACCTCATCTCGATGGTCGAGGCTACGCTCGAGGACCCCAAGCAGGTATTGCGCGCACAGGAGCGCGCCGCGCGCGACCGCGCGATGGCCGAAATGAAGGCCGACGGCGTCGACTATGAGGAGCGCTTGGAGCGCATCCAGGATGTCACCTACGAAAAGCCGCTCGAGGACTTGCTCGATGCCGCCTTCGACAAGTACTGCCAGGAAGTACCTTGGGCCAACGACTACCAGCTCTCGCCCAAGAGCGTCCTGCGCGACATGCTGGAGAGCGCGAGCGACTTTAAGGGCTATATCCAAAAGCTCGGCATCGCCCGCTCCGAAGGCATTTTGCTGCGCTACCTGGCAGAGGCCTACCGTTCTCTCGACCGCACCGTGCCCATCGAGAAGCGCGACGAGCGCCTGCGCGACATTGTCTCGTGGCTGGGCTTTGTGGTGCGCTCGGTGGACTCGAGCCTGGTGGACGAGTGGGAGAACGCCGGCAACCCGGCAGCCCTCGACGCCGCGCCGCCGCAGGGCATCGACGAGGTCGTGGCGGATCGCCGCGGCTGCACGCTACTGGTGCGCAACGCGCTCTTCCGCCGCGTGACCCTTGCCGCTCGCGAGCACGTTCGCGACCTGGGCGAGCTCGACGAGGACTGGGGCATGAGCGAGGTCCGCTGGCAAAAAGCGCTCGATGCCTACCATGAGCAGCACGAGGAGATTCTCACCGACGGCGACGCGCGCTCCTCCGCAATGTTCTCGATCGACGAGTCCGACGAGAAGGCGCTCCACGTGTGGCACGTGCACCAGATCTTTGCCGACGAGGACGGCGACCACGATTTTGGCATCATGGGCGATGTCGATCTGGACGCTACACAGAACGGCGGCGAGGTCATCTTCAAAAACTACCTCGGCGGCGAGGTCATCTTCAAAAACTACCGCGTCGGCTTTATC
>CAJJPN010000103.1:0-7426 GCA_905193635.1 Coriobacteriaceae bacterium
ATTTGCTTGAGCATCGCGCTCGAAGCCGGCGCATAGGCACTCGGCTTGATGACCACGGTGTTACCCGCAGCGAGCGCGCCGGCGAGCGGCTCGAGCGTCAGCAAAAACGGATAGTTCCAGGGCGCCATGATGAGCGTGACGCCATAGGGCACGGCTTGCGTTTTGCACACGCTCACGGCGTTAGCGAGGTCACACGGACGCAGGCGCGGACGACTCCATCGAGCCACATGAGCGATCTGATGACGAATCTCGGAAAGCGACGTGCCGATCTCGCACATATATGCCTCGTCATGTGACTTACCCAGATCGGTCTTGAGCGCATGGGCGATATCGCCCTCGTGCGCACGAACCGCATCGCGCAGGCGCACCAGTGCACGGCGGCGAGTATCGACATCAAACGTGGCATGCGTCTTAAAGTAAGTGCGCTGATTGCCGACGATGCGCGCAATTTCCTCGGTGTTCATGAACCCTCCTAGTTCTCGTCCTCAAACATACCACCTGCAACAACTTCGTACATATGCTCGAGCTCCAGGCGGTCCATTAAAAGAGGAACGGGGTATAGCGGATTGGCCTCGGCGTCGGCATGCGCCGCCATTTCGGGAATGTCGGAGCGGCGAATACCCGCTACATATTTGGGAATGCCCAAGGCGGCGTTCATGCGGTCGACCCAATCGATAAAGGCCTCGGCCGCAAGACTGTCCTGCGCGGTAGCCGGCGCAATGCCCGCCATGCGAGCAAGATCGGCAAGCTTGGGGGCGGCGGCGTCACCATAAGCGCGAAGCATGTGCGGCAGGATGATCGCGTTGGCCAAGCCGTGCGGAATCCCGTAACGCCCGCCCAAGCTGTGTGCGATGGCATGAACGTATCCAACATAGGAGCGGGTAAACGCAACGCCCGCCTTATACGCCGCCGAAAGCATATTGCGACGCGCACGTATGTCGTCGCCATACTCATAGGCCTCGAGCAAATTGTCGTGGATGAGCTGCACCGCCTGGCGCGCCATCTTGCGCGTGTAGGGCGTGGTGCTACGGCCGATAAAGGCCTCGACGGCATGCGTCAGGGCGTCCATGCCCGTCTGCCCCGTAATGGAGGCAGGCAGGCCACGTGTAAACTCGGGGTCGTGTACCGCAAAGCGCGGGATCAGCACAAAGTCGTTAATGGGGTATTTATAGTGCGTCTCGTCATCGGTAATGACCGCTGCGAGCGTGACCTCGCTTCCCGTACCGGCGGTAGTGGGAACCGCGATAAGCAGCGGCGGGAGACGGTGGACGCGCAGCAGGCCGCGCATCTTGTTGACGGGCTTGTTTGGCTGCGCAATGCGCGCCCCCACACCCTTGGCGCAGTCCATGGCCGAACCGCCACCAAAGCCGATAATGGCCTGGCAGGCGTTCTCCCGATACAGGGACGCCGCTTCCTCCGCATTCGAGACCGTGGGGTTCGCACGCGTTTCGGCATAGACCGTAACGCCAATTCCCTTGGACGCGAGCGCCGTCTCGAGCGGCGCCGTGAGCCCCAGACGGGCAATACCTGGATCCGTCACGATAAGAACCCGCTGTATCGAGCGCTTTTGAAGCACCGCGGGCACGTCCTCGGCATGCTCCAAAATGCGCGGCTCGGTATAGGGCAGGATCGGCAATGCGACGCGAAAAACCATCTGATACGTTCGGCACCAGGCACGATGGGCTAGATGCATAAAGGAAGCTCCTTCATTTGTTGATGGGTCAACATTTGCTCGACCGATTGTACTCATCGGAGGTCGCACGAGGTCTAGCAATCGTTAATCAAGCAACATCTTCACATGCCCAAAATTTTTTTATTAAAAATCATTCCTAATAGGCTTCACATTCGGTCGCATTTATGGATAATAGAACTCGTCAAGACGCACGTCCGGAGAGGGCCCTTACGGGACCGGACGAGCGCGCCATCGCCATCGATCGAAAGGATCGAATTATGAAGTTTGTTTGCCCCGTTTGCGGTTATGTGGAAGAGTTCGACGGCGACCAGCTGCCCGAGGATTTCAAGTGCCCCCAGTGCGGCGTTCCCGGCTCTCGCTTCCTGAAGCAGGAGGAGGGTCAGCTCGAGTGGGCTGCCGAGCACGTCGTGGGCGTCGCCAAGATGGAGGGCGTCTCCGAGGACATCGTTGCTGACCTGCGCGCCAACTTTGAGGGCGAGTGCTCCGAGGTCGGTATGTACCTGGCCATGGCTCGCGTTGCTCATCGCGAGGGTTATCCCGAGATCGGCCTGTACTGGGAGAAGGCTGCCCACGAGGAGGCCGAGCACGCCGCCAAGTTCGCCGAGCTCCTGGGCGAGGTCGTGACCGACTCCACCAAGAAGAACCTCGAGATGCGCGTTGAGGCCGAGAATGGCGCCACCGCCGGCAAGACCGATCTTGCCAAGCGCGCCAAGGCCGCTGGTCTCGATGCCATCCACGACACCGTGCACGAGATGGCTCGCGACGAGGCTCGCCACGGCAAGGCTTTCGCCGGTCTGCTCAAGCGCTACTTTGGCTAAGCCAATCGCCTGAGAGATAATCTCTAGCTCGATAAGGCCCGGACCGCAAGATCCGGGCCTTTTTCGTGTCTAGCGAACCAGTTAACGTCCCAAAAAAGGACCACCTTCGGCATCGGCTTCGCGTCAAAAACTAAGTGAGTAGCCTTTTGGGAACTTGTCAAGCAGACCATCCGTATTGCTTTATAAAACCGCAGGTAGATAGCTTGCCGCAAAACAATCTGGTCGCCATCGCGCTAAAAGTCTACTCACTTAGATTTGCAACCGTCCATGATCGGGCCTTTTTGTGTCTAACGGGCATCTTTTTGTCGATTTCTCCCAGTTTTGACCAGTCAACGAATAGCTCAGACCGAAGTAATGCCTCGGCCCCTTGCTCCTCCAAGCTTTTATCGCGATATTCAACATCGAGCAACCTGCACACGGCCTTAACAATCGCGTGGAATCTATCCTCATCGGATATCTGTCCGTATGTCAGGAGAAATACATCGTAGCCCATGGCCTGAAGCGCCGTCATGCGGTCGGCGTCGCGCAAGCCATCCCCGGCTCGCCCGTGTGAGCCCTTTCCTTGGCATTCAATGGCCACCTGTCGCTCTCCGTCCGGCGAAGACAGAAGTAGGTCAATGTATACGCGGGACTTGCCTACAATCGCCCGAGCACTTGCGCTTAGCGCCACTTCGACATTGAGCTCTATGCCGCAAAACCTTCGCCTCCCAGGGATCGTGGCAACCCAAGCAACAAATACGTCTCAACCTCAAAAGGCGATGCGGCACCCAGTGGAACGAGATGAGATACCGCGACAAATCGCTTGCCGTAACGCATCCCACAAACATCTGAGCAAAAACGGTCAAGGTCTTCGCCCAAAACCAAAGCGTCGCGCCGCCATAAATTTGAGGCGGCGCCGTCCTCGGACGGACAGCGCGCCCAACCCAAGGTTGCCGGAATCGCGCCCGACTCAATTGCACGCGAAAGCTCTGCCTCGAGTGCTGCTGGCAAGGCACAAACCGTAAACAAGCCGCACATCTCCGCCAACACCAAAAGAAGCTGGAGATCCGTCAGATGCCGCGACATGATGAATGCCGTCAGCAGAGGAGACGTAACCAAAAACCCATGTTCCGTTTCCAGCACGGATTCCCTGGGGAACTCGCCTAGGAACAGCCGCTGCCTAATGCTGACAGGGCAAGTCCGCTTGCCTCTCGTCCGAACCAATGTATACAGCGGAAAGCCGAGCACAACCGTAGCCGTCGGGTTACGGGCGAGCTCGCATCGCCGCCGGTCTTCTTCCGGTCGCGGGAGCGGCGGACACAAAGCGCGGACTTGAGGAGGCAAACGCCAGTACCTAAAAGCTGATATGTCACAAAGTAGATCCTTCATAGGCACAGGAAAACACGAATTTCAACCCAGTCAGTCACGCATTGGCGCGAACGCACCAAAAATGGCGCCGAACGGACTGCCAAGTTTTCAACAGCCCTCCCCAACTGGCCAAAAGCTTGCCGAGAGCTGGACGAAGCCCTGTTGAAAACCCCATTTTTTTTCTCATGCAGGAGCTTTGCGCGGCAAGTGAGTAGACTTTTTTGAACATCCCGAGCAGGCCGGTCATCCTGCTTTTCAAAACCGCAGGTAGATAGCTTGTTACAAAACTGCCTGGTCGCCAAAGTGCTAAAAGTCTACTCACTTAGGTTGCAGAGTGCCCCCCATTAGCTGCAATTCCAAGGTAGTTAGTACTTTTGGACTCAGATCGTCATACTGAACAAGAATTTGAGTTGAGTTTTCAGGGACAGATGCGCCATCGGCACACCAAAAACAGTCACCGATATCGATAAAAGGGATGCTCGAGCGCGTGAGGGCCCGTGCAAAAGTGCTTCCGCCCGTTCCACGCTCCGCAACCACGATACAGTAAAGGCCCGCGTCTGCATGATCGATCGAAACCTCCCCTGCCGGAAACGTTTTCCGTACAAGCGCCGCCAGGCCATCACGCGCCCCACGAGCACGAACGCGCACGCGGTTCACATGTCGCTCGTAATCACCCGATTCCAGCAAACGCGCCAAGGCAACCTGATCAACAGAACTTACCGACGAGGCGTAGAAACCAAGGTTGCGTTTAAACCTCTCCATTAGTTCATCGGGCAGCACCATGTACGCCAAACGTAACGCCGATGAAAGGCTCTTCGAAAACGTGTTGGTGTAGATAACCGACTGGGCGGCATCGATCGACGCGAGCGCGGGAATCGGCTTGCCGGCAAGGCGAAACTCACAATCAAAGTCGTCTTCGATGAGATACCGACCTGGCCGCTCGGCGGCCCAGCTCAGCAACGCATAGCGACGTGCAATGCTCGTCACAAGACCGGTCGGATACTGATGAGACGGCATCAGGTGAAGGACATCGGTCCCGGTTTTCTGCAGCGCGCTCAAGTCCACGCCCTCAGCATCCAACGGGACATGCCGCACTTCGCAACCCATGGCCTGATAGATGCGCGTCAAGCGCAAATAGCCTGGATCCTCGACGGCATACACCTTGTCCGCGCCAAGCAACTGAACCAACATGGTATCGAGCAGCTGGGCGCCCGCACCGATAACGATATTGTCGGGATTGACATTCATGCCCCTTGTCCCGCGCAGATGGTGCGCAATCGCACGTCGCAGTCGAGCGGTGCCCTGCGCCGGTGCGGGCGAAAAGATTTCACGTTCGTCTTCGGACGTCAGCGTCGCCCGTAGCGCACTTTGCCAAAGCCGCGCCGCCTCCAAAGCGGAAGGAGAAAGTGCGTCGAATCGCTCTGCCTGCCCCATGGCATCATGCGCGCTGGGACCAACAGGGACAGCATCTCGGTCGATGTCCTCCGCAGCCGAAGCCAAAACCGGTGCATCCGGAAGTTCGCAAGCGTAGTAGCCACGACGCGGCATTGAGCAAATATAGCCCTCGGCAAGCAACTGGCTATATGCATTCTCGATAGTAATGACACTGATTCCCAGATGACTGGCAAAGGCGCGCTTAGACGGAAGATGCTCCCCCGCCGCAATACGGCCAGCAACAATATCATCGCGAATTTGCTGGTAAACATACTCATAAAGCGATGCCTCGCCGCGTTTTTCCAAATTGTAGTCAAGCATGAGTTTGTCACCTGACCTTATTAAGTCATTCATTCTGGTATTAGTCTGACCTTGTAATTATCTCGAAAACTGAGTATTTCGCCATACCCAGCTCCCCGATAGGATGTTCCGTCAAGCAATGCACATGCCAACCAAGGGAGCAACCATGGCAGAACAGACCAACAAGGCCGATCGCGTCAAACTCAATCGCGAGCTCGCGCAGATGCTCAAGGGCGGCGTCATCATGGACGTCACCACGCCCGAGCAGGCACGCATCGCCGAGGAGGCGGGCGCCTGCGCCGTCATGGCGCTCGAGCGCATCCCGGCCGACATCCGCGCCGCAGGCGGCGTCTCGCGCATGAGCGACCCCAAGATGATCAAGGGCATCCAGGAGGCCGTCTCCATCCCTGTTATGGCCAAGTGCCGCATCGGTCACATTGTCGAGGCGCAGGTCCTGCAGGCCATCGAGATCGATTACATCGACGAGTCCGAGGTTCTCTCCCCTGCCGATGACGTCTATCACATCGACAAGACCCAGTTTGACGTGCCGTTTGTCTGCGGCGCCCGCGATCTGGGCGAGGCGCTGCGCCGTGTTGCCGAAGGCGCCACGATGATTCGCACCAAGGGTGAGCCGGGTACGGGCGACGTCGTTCAGGCCGTGCGTCACATGCGCAAGATCCAAAAGCAGATCCGTGACGTTGTTGCCCTGCGCGACGACGAGCTCTTTGAGGCAGCCAAGCAACTGCAGGTTCCGGTCGAGCTGGTGCGTGAGGTCCATGCCACGGGAAAGCTTCCCGTCGTGAACTTTGCCGCCGGCGGCGTATCGACCCCCGCCGACGCCGCGCTGATGATGCAGCTGGGCGCCGAAGGCGTCTTTGTCGGCTCGGGCATCTTTAAAAGCGGCGACCCCGCCAAGCGCGCAGCCGCCATCGTCAAGGCCGTGGCAAACTTCACCGATGCCAAACTCATCGCCGAGCTTTCGGAAGACCTGGGCGAGGCCATGGTGGGCATCAACGCCGACGAAATCGAGATCATCATGGAGGAACGCGGGCGCTAGTCCAGCAGAAGGGATCGCACATGAGCGATTACGCAGACCAGACGGTCGCCGTGCTGGCGGTCCAAGGCGCTTTTGCCGAGCACGAGGCAAGGCTATCCGAGCTGGGCGCACGCTGTATTGAGCTAAGGCAGGCGGCTGATTTGAAGCAGGACTTTGACCGTCTGGTACTTCCCGGCGGCGAGTCTACCGTTCAAGGGAAGCTGCTTGATGAGCTTGGCATGCTCGAGGAGCTTCGCACCCACATTGTTGAAGGCATGCCCGTCCTTGGCACCTGCGCCGGCTTGATTCTATTGGCGCGCGATCTTGCCGCACACGACGATAAGGGAACGCCGCGCCTAGCAACCATGAACGTACTCGTTGAGCGCAACGCTTATGGCAGACAGCTCGGCAGTTTTCGCACCAAGGGCCAGGTAGACGGCATCGACGGTGAAGTGCCGCTGACGTTTATCCGCGCGCCCCGCATCGTCGAGGTCCACGGCGACGCCAAGGCCTTGGCAGAGGTCGATGGCCGCATCGTCGCCGCCCGCGAGGGCAACCAGCTCGGCGTAACCTTCCACCCCGAACTCGATAAAGACACCCGCCTCCACGAACTGTTCCTACAAATGTAGGCGGAATAGAAACGAGCGTGGATTTTCGCACACACAACAAATGAGAGTGGATAATCTCCCACTTTGAGCTCGAACACAGGCCCAAACCGGGAGATTATCCACTCTCATGCTATGTAGTCGTTTAAGAACGTCCATTACAGTCGAAATTGTCAGCCCGGGCCCGTCTCGG
>CAJJPN010000104.1:0-7402 GCA_905193635.1 Coriobacteriaceae bacterium
CGTTGCTCTGATGGTTGAAGAAGGACTGGGTGCCCGTCACGAAACGCTCGTAACGCAATGCGATGGTCTTTGCTTCCGGCTCAGGTTGTTCAAGCAGCTTATTGTAGAAGTCTTCAAGGAGGGGCGGCTGGTCGCCGCGTTGACGCGCGTCGAAGAAAGCCTCCTGTACACAACGCGTGATGATCGACTGGTCTTCCTCTCCAAGGTCTCGTCCTGCTTCGGCGGCGGAGGCGCCGGCCTGTGCAAGCATGGCATCGATCTTGAAGGCAAGCTGGGCATCAGGGCTGAGGCTTTCGACGGAAACGGTATCGAACGGGTTCAGATAGGTATCCGAATCGACGGCGAAGTTGTATGTTACGCCACCGTAGCGACTTGAGATACCGGTATACTCTCCAGCACGGTCGATAATGTAGATTTCATCTGTCGGGTTGCTGAGAATCGTACCGGTCATCTCGGTCTTTACAGACATGCCCTTGCCGCTACCTGTCTTGCCGCAAACAAAACCCATCGGTGATGCGAGGAGCTTGCGGTTACAGAAAATCAGGTTAGAAGAGTGCTTGTTCTGACCGTAATAGTTGCCTCCCTTATCATCCAGTTCCATTGTTGCAAATGGCATGAGGATGGAGACCTCGGCAGTTGTGGACATGCGGGAAATCTCGCAGTGGTTGTGACCTAACGGCAAGATAGAGTTGAAACCTTGGCGCTGGCGGTATTCATAGGTACTTACCTCGATAGAGTTTTGGCGGGCGGCAGAGATGATGGAAAGCACCTGGTTATCCAGTTGCTTCTTAGTCGGTGCGTATGTATAGAAAAGCCCCGTGAAAACATAAAGACGTTGATTTTTGTTCTGAAGATTATCGATGACGTCTTCGGTCTCCTCTTTAGAGTACTTGAGCTCCTGCGGAAGGATTGAAAAGTCATAGCCTTTCTGAACTGCAGAGCGCTGTTCCTCGATGATCTCCTTATCAATCCAGGCCAAACGCTGTCGCGTGAAAGCGACGGCAGCCGCTTTATCCATAGGCTGTGCGAACCAAGTGACGTTAAGCGGAATCGGGAGCTCGGTGATATCGGAAAGCGCCTGGTCGGTTAGTTCCGAACCAAGCTTCTTGATAACAAGAACCTGACCCCACATATCACCCGTCTTGAAGCAGTCGGCAAGTCCCTCCGGCTTGAAATCGAGTGTCGTCGGTGCGATACAATCCTTTGTCGTCTGCACCATTCTGGCGGAGATATCCCGTCGATAATCGAAATTAAACGGCTTGAGCGGGTTGAGCTGGCTATTCAGAAGTGCCAGTCGTTCCGCACCGTCGAGTACACGGCTCTTTGAACCGATGGATGTGAGAATCTGCGAGATCTGATTTTCGATACGGGTAAGTTTCGGAACGGCATCGTCCACCGTGGCGGCGGAAACTGAAAAGGTGATATACATCTTACGCCGGATGTTTGAAACACCCTGACGCATCTTCTCGTTCAAGATCTCATTGAAGACGGCGGCGTCGTTTGCAGCGTTTACATTCAGCTGGCTCGGATTGAAGAACTTGCGATGACCGATCTGTTCCTTGAGAAGCGGGGTGTTGATGATATTGAATTGTACAAGCGTGTCTGCACCGAACTGGTCGTAGAGACGACAGATCGACGTAAATACGGCTTTCTGGGCATCTTCGCGCACAGAATGGTAAGAAGTGTCCTCGAAACAGATGCAGGAGGAGAACATTCCCTCCTCGACCTCACATATACCGTCTTCATACATGCGGTTGTATCCGATGAATGAAGTGACATCTTTTGCGGTTTTTCGCTTGTAGCGAGCAAATTCATTCTTTTTCGAGAGCTCCTTATCACGCTCTTTTAGTTGTTTCTGAATGGACTTATTGCTCTTTGCGTTCGCCTTGAGCTTGGCATTCGTCTCCTTTTGGAGTTTTTTCATCTCCTTAGCCTTGGCTTTTCTTTCTTTACGGGAAAGCTTTTTCCGTGGCTGTTTATCGAGCATATCGCCGGCGATCCCGCTCAGCGCATCCATATCGACATCAGAGGAATCTTCGACATCGTAGGTATGCGGATAGTTCGTCGGGGTGGCGAATTGCCCATAATCAACAGGAGTTTGTTCCGGTTCCATCTCAGGTACAGCATATGCAGTCTGAGGATTGGCTTGATAGGTATTTGCAGATTGTTGAGGTTGCACGGCCTGTTGGGCAGATGCGGTCACCGGAACGTTGCTTTCATAATCCTTGCGGGCGGCAGCAATCAGTTCGGTTGCCGTGGCGGCGTCGATTTCGCCGGCGGCAACCTTAGCCATGATAAAATTGATTGTATCGTTAATAGATGACTCGACCTGCCCTTGGGCTGTAGGCTTCGAGCCCGTTTGTCCCATCAAGGAACTTTCTGGTTGATTTGTCATAAAGCTTTCCTTTCCTGCTTTGCGTGATCTCATCCGGCGTTTTCACGAACCCGCTCTTAAACATTGACGGTTTGTAAAAAAGTCGATTATCGGAGAGCTGGTGCTGTAGCCAAAGGAGAGCAAATTGCTCGAATGGCAGCCCGTGAGGCTTCCAAAAGCCACAGCACCAACAGGGCAGTGAAACCGCATAGATGAACTCAAGGTGATCGGTCGGATCGATCTTCAAAACGAGATTCATATAAACGGCGACAGAAATGGAAAGCCCTAATGCGACAGTGATTGAGATAAGGGTACGGCCGGTAAGCTTACCGATGACTTTCGGTTGATATTCGGCGATATCCTTATGAATTGCAACGCTAAGCATCGGGCATTTCCTCCTTTAGCCGGCGAAACTGGTGTCCAGGCTGCCGAGAAAAACGGAGGCTGCGATGACGATACCTCCGCCGACGATCATGGCGATGGCGCCGGCGAGCTGGCCGCCACCGCCTTGCATACCGTCTTTAATTGTCATACCGAGATTGACAAGACCGAAAACGATGAGGACGCCGCCGAGAAAGGTGACACCTCCGGAGATTTTGGTCATGATTTGAGAGAGCATACGCTAAATTCCTTTCTTTAAATATTCTTAGATTTCATGAGCTTAATGCCCGGTGTAGCCATACAGCGCCATTGCTGCCGCGACTGTAAAACCAGCTGCAATCATTGCAATGGCTTTAACGATTTCAGGCTGGCGCCTTCCACCGCTTGCCAACGAGATGCCGAGATAGATTAGGCCGGCAATGCCAAAAGCAGTACCGGCGAAACCTATCGGCTGGGCAAAAATCCTTATAAGTTTATCCACCCATTCAATTCCTTTCCTTTTTCCCGTGTCGGTTGCACTGGTTCAGTGTATACCAAACGCGTGAGTTATGACGCGTAGGTAGCGTCTTTTGTCCTAATTTCGTCCATGTATTCCAGGATATCGAACGGCTCATCATACAGACAGCGGTTTTTGACCTGACCCGGCTTGTTTCGACCGGGGTCGAGATAGATGTAGTTAGGGTGTTGCTCGACCGGGTATTTCAGATCTTTAAGCGGATTTGTACCGGCGATGAGCAGGATTGCCTCGCGGCGATTCATCTTGCCGATCTCAGCGGCGTCGATCAAGTCGCGACCTTGGATCTGAATGTTTTTCGAGCTGGAACCGGACTGTCCGCGCGTCTCGCCGAATGTCTTCTGGTTAATCGTCTGCTTGCCGATCATCTCGGAGATTTCCTTGTTGGTGGAATTCGACTTGCCACCTAGGAAGAGAGTGGTATCGCAACAATCGATAATCGTCTTTGCCTTTTTATCATAGCGGCTTTCCAGCTGTGCGACAGACTGGAGGATGATCGAGATGCCGATGTTACGAGAACGAGTAACGGCGATCGTCTGCTCGATATCGGGAATCGTGCCGATATTTGCAAACTCGTCGAAGATGAAATTGACCATGGTCGGCAATTTGCCGTTGTATTTCTCGAGCGCACGGCGGCACAAGATATCAATCGATTGCCACATCATGATTGCGTGCAGGAACGAGAAGGTTTTATCAGTATCCGACATGATGGCGAAGATAGCAGTGCGTTGCCCGGGATCTCCCATCTCGTCAAGATTCATCTCATCGTATTTCAACAGTTCGCGCACCTGCTCGATTCGCATCGGGGCCATGCGCACGTTGCAACTGATGATGATGGACTTCAGCGTCTTGCCGGCGGCTACTTTGAACATCTTATAGTTTGCCAATGCGAAATCCTGATCGGACGTCAATCCACCTTCACGTGCAGGAGACAGGCCGTCATTGTTGCGTTCCATGAGGCTTGACTGCCAAGTGAACTCGTCGGTCGTGTTCTCGCTGATTGCCATTCGGTCTGATTCCGCGTCGGCATAGGAGCTTGAGGTCGACGGGCCTTGGTAGAACGGGTTTCTTTCGTAAACTTTGCCCGTCTCGATCTCATCGAAGATCATGTCGAGCGGAGATTTGAAATTCTCATCGTTTTCCTTGGCTTCTGCCATGGAAAGAAGTGTCAACAACCCGTCCAACGAGTAATCTTCCGGTGGGAACCAGTCTCTCAGCAAGGCGATGAGCGCGGTATAGAGCAGACGTTCCGAATTTTCCCAGAACGGATCTCCGCCGGACTGTTTATCTCCATTGGTATTCGAGATCAGGCAGTTGACGAAAGAAAGGATATCTGCGTCTGTCTTAACGTATTTAAGCGGGTTGTAGTGCATCGATTTATTAAATTCAATGGTGTTGAACGCCCTGATGCGGTAACCGTTGTCCCTGAAAAGATATCCGCACTCTGGAAGGGATGTTCCTTTCGGATCGGTCAGAAAGTAGCTTGCATTAAGCTGCATGAGATTAGGTTTTACATAGTTACGGGTCTTGCCAGAGCCGGAACCGCCGATGACCATGACATTGAGGTTTCGGTCATGTTCGAGGTCGAACTTTGGTTTTTTCAGGGCAAGGCCATAATTTTTCGTGAAGAGAAGATTGTTGGACGGATCCGTTTGATCCTTGAAGGCGACTCCTTCTTTAAGGGTGCCCCATTTCGCAGAACCGGCTTCCTCTCCATAGCGATAGTTGCCGGCATACATGAATGTATAGAGCCAGACGATGAGAACCGTGATGGCGAGTCCGATTGCATACAGCATGGGAACGGATGCCGTTGAGATAGCGGCAGGCGCCGCGACGATCGAATTGACCGTCACGAGCGCCCCGTCGGTAATCTCCATGGTGTTGAAATCAAAGACTTGTCCGAACCGATTGCCGAAGTAGAAGGCAAGAACGGTCAACATTAGAACTACCACGACCTGAATTGGACCCGGAGTTTTCGATTTATTGGACGCCAAGGAGCATCACCTTACCTAGCCTTATTCTCGGAGCCATGCGCATCGCCGTGATCCTGACTGTCGTGGGCATGTGAACGCTCATGATTGCGCTGATCTGTGCTCTTAATGATTTCTTCCTGTTTTTGCTTCAACGGTTTCGACATTTTCTGACCGTTGAAAGCCTCGCTGTTACGGGAGAATTTCGGATCGAGGTTGTCGGCGCGGACCTGCTTGTGATGCTGATTGGCATCCGTGAATAGAAGCTCTCCATCATTGGCGAACTGCACGGCAATGCCGCGCAAATTGCACTGACGGGCGAAATTGTTGAGATTCGGTCGGCCATTTGCATCACGAGACGCCTCGAAGGCATTTCCGACTTTCGCGGAAAGATCCTCCTTCCAGGATTCGACCTGTTTGGTGCGAGAATCTGGATCCATTCCATCGTGACTGCGAATTGCTTCTGCACGATTTGAGATTTCATCGGAATCGAGCATTTTTACGGCATCCGCATGGTTTCCGAGCACTTCGCTCGCCTTGTCCTGAGAAGGATACTTGCCAAGCTGCATAAGCTCATCTTCACCGATAACGCCCTTGTCTTTGAGCATGTCCAGTTGTGCTCGTTGTTCTGGTGTCGCGTAGTTCCTCAGATCGGGCTGGATTGCCATAGTGTCGTGGCCTTTTGCTTCAAGAGCAATCTGCAATTCGCCGATTGACGGGTTTTCCGAAAAGTCTTTCTTGATTTCATCGATCGAAACACCCTCATCGGCTGCCAGAACGGTAGCCGTGAGCTCAATTTGTTCGGGTGTTGCGGGATAGTCAGACCAATCTCGGGCATCGGCTTGCTTTTCATGGTCTTGTCCGTGTTCCTGGGACTGCTCTTTTTCGGGGGTATCGTTTTCGTGCTCGATTTTTTTACCGAGTTCTTGTTCAACCATCTTGGAAAAGGCCATGATTTTTGCAATATCGGAAGTGCTGAACAGAAGATTGTTATCTTCATGCATCGTATCCATGCCCATTTGCTTCATTGTGTCTGCAAACAGCTTTGCAACAGCCGGATCATTAAGGTCAAGTTGACCATAATCTTTTCCATTACGCGACAGGCGGCCGAATGTGCCATCATAGACTTTTTTGAAGACACCTCCGACGAAGTCTTTCATTCGACGAAAGATACCGCGCCTTTGCGTTTTGGTGCCATAGCGGAGATCTTGCTGCTTATTACGCATAAGCTCTTCAAGCAACCGCAAGAAAGTCGCGATGACTTTCATTTGTGAGGAGTATGCTTCCTCTCCCAAATCTGCCATTATCAATCATCCCTTCTGGATGCCTTTTGCATCCTACGGTACTTATACGCAATGATTATGCAATCTGCAAACCATACATCTGGAAATTCATATTACAGCCGTGAATCAATATCTTGATCCGAAATGGAATTTCGGTCATCAGCAGCACGGTCATCCTCGATGGAGCGCCGATTGAATTCATATCCCGATTCGATTTCAGGTGTCGATGGATCGAGGTCCATTCCATCGTGCGACTTAAAGTGAGCGTCTTGCTCCCTGAAACGATTTGTAGCCACGATAGCATCAGCAAGAGTTCTTTGATTGCGTGCGGCGGCACCTTGAACCATTTCACGGCTTGTCATTTTTGTCTCCTTTCTATTTAATGTTCGTCGAGATCACCGTCGTCAAGTACTTGACATGGACGGTCGAAAACGCGACCACGCTCATCTGCCTTATATTGTGCATCAAGACTGTCTTTAAGTGACGTGACCTTATCCGTAAGTCGATCAGACCTATATTGTTCCAGATCATCAAGACTTTCCACTGGCATTGCGGTGTCAACATTCTTGAAGTTCCCGTTCTCCTTGAGAATGGAAACGCGTGCATCGAGATCGTCGTTGCCGCTTGCAATCATGTTGTCGCGGAACTCCCTGTCGAGAGGACGTTCCCAAAGCCTTGAATCGCCCATGATGACGGACTGCACGTTGAATTCTGTCGGTGCGATATCCTGTGCTTTGAGCTTTTCCCGGATATCCTCCTTGACCCATCTGACGCTGGCGTCCTCGATAATCTCAGGGTCAGCAGCCTCATGGGCGCATCCGAGATCGCTGAAGCACTTTCCGTATGACCACGAGGCCGTCGCGCGGTCATAGTCTGTAGC
>CAJJPN010000105.1:0-7323 GCA_905193635.1 Coriobacteriaceae bacterium
TTTCTTTTGGATGCCGGTGGGACTCGAACCCGCGAGGGGGCGAGCGTCAAGCGGACGCGCAGCGTCCGTAGCGAGCCGGCGAGGGCGCCGACAGGCGGCCGAAGCCGGTGCGCATTTGCGCAGCAAATGCGCGGACGTCCCACCGCCCCTACCATGTAGTGCTTACGAGCCCGTGTCCCCCAGGGATGCGGGCTCGTTTCTTTTAGGTGCCGTCAACTGCAGAGCAGCTCATTTGGGACAGAGCTTTTTTGACTACTTTTAAAGGGTGCTCAGGCTCGGGGTCCAGGCGATGGTGGGGGTCGCGCCGTCGAGAACCTCGTTGATGGTGGCGGCCATGCCGGCGAGGAGGCTGTTCTCACTTACGGTGAGCGTCTTGTAGCCGCCGGCTCGCATGAGCTCGCGAATCACCACGGCGCCGGCCAGAATCACGCCCGCGCGTTTGGGCTGTACACCCGGTAGCGCGGCGATACCCTCCACATCCAGCGCGGACATACGCTCGATGGCAGCCAAAACCTGCTCCATCGAAAGCTCGCGCAGGTGCACAAAGCTCGAATCATACGGCTCCAGCTCGTGAACGAGTGCCACGAGCGTGGTGACGGTGCCGCCCACCGCAACGAGGCGTTCGGCGCGCTCAAAGTCGACAGGCAGGCCCTCAAAATAGGCGGCGAACTGCTCGCCTGCCCACGCGGCAGCGGCAGCAAGCTCGCCATCCGCGGGCGGCAACGCAGAGAAAAAGCGCTCCGTCACGCGACGGCAACCGATGTCCAGCGAGCGCGTTCCCTCCAGCGCAAAGACGCCGCGCTCCGGAGCGTATACGCCCGTCGCGAGTTCCGTGGACCCGCCGCCCGAATCCGCGACGATGATGCGCTCGCCGGCAAAGTCGTGCGCCACGCCAAAAAACGTCAGGCGCGCCTCGACCTCGCCCGGAATCACCTGTGGTTTGAGCCCCAACTCGCGCAGGCCGTCCAGCAGCAGCGCGGCATTGGACGCATCGCGCGCGGCACTCGTGCACGTGGTGCAGACGCACACGGCCCCAAAGGCACGGGCCTCGTCCACAAACATGCGGCACGCAGCGAGCACACGCTCGACAGCCGCCTCGCAGAAGCGCCCCGTCGCGTCCACGCCCTCGCCCAGGTCGGTAATCTCGGTATGCTTGGACGATTCCACAATCGCTCCGCCCTCGACCTGGGCCAACACCAGTCGCGACGACACCGTTCCCAGGTCGATCGCGGCCACCTTATAGCGTTTGCAATTTGTCATTGCGGGCTCCCCTCCGGGCGCTATTTGCCGTTGGACACGACCGTCTGACCCTCGACGCCGTTAAACCCAAACAGCATGTCGAGCGCCTGGATGTACCACGGCGCGTCCTTGCCGACTTCTTCGATTTCCTTGGCCACTTCGCTGGCCTTCTTGGCGTTTGAGGACTTTTTGCTCGACGACGAGTCCGAATCGTCGTCCAAGCCTAGCACGTCAATCTTCTTCTCGCCGGGCATCACCAGGCCCAGGTCCTCGGACGCCGCGTCCTTGATACCCTCCTCCGAGAGCAGCTTGTCGACGCTTTTTTGCAGCTCATCATTGTATTGCTGGCGAATCTCGACCTGCTTGGCCAAGATATCGCTCGAACGCTTTGCCACGTACAGATCGCGCACGGGAAAATACAGGCTCACGAGCGCCAGCGCCACCACGATACCGATAAACAGCGGACGCAGAGAGCCATGCGTAAAGTCATAGATCGCCTTGACCACCGCGTTGTCGTTGGCGTAATGCATAAAGTCCGAGCCCGAAAGACGACTCGAGGGTCTGCTCGATTTGTCGTGTGCCTGAGTCGAGAGACGCGATGCATGCGACGAACGCGCCGGGCGCACTGGTCCATCTGCCAAAGTATTTGATTGGGCATTGGGGCGCGAGGTACTTGTCGGGCGCTGCGCGGGGCGGCCGACGCCGGCGTAGGCGGACCCACCGAGCTGCACCGTGCGCGCACGGTGCAGCGACGGCTCGCGCGAACCGGCGGAATAGTACCTGTTGTCGTAAATCTGATCCATGTGCGCCTTGTGCGGTTGAGGTTTGTTTGCGCTAAGTATTCTAGTTATAGCACGAGCGCCCGCACCGCCTTCGCCAGCCTTTGCTCGTCATAAAAAAGGCGCTGAGCCATATAGCCCAGCGCCCACAGCGCTTTGCGGCGTCCAGCCAAGGCGGGGCGGAACCGAGTCAGCCTCCCCCTCGCCAAATTCGCCCGTTTAGCGAATGTTGTAGAACGCGGCCTTGCCGGCGTAGCGCGCGCTGCCCTCGAGCTCGTCCTCGATGCGAATGAGCTGGTTGTACTTGGCGATACGGTCGCTACGGCACGGGGCGCCCGACTTGATCTGGCCGGCGTTGACGCCCACGACCAGGTCGGCGATCGTGGAGTCCTCGGTCTCGCCGGAGCGGTGGCTCACGATGCAGGCGTAACCGGCCTCCTTGGCGGTCTCGATGGCCTCGAGCGACTCGGTGAGCGTGCCGATCTGGTTGACCTTGACCAGGATAGCGTTGGCGGCACCCAGCTCGATGCCCTTCTTGAGGCGCTCGGTGTTGGTGACGAACAGGTCGTCGCCCACCAGCTGCACCTTGTTGCCAATGCGGCGGGTAAGCTCAACCCAACCGTCCCAGTCCTCCTCGGCCATGCCGTCCTCGATGGAGATGATGGGATAGGTGTCGACGAGCTTCTCCCAGTAATCAACCATCTGGGCACTCGTGTACTCCACGCCCTCGCCCTTGAGCTCGTACATGCCGGTTTCGGCGTTGTAGAACTCGGTCGAGGCCGGGTCCATGGCGTACATGAAGTCGACGCCGGGCTTAAAGCCAGCCTTCTCGACGGCCTTGGTAATGTACTCGAACGGCTCGGCATTGGTCTTGAGGTTGGGCGCAAAGCCGCCCTCGTCGCCCACGCCGCCGCCCAGGCCCGCCTCGTGCAGCACGCCCTTGAGGGTGTGGTAGACCTCGGCGCACCAACGCAGGCCCTCGGCAAAGCTCGGGGCGCCCACCGGCATGATCATGAACTCCTGGAAGTCGACGTTATTGTCGGCATGCACGCCGCCGTTGAGGATGTTCATCATGGGCGTGGGCAGCAGATGGGCGTTGACGCCGCCCAGGTACTGGTACAGCGAAAGACCCGCCGACTCGGCAGCGGCGCGGGCGACGGCCAGCGACACGCCCAGGATGGCGTTGGCACCGAGCTTGGTCTTGTTGGGGGTACCGTCCGCGGCAATCAGCGCGGCATCGACGGCGCGCTGGTCGAAGGCGTCGAGGCCCACGACGGCGTTAGCGCACTCGTTATTGACGTGCTCGACGGCCTGCGAAACGCCCTTGCCCAGGTAGCGGCCCTTGTCGCCATCGCGCAGCTCGCATGCCTCAAAGGCGCCGGTCGAAGCGCCCGAAGGCACCATCGCGCGGCCGAAGCTGCCGTCCTCGAGCACGACCTCGACCTCGACGGTGGGGTTGCCGCGGCTGTCGAGTACCTCGCGACCGTAGACATCCAAAATATCGCTCATGTTGTCTCCCTCTCACTTGGAAACGGGTTGAATGCTTGGCGACACGGCTTGCACGCTACAGTGGCGCGCAGGTTCATAAGTTAGCCTTATCGCACTTTTTGCATTATGCCCTAAGTTAGCCAAGGGATACAATCTTTTTGAAAAATAATGGGGGCGATGAGAAAGTCCGTCCCGTCGCCCCCGCAGTCTTACTCCTCTGCCTTTGCGGCATCCCAGAGGTCATTGAGGCCGTGGGTCGAAAGCTCGGCCAGATCCACGTGGGCGTCGGCCGCCATCTGCTCCATCGCGGCCCAGCGGCGGCGGAACTTTGCCGTACTGGCACGCAGGGCGCTCTCGGCGTCAATTCCCTCCTTGCGCGCAACGTTGACCAGGGCAAAGAGCAGGTCGCCAAACTCCATCTCGCGCTCGGGAGAACCGGGAGCCTCGGCCTCAAACTCGGCACGCTCCTCGGCAACCTCGTCCCACACGTCCTGGACCGTCTCCCACTCAAAGCCCACGGCAGCCGCCTTGCGCGACACCTTCTGAGCCTGCATCAGCGCCGGCAGGTGCGTGGGCACACCGTCGAGCAGACCCTCGGGTGCGGCCCCGCCTGCCGCCACGGCCTGGTCTTTGGCGGCCTTCTCGGCAAGCTTGACCTCGTCCCAAATCTTGAGCACCTCGTCGGAGTTGTCGGCATCCGCATCGCCAAACACGTGCGGGTGACGACGGATGAGCTTGGCGTCGATATCGCGCGCCACATCGGCCAGCGAAAACTCGCCGGCATCCGCCGCAATCTGCGCATGCAGTACGACCTGCATGAGCACGTCGCCCAACTCCTCGCGCAGGTGTGCCGCGTCGTCGGCCTCGATGCAGTCGAGCGCCTCGTAGGCTTCCTCGATCATGTTCTTGCCAATGCTGCGGTGCGTCTGCTCGCGGTCCCACGGGCAGCCGTCGGGCTGACGCAGGCGCCAGATGGTCTGCACCAGATGCTGCAGCTCGGCCGACGCGTCTACCAGCGTGGACAGGTCGCGCGAGCCCTCGGCATTTTGCTGAGCCAGCTGCTCTGCCATGGTTATTCCTCCTCCAGGATCACGTGACGGAACGCGCCGTCCTCGTAGATGCCATAGCTGTGCGTACCGTCCTTGGGAATGCTCACGCTGCCGGGGTTGAAGAGCCACAGGCCCGGGTGCGCCTCGCTTGCCTCGTTAACCTTGATGTGCGTGTGGCCGTAGACGAGCGCGGAGCCCTCGGGCAGCGCGGGCGCGTGATCAACGCTGTTATGCATGCCAGCGCCAAAGACGTGGCCATGCGTCAGGAACAGCTCGCGGCCGGTCTCGTCGAACAGCGTGGCGTAGTCGGCCATGACGGGGAAGTCGAGGACCATCTGGTCGACCTCGGCGTCGCAGTTGCCGCGCACCGCGATGATGCGGTCGGCCAGGGCGTTGAGCAGCGGAATCACACGCTTGGGGGCATAGTCGCGCGGCAGGTCGTTGCGCGGGCCGTGGTAGAGCAGGTCGCCCAGCAGAACGATGCGGTCGGGCTGCTCGGATTCGATAGCGGCGACCAGGCGCTCGGTCCAGTATGCCGAGCCGTGGATGTCGGAGGCGATGAGGTATTTCATGGGTGGTCCTTTCGGTGGGGTTAATTGGATTGGCGCGGCACGTCACTCGCCCGCATCACTCAAATCGCAGCGCCGCGCTCTGAGCCGCCTGCATCACGCGCTGGAGCGGCGCGTTGTGCTCGCGGGCAAGACGGGCACAATCCTCGTACTCGGGTGCCGCGCGCTCGCTGCCGTCGGGCAGGGTGGCTACTTTGACGGCCACCTCGCCCCAAGGCGTCGCTACCTGCTCAAAACGACGCGGCAGGCAGACGCGTTCCATCACCTGGCGACGAACGGCGTTGGTCGTGGTCTCCAAAAAGATAATCGTCTGTAGGCGCTCGATATCCTCGTGCGAGCAGATCACCTGCAGCTGCCAGCCGGGGCGACCTTTTTTGCAGTAGAGAGGCAGCCAGTGCACCTCGCGCGCACCTGCCTCGCGCAGGCGGTCGGCGGCATAGGCGAGTACCTCGGGCGATGCATCGTCGATGTCGCACTCCAGCTTGACGATGGTTTCGGGCGCATCGGTCTCGCGGGACAGCGGAGATGTACTTCCACGTTGCATACGGTCCGGATCCTTTCCGCACGGGCTCGTTTTGTTCACCCAAACGCTAGCACATCGGACGTGGCACAGGCGTGACTTTCGTCCGTCGCCGCCCTCGCCCCTATCCAAACATGTACATCAGCCTCCAAACATGTCATTTTTTGCAGCTTTTGGAGGCTGACGTACACGTTTTGGAGCGAGGCCGCACACGATCAGAATTGCGCCCGCACTCCGTCCACCACAAAGTTCGCCGCACTCAACAATTTTGGACTTTCTACGCAGTTCATCGACCAAAAATTACCCTCGGCATACTTACCCGCTGCACGATGTTACTCTAGTTGCATTTGGCTAACTAATCGGCTGCCGAGGACCCCGCCCGGCACCGTTACGGCATCGGAGGTTTCATGTTCGAGAAGCGGCTCTTCTCCCTGGTTCCGCAGGCAACGCCCTACATTGTGGCGAGCGTCCTGTTTAAATGGATAGCGCTCATGGCAAACATCACGGTGATGTGGGTGCTTGCGCGCATCTTGGGCGGCATCGTCACGGACGGTCTTTCCGCCGCGCTCGCCGTCGATGCCCTCGCACAGGCGGCCTTGCCGCTCGCCGCCGCCATCATCGTGCGCGCCGCCTCCATCTACCTGGCCCAACGCGCCGGCGACAAGGCCGCGTTCGAGGCCGTCCGCCGCGTGCGCTCGCTCGTCTACGACAAGCTCACCGCACTCGGCCCCTCCTACACCGAGACCGTCCCCACCGCCGAGGCCGTCCAGACCAGCGTCGAGGGCGCCACGCAACTCCAGGTGTACTTTGGCGGTTACCTGCCGCAGCTCTTCTTTGCCGGCTTGGCACCCATCACGCTGTTTGTACTGCTCGTGGGCCAGGCGGGTCTTCCCGCCGCGCTGCTGCTCGCCTGCGTTCCGGTCATCCCCGTCTCCATCATGATGGTCATGCGCAACGCCAAAAAGATCGGTGCCGAGTACTGGGGCAGCTATGTCGATCTGGGCGGCATGTTCCTGGAGGCCGTGCAGGGTCTCACCACCCTTAAGGTCTACCAGGCCGATCGCAGCTGGCACGAGCGCATCAACGCAGAGTCCGAGCGTTTCCGCACAGCGACCATGCGCCTGCTGGTGATGCAGCTGCGCTCCATTTGCGTTATGGACCTGGTCGTCTATATGGGCGCCGCGCTCGGCATTATCGTAGCCGCGCTGCAGCTCGCCACGGGCAAGATTGGCTTTGAGGCTGCCTTCCTCATCGTCTTTCTGTCGCAGGAGTTCTTTTTGCCCATGCGCCGCCTGGGATCGCTGTTCCACACGGCCATGAACGGCATGGCCGCCTCGCGCCGCATGTTTGGCATTTTGGATACGCCCGAGCCCGAGCGCGGCGATGTTGAGCTTGACGGTCGCGGCGATATCGAGCTCGCGGGCGTGAGCTATGCATACGGCGACCGCACGGTGCTGGACAGCGCCAGCGCGACCATTGCGCACGGCTCGCTCGTGGCACTCGTGGGCGAAAGCGGCGGCGGCAAGTCCACGCTCGCGGGGATTATCGCGGGCCGCAAGGGTGCCTACCGTGGCAGCGTTCGCATCGGCGGCGTCGAGCTGCGCGATGCCACGGCCGCCTCACTCATGCGCTCCGTCACCCTGGTGCCCACCAACGGCTACCTGTTTACCGGCACCCTG
>CAJJPN010000106.1:0-7099 GCA_905193635.1 Coriobacteriaceae bacterium
TGTGGTTCTGCTTGTCCATGCGGTGCAGCAGCGGCGACAGCTCGTCATAGGCTTCGCCCTTCATCGGCTCATGCAGATCGAGCGCTTCGATCGGCTTGAGGAACAGACCGGTCAGCCAGCCTGCCAGCAGCGCCGCGACCAGCAGCGCCAGAACGGCCACCACAACAAGCAAACCGGGCATCGTCGTGCAATATGCGTTAACGAAGCCCAGGTAAGGGACACAAAAAGAGACAGTGCCGATCACGCGTGAAAAAGGCGTCTGCTCGGCATCGTGCATGATGGTTCCATCTGCATTTTTGTTTGCGATTCCCTGCGTGCCGATCGTCTGCGCGGCAGGGTCGATCTCGTACACCTGGTGCGTCACCACGGCGCCGTCCGATCGGTAAAAGGTTGCATTGTCGCCCACGGTAATATCCGTTGGCTCAACCTGGCGGACAAACACCATGGAGCCAACGGGAAGATCGGGTTCCATAGAGCCCGAAAGCACAGCAAAGGGCATGTATCCAAATGCGCGAGGCACAAAAGAAACAACGGCAAGGGCTATGACAAGCGCGAACGCCAAGCTACTCAAAAGTGCAATAAATCGTTTGAGTCTACGCGCAGCCAAAGTGATAATTCATCCCCCTTGAGGACCTATTCGACCCATCCAAAGGTCAGCAAGTTTCAACAGGAACCGCAAGGCGCTTGAAAAGTGAGTCCGAAATAAGCCAATTTGGAATCTTTTCGTAATAAAAACATAGCGATGTGCTACACATTTTTCAATGTTTTTTCGCTAAATGCTACCTATTTTGGCGTAAGTGGTCATTTATCACCAAATTAGTCTGTTTTATCCAATATCTGTGACTAACCCCCTACGCAACTTCCCCATAGAGGGATCATTTTTTTGCGAAACTAAAATAATGGTACCCCCCCCCACATTAAAACAAACTGCTGGAAGCGCCATTTATTTCCGACCCCTTTTACTAGAGTTTTTATGACAACCTCATGTAGTTCGCAGCCCATAACCCTCTGAAAACCGTGTCCCAGAATTCCCGTCCGGAGTGGGATGCGGCTTCCGCTTGTGGCCCCGTTGGGAAGCCGTATCCCGCTTCGATCACAAATTCCGGGTCGCACTTTCCGCCAAGACCCTCAACCGGAAACTACATCCCATTTCTCGACCGAATGCTGGGATGTAGTTTCCACAGAGCCCCTCAACCGGAAACGGCATCCCATTCCAAAGGCAAATTCCGGGACGCAGCTTCCACAACCCCGTGTTAAGAAAAAAGCCTCGAGAATCTCGAGGCTTTCACGTTTGTACGATTGAACGCGCGGCACCGCAAGCGGCGAAGTTATTCGCCCAAAACGGCCTTTTTTGCGGCTGCAGCCATGTTATCCAGGTCTTCCTTGGTGGGATGGTCCTTCGCGGCAACCCAGTTGTCGAGCAGCATCTTAAATCGGGCGTTTTCGGGATCTTGCTCGAGCATGGCCTCGTAGCGCTGCTTAACCGCGGGACCCATCTTGCCCTGACACATCGCCCAGCCCGCAAGCTCGGCATCCACGGCCAGATTGGAAGTTACGCGGTCGATAATCTGCTGGTAATAGCTCTGGTCGGCCCCAAAGCCGCAGGTGCCAAACAGGAACACGCGCTTGCCGTGCAAGGCAGAGAGCAACGCCGCGACCGAAGGCGTGCACGCGCCCTTGTCGCACCAAAAACCGACGAGCACCATGTCGGCCGCGCAGGCCCCCTGCGCCTCGAGCGCAACCTGATCTGCATCCGCATCGTCGCTCAACGCCGCGGCATGGACAAACTCAACGCCCGCAGCCTGCAGAGCGCGCTTGATCGCACCCGAAACCATCCTGGTATTACCGCTCTTGCTGTTAACCACCAAAGAGCACGTCATAGTCACGTTGCCTCGTTTCCCCCAAAACTAAAGCCACTAATGCAATTTATTAGATGAATATCTTAGTACTAACGACGCAGATGTAAACCATCTGCCGCCAATCGGTGGCCCCTACTGGGCAAACTGGCTGCGGTAGAGTTCGGCGTAGAAGCCGCCTGCCGCTAGCAGCTCGTCGTGCGTGCCGCGCTCGATAATCTGGCCGTCGCGCATCACCAGAATGCAGTCGGCGTTGCGGATGGTGCTCAGGCGGTGCGCCACGACAAAGCTTGTGCGACCTGCCATGAGCTCGTCGAATGCCGCCTGCACCTGCAGCTCGGTACGCGTATCGATGCTCGACGTTGCCTCGTCCAGCAGCAAAATCGCCGGGTCGGTGAGCATGACGCGCGCGATGCACAGCAGCTGTTTTTGACCCTGGCTAAACGTGCCGCCGTCCTCGCCAATCACCGTGTCGTAGCCTTTCGGCAGCTGCACGATAAACTTGTGCGCATGCGCGCGTTTGGCCGCCTCGATAACCTGTTCGCGTGTGGCATCGGGACAACCGTAAGCGATGTTTTCCGCCACCGTGCCCTCGAACAGCCAAGTGTCCTGCAGTACCATGCCAAAGGCACGGCGCAGGCTTGCGCGCGTGTAGTCACGCGAGGAACGGCCATCGACCGCGATGCGACCGGCATCGATATCGTAAAAACGCAGCAGCAAATTGATGAGCGTTGTCTTGCCACAGCCCGTGGGGCCGACGAGGGCAAAGCGCGTGCCGGGCTTGGCATCGATGCAGATATCCTGCAGCAGTTTGCGGTCGGGCACGTAGCTAAAGTCCACATGCTCAAAGGCAACCTCGCCCTTCGGGGCAGCGAGCTCAATGGCATCCACAGCGTCGGGCTCCTGCTCGCGCGCATCGAGCAGCGCAAACATGCGGCGCGCCGAGGCGTACGCGGTCTGAATCTGCGTAATAACGTTGGTGACCTCGTTGAACGGCTTGGTGTACTGGTTGGCGTAGGACAGGAAGATCTGCACGCCGCCCACCGTAAGCGCCGCTGGCACGCCCGTGATCACGCCCACGCAGCCGATCACAGCGACCACGGCATAGATGATGTTATTGATAAAGCGCGTGCCGGGGTTGGAGAGCGAACCCATAAACTGCGCGCGTTCACCTGCTGTATAGAGCTCGGCGTTAAGGGCATCGAAGCGCTGCTGAGCGCGCGGGCCGTAGGCGAAGGCGTCCACCAGCTTTTGCTCACCCACATACTCCTCGATATGACCGCCGAGCTGCCCTTGAATACGCTGCTGAGCCGTAAAGCTTTTGTTGGAGAGCTTGGCGATGGCGCCAGCTGCAAAGATGGAAAGCGGCGTGACGAGCACCACCACGAGTGTCATGGTCAGGTTAATGGAGAGCATAAACGCAAGCGTGCCCACGATGGTGATGACGCCGGTAAAGAGCTGGGTAAAGCCCTGCAGCAGACCGTCGCCCACCTGATCGACGTCGTTGACCACGCGGCTCATAAGGTCGCCGTGGGCATGGCTGTCGACAAAGCCGAGCGGCATGCGGCTGAGCTTGTCGCTCGCCTCCACGCGCATGTCGCGCACCGTCTCGTAGGACAGACGGTTGACGCAGTAGCCCTGCAGCCACTGAAAGGCCGCAGCACCCATCACGACAATCGCGAGTTTGGTAACGAGCGGCAGCAGCGCATCGAAGTCCACCTGCCCGGTGGCGACGATCAGGTCGATGCCCTCACCAATGAGGATGGGCGTGTAGAGCTGCAGAATCACCGAGATGGCGGCGCTCACAAACGACGCCGTAAACGAAATACGGTGCGGGCGAACATAGCCCAGCAGGCGGCGCGTCACCGCGCCCACGGGATAGCGCTCGGGATCACCGGGTTGGCGCGGGCCGTCGCCCAGGTCGTTGAGGTTATCGTTGCCGGACACATTAGCGGTCATCGTGGCGACCGAACCGGAAGAAGTATACGGGTTCATCTAGCAACCCTCCTTTGAGCAAGTAGGCGCAGGGGCAGTCGGGGCGGACGCGGGCACCGTGCTCCCCTGCTGGCCCTCGAGCTCCTCGCGGCGCAGCTGCGACTGGCAAATCTCGCGATAGAGCTGGCAGCTTGCATACAGCTCGTCATGCGTGCCCAGGCCCGCAACCGATCCGTGGTCGAGCACGCAGATCATGTCGGCATCGCGCACGGTCGAGACGCGCTGGCTCACGATGACCGTCGTGAGCGGCAGCCCGCCCTCGGCGGCACCGCGCACGCTGCGCTCGCGGATGGCATGGCGAAGCGCCGCGTCGGTCTTAAAATCGAGCGCCGAGGCGGAGTCGTCCATGATCAATATCTGAGGCGAGCCCACCAGGGCGCGCGCGATGGTCAGGCGCTGGCGTTGGCCACCGCTGAAGTTCTTACCGCCCGCCTCGACCGGGGCATCGAGCCCCTGCGGCTTGTTGCGCACGAATTCGCTGGCCTGCGCCATATCGAGCGCCGCCCAGAGCTCATCGTCGGTCGCTGACTCGTCACGCCAGGTCAGGTTGCTGCGGATGGTGCCGCTCACCAGCGACGCGCGCTGCGGGACGGTCGCGACCACATGGCGCAGCTGGTCGAGCGGCCAGGCGCGCACGTCGGCGCCCATCACGCTCACGCTGCCGGTGCCCGCATCGTACAGGCGCGGGATAAGCGAAACGAGCGTGGACTTGCCACTGCCCGTGCCGCCGATAATGCCGAGCGTCTTGCCCAGCGGGAGTTCCAGGGTCACATCGTTGACGGCGTTGGCAGCGCCGGCGCCAAAAGAGAAGCTCGCATGGCTCAAGCTCAGCGCGGAGGTCGGAGCGACATTGCCCGGCTCGGGCAGCGCGACCGGCTGGTTGCCCTCGTCGGTGATGCTCGGCACGCAATTGAGCACCTCGTTGATACGTGACGCACTGGCGCTCGCCTTGGTAAAGACCACGACCAGGTTGGCGACGTACACGATGGAGGTCAGGGTCTGCGTCATGTAGTTGACGAACGCCATGACCTGGCCCTGCGTGAGCTCGCCCACGTTGACCTGGATGCCGCCCACCCACAGGATGGCACACACGCCCAGGTTCATCACAAGAAACGTGACGGGGTTGAGAATCGACGAGAGCTTGCCCACCGCGATGGCAGTATTGGCCTGGTCATCGGCGGCTTGAGCAAAGCGCTCGCGCTCGTGATCTTCACGCACAAACGCACGGACCACGCGAGCGCCCGAAAGGCCTTCGCGGCAAATGAGTGCAATGCGGTCGAGCTTTGCCTGCAGCTGCTTGTAGTACGGAATGCAGCGCGCCATGACAAACCAGAACACCAGGCCGATGGCGGGCGTGCAAATCAAAAAGATGATGCCGAGCTTAAGGTCGATGGCAAGGGCTGCGACCATAGAGCCCACCGCCAGGAAGGGCCAGCGGATGAGCATGCGCACGCCCAGCGCCACGGCGAGCTGAACCTGGTTGACGTCGTTGGTAATGCGCGTGATGAGCGACGGCGTGCCGAAGCGGTCGAGTTCGGCATAGCTCAGCTTGTTGATGTGCTGGTAGAGCGCGCCGCGGATATTAGTACCCATGCCCTGCGAGGTCAGCGCCGCCATCTTTTGGCAGACGAGCGTAAACGAGATACCGATCACAGCCATGGCGCCAAGTACCATGCCATAGTGGACGACGGCACTCACGTCGTGCGCACCGATACCTTTATCGATCATCTGGGCAATCACCAGCGGCGTCAGCAGGTCAAAGATCACTTCGATCAACTTGCACGCAGGGCCAATCACCATATATCGGCGAAACTTACCACCAAAACGCCTGAGCAGCTCAATCATAAAAAGGCGCTCCCTATCATCATTCACACTCAATTCGAATCATGATAGTACCGCCACCCCAAAAGAAGCGTAAACAACTCGTCATTTCTAACGGGATTCAGTTTTCAGAGGAGCATACGCGCACACCCAGCCAGTGGCGGGCCAATCGCTTGGTATACTTACATTCGTGCTACCAAGTTAGTCGCCGACCCTTGAAATGAGGTGCCGAGATGAACGACATTCTCGCGAGAAGAGCAAGACGAACAACCTTGGGCATCGCCCTTTCCGCGGCACTTGTCGCGGGAATCGCCCCCCCGTAACGGCGATCGCGGCAGAAACCAGTTCCCCCACCGGTGCAGTTGCCTTGCAGACGGAAGATGCGACCGCCGCAAAAGAAAAAGCGTATGCAGCCATGCAGGAAGCGCTCAAAAACCTCGAGGTCGCAAAAGACGCCGCAAGTCCTGAGAAAATTGCGGTAATCGATGATGACATTGCCGCTTTTCAAGAGATCTACGACATGGTGGTGACGGAAGCCGCCAAACGGAGGGAACGCCTTCCCGCCATGCAAGCGAACGTCGGTGCAGCCCAAGCCAAATACGATGAGGCCCACTACCGGACAAGCGGCCTTCAGGCAGAATTAAATAAGGCAATCGACGACGGAGCTTCTAACGAAACTATTAAGCAGTTGCGAAGTGAGATCATGTCGGCAGAAAGGCGAGAAAAATCTTGTGAAGATGATCTTCACCACTGCCAACGCCGGCTCGAAAGCCAGGAAAAACAGGTTCAGTATTTCGAAAGTGAGGCAGAGGAAGCCAAAGCCCACATCGATGAGGACGTAGCCAAGCGAGATGCGCTCCTTAGCGATTTGGAAAAGGCGCAAGCGGCCTATGACGACGCCTGCAAGGCATACGAAGAGGCAAAGGCCGCGGCAGACAAGGCCGCCTCGCCCGAGATAACGAAACCCGCCGAGACGACAAAACCCTCCAGCTCAGCGCAGCCGGCCGAAACGGCACAGCCCGCCAGCTCGCCCGCGACCGGCAAATACGCTCCATCGAGCTCCACCAAGCAAGCAGATACGACCGACGGCAAGCTCGCGAACACGGGCGACACAGCGCCGAGCGCAATCACACTCGCAGGAATCGCCGCCGCAGGGTTCGGAATAGCCACCGCGGGTGTACGCCGCATCAAGAACTCAAAGTAGCTGCCAGAGCATATCGCTCCCACCAATCTACAAGCCCATAGACAAAGAGGCCCGTTTCCCCAACCAAAACCAGGGAAACGGGCCTCTTTACTTGTAAAAACAGATGGCAACGCCGCCGTCTCTTGAACCACGTAGCCATTGATGTCTTGGCGCAGTCAGCGAGCGCCACCCAGAGCGAACAAGTTGGCATGAAAAAGGCAAGGCATAGACCTTCTGGTCATGC